>NZ_JBWKOF010000002.1:194177-378414 GCF_059415945.1 Pseudomonas sp. GW821-FHT09H03 | reverse complement strand
CGAAAGCGGTCGGTTAGTCAACATCTCTATCGACTGACACGGCCTCTTCGCGAGCAAGCCCGCTCCCACATTTGGTTTTGCGCGGTTTTTAGTGGCCGTGACTGCGGCCGACATGGGAATGCTCCACCTCGGTTGCCACAACCGCGCCACTCACTTCCAGCTGCTGCAAAATCCCGCACTGATCGATATTCGGCCCTTCGCTGCAGCGTTGGCGCAGGTCGAGCAGTTGTGTCTGCAAGGCTAGCAAGCCGTCGATTCGAGCTTTCACATGGTGAATATGCTCGTCGATCAGCGCATTGACGCTCTCGCACTGATCCTGCGGGCTGTCGCGAAAGGCCAGCAGGCTGCGGATTTCTTCCAGGGTCATATCGAGGGTGCGGCAATTGCGGATGAAGGTCAGGCGCTCGGCGTGGGCCTGGGTATAAACCCGATAGTTGCCATCGCTACGGGCAGGCAGTGGCAACAGGCCTTCGCGCTCGTAATAGCGGATGGTTTCCACGGCACAATCGGTGAGTTTTGCCAGCTCTCCAATCTTCATCCTGAAAATCTCCAAATAGGTGCTTGACCCTATAGTGGCTACAGGGTCTTAACTAGGCAACAGGCACTCTTATGGACACGACCAATGAGCGATTCCCTGCACTCCCACAAATCCGGGGCTGATCACGATAACAGCCACAAGCTGCAAGCAGTGCAAACGCACGACCATGGCGGTCACGGCGACTCCTGCTGTTCATCCAAAATGACGGCGCCTGCTCAGGTCAAATTGAGCGAGACGCCAACGGTTGGGGCTCGACTGAGTAGTTTTCGCATTGAGGCGATGGACTGCCCAACGGAACAGACGCTGATTCAGGCCAAGCTAAGCAAACTGACCGGCGTGCAGCAGTTGGAGTTCAATCTGATCAATCGGGTGCTTGGGGTGACCCACGATTTGCCCGGCACCGAACCCATCGTCGAGGCGATCAAATCCCTCGGCATGCACGCCGAACCATTGGAAGAGGGTGTTGAAACACTCGCGCCGGCACCGGGTAAAAAGCCATGGTGGCCATTGGCGGTGTCCGGTGTCGGCGCATTGCTGGCCGAAGTGATTCATTTCACATCCGCCGCGCCAGACTGGGTAGTAGCGATCGTCGCGCTGGTTTCGATTCTCAGTGGCGGCCTTGGCACCTACAAAAAGGGCTGGATCGCGCTAAAAAACCTGAACCTGAATATCAATGCGCTGATGAGTATCGCCGTAACCGGCGCGATCCTGATTGGCCAGTGGCCGGAAGCGGCGATGGTCATGTTTCTGTTCACGGTGGCCGAGTTGATCGAGGCCAAATCCCTGGACCGTGCGCGCAATGCCATCAGTGGGCTGATGCAGATGACCCCGGAGCAGGCAACGGTGCTGCAGGCCGATGGCAGCTGGGTGGCCCGCGATGTAAAGACCATTGAGCTCGGGGCGCGGGTGCGGGTTCGTCCCGGCGAGCGCATCGGCCTGGACGGCGAGGTGATCGCGGGCAACTCGACGATTGATCAGGCGCCGATCACTGGCGAGAGCCTCCCGGTGGAGAAAACCATTGGCGACAAAGTGTTCGCCGGCACCATCAACCAGGCCGGTTCCCTGGAATATACGGTGACCGCTGCCGCCAACAATTCGACTCTGGCGCGCATCATTCATGCCGTCGAGCAGGCCCAGGGTGCCCGGGCGCCAACCCAGCGTTTCGTGGACAGCTTCTCGAAAATCTATACCCCCGCGGTGTTCATCCTGGCGCTGGCGGTTGCGGTGATCCCACCGCTGTTCATGGGCGCTCTGTGGTTCGACTGGATCTACCGGGCGCTGGTGTTGCTGGTGGTTGCCTGCCCATGTGCACTGGTGATTTCGACCCCGGTCACCATCGTCAGCGGTCTCGCAGCCGCTGCGCGCAAGGGTATTCTGGTGAAAGGCGGTGTGTACCTGGAGGGTGGTTACAAGCTCGACTACCTGGCTCTGGACAAGACCGGAACGATCACCCATGGCAAGCCGGTGCAGACCGATTACCTGTCACTCGACCCGACCGCCGACGAATTGGCCCCGGCCATTGCCGCCGCGCTGGCCGGACGTTCTGATCACCCGGTTTCGCTGGCGATCGCCAACGCGGCTGTGGATAAACAATTCACGCCGCTGATTGTGGATAACTTTGCCGCGCTGGGCGGGCGTGGCGTGCGTGGCGAGATCGATGGCCAGCTCTACCATCTGGGCAATCACCGTCTGGTGGAAGAGCTGGGGCTGTGCTCGCCGGTGCTGGAAGAAAAACTGTTCGCCCTGGAAAAACAGGGCAAGTCGGTAGTGTTGCTGCTCGACCAGTCCGGCCCGTTGGCACTGTTTGCCGTGGCCGATACGGTGAAGGAGTCCAGCCGCGAGGCGATCCGGCAATTGCATGAGCTGGGTATCAAGACCCTGATGCTCACCGGTGATAACGTCCACACCGCCCAGGCGATCGCTGCGCAAGTGGGCATTGACGAGGCCAGGGGCGACCTGTTGCCGGGCGACAAACTGCAGGCCATCGAGGCCCTGTACGCCAAGGGCCATCGGGTGGGTATGGTCGGTGACGGCATCAACGATGCCCCGGCATTGGCGCGATCGGAAATCGGTTTCGCCATGGCTGCAGCGGGCACCGATACAGCGATCGAAACCGCCGACGTCGCCTTGATGGACGATGATCTGCGCAAAATCCCCGGTTTTATTCGTTTGTCGCGGCAGAGCTCGAGCATCCTCAAACAAAACATTGCCTTGGCATTGATCATCAAAGCGATCTTTCTTGGGGTAACCTTCGCCGGGGTCGCTACCATGTGGATGGCGGTGTTCGCCGATATGGGCGTGAGCCTGTTGGTGGTGTTCAACGGCTTGCGCCTGCTGCGCAAATAGAAGAAGAGGGACAGGCGTGCTGAGTGCCGAGTTGAAGGCGTTTTACATGGTTGCCCGCCTGGGCAGTATTACCCAGGCGGCAAAGAAACTCGGCCTGAGCCAACCGACGGTGACGACGCAGATTCGCAATCTCGAAAGTCAGTACTCGGTTGAACTGTTCTACCGCGGCGGTCGCCGCCTCAGTGTCAGCGATGAAGGTGCCCGGCTGCTGCCGATGGTCAAGGTGCTGATGCAGCAGGAGGCCGACATTGAGTTTTTTCTGCGCAATTGCGGGCAGGTGCAGGGCACCTTGCGCATCGCGGCCACGGCGCCGTATTACATCCTCGACCTGGTGAAAACCTTTCGCGAGCGCCTGCCGCAGGTGGAAGTTTCGGTGGAAATCGGTAACTCCCAGCAGGTACTTGAAGCGTTGGAGGATTACCGTGTCGATGTCGCGGCTTCATCGCAGTTGTTGGAAGATGCGCGACTGGTTCGCCGGGTGCTTGGCAGCGACCCGCTGGTGCTGGCGGTGCATCGCAATCATCCGCTGGCGCTTCACGAGCATGTGCCGCTCAACGCGTTGGCCGGGCATACCCTGTTGATGCGCGAATCGGGCTCGACCACTCGGCGGCTGACTGAGGAGTTGCTGGCCAGCGCCGGGGTGAGTTTCGGGCCGTTGCTGGAGATCGGCAGTCGTGAATCTATCCGTGAAGCGGTGTTGCGCAACATCGGCATCAGCATCATCGCCCGCCAGGAAGTCCCCCATGATCCGCAACTGCGCGTGCTGACTATCGAAAATGCACCGCAGATTCCTGAATACCTGTACTGCCTCAAGGAGCGCAAAGGCGCGCGTTTGCCGGCGGCGTTTCTTGGGTTGGCGCAGGAAATGTCCCCGGCATAGGGCGTGCTGTGACTCTGCCGACCTCTTCGCGAGCAAGCCCGCTCCCACAGGGGAACGCGGTCAATTGTGGGAGCGAGCCTGCTCGCGATGGGGGCAGCCCGGGCAACCAAAATCCCTGAATACCACTATCGGCAGTTTTTGCCCTACTGCCACATGACGGACTCATTACATCCCTAGGATAGCCTTCATCCGCTAGATGAGGCCCGTACATGAACAGCTCGATCGCAACTGCCCTGACCAACCCTGGCGCGCCGATGAAGGTGCGCGGCGTGCAGAAACGCTTCGGCGCCTTCACCGCACTGGATAACGTTTCCCTCGACGTCGCGGCCGGTGAGCTGGTGTGTCTGCTCGGCCCGTCCGGCTGTGGCAAAACCACCTTGCTGCGCTGCATCGCCGGTCTCGAAAAACAAGACAGCGGCGAGTTGTACCTCGGCGATCGTGATGTTTCTCACCTGGCCCCCCAGGCCCGGGACTACGGGATCCTGTTTCAGTCCTATGCGCTGTTCCCCAACCTTACCGTTGAAGCGAACATTGCCTACGGCCTCGCCGGCAGTGGCCGCGATGAAGTTCGCCGTCGTGTCGGTCAGATGCTCGAACTGGTCGGCCTGACCGGCAGTGAGAAGAAGTACCCGGGCCAGTTGTCCGGCGGTCAACAACAGCGGGTGGCATTGGCCCGTGCCCTGGCGCCGGCACCGTCATTGTTGCTGCTGGACGAGCCAATGTCCGCCCTCGATGCGCGAGTGCGCGAGCATCTGTGCACGGAACTGCGCCAGCTGCAGCGCAGTCTCGGCATCACCACCCTGATGGTCACCCACAATCAGGACGAGGCCATGCTGATGGCGGACCGCATCGCCGTGATGAACAACGGCAAGGTCGAGCAGTACGCCACGCCACAGGAGATCTACAACCGCCCGGCCACGCCCTTTGTCGCGGAGTTCGTCGGTCAGGGCAACTGGCTGCCATTCCACAGCAGCAGCGACAGCCACGCGCAGGTCGGCGGGATGCACATGCGCCTGGCCGATGGCAGCGCCAGGACCGCGTCAGGCCGGTTGTTCTGCCGCCCCGAAGCGATCAACGTCAATCCGCTGGTGCATGAGGAAAACCTGTTCCCGGCCAAGGTTCGCGAAATCACCTTCCTGGGCAACCGTTGCCGCATGAGTTTCGAACTCGATCAACTGCCGGGCCATGCACTGCTGGCTGAACTGGCGCCTGAAGCCATGCCGCGTCTGGGGGCGCAGCAGATCATGGTCGCGTTGCCACCGCGCAGCCTGCAGGTGTTCGCCTGATGAGCGCGAACATGGCGCTGCCGCTGCCAGGTAAGCAGGTTCGGCAGATCTCCCATGCCGAGATCGGTGATCGTCTGTTCGTGGTCGGCGGCAAGGTGCTCCTGCTGGTGTTGCTGGGTTTCGCCGTGTTGATGCCGTTGCTGGCGATCTTCTGGCGCGGGTTCAGCGCCGAAGCCGGGCAGGGTGGGGGGTGGATCGCGGCGAGGGAGTTGGTGACCAGTGAGAACTTCCACTGGTTACTGGGCAATAGCCTGAAGGTTTCCCTCAGCGTGGCGGCTATTGTCGTACCGCTGGCATATCTGTTTGCCTACGCCTTGCAACGCACTTTGATCCCGGCGAAGGGTATCTGGCGTGGTATCTCGCTGCTGCCCTTGATGGCGCCATCGATGCTGCCGGGGATCGCGTTGGTTTATCTGTTCGGCAACCAGGGCATGTTGCGTGGCCTGCTCTCGGACAATATCTACGGCTTCTGGGGCATCGTGCTCGGCGAAGTCATCTACACCTTCCCACACGCCCTGATGATTCTTCTCTCTGCGTTATCCTTGGCGGATGCGCGGTTGTTCGATGCGGCCTCCAGCATGGGCGCCAGTCCGGCGAAAGCCTTCCGCAGCATCACCTGGCCGGCGACCCGCCAGGCAGTATTCGCTGCGTTCTGTCTGGTGTTCACCCTGACCATTACCGATTTCGGTGTGCCTGTGGTGGTCGGTGGCGATTATCAAGTCCTGGCGCTGGAAGCCTACAAGGCTGTGGTCGGCCAGCAGCAATTCGGTCGCGGTGCGTTGATCGGCATGGTGTTGCTGCTGCCTGCGCTGTTCAGCTTTGGCGTCGACGCCTGGTTGCGTCGACGTCATGGCGACTCCATGAGTGGTCGTGCCCAGGTGTTCCAGCCAGCACCGTCGAAGCTGCGCGACGGTTGCTACCTGGCCATCGTCCTGTTGATCTGCGCTGCACTGCTGCTGGTGTTCGGCATGGCGGTGTTCTCCTCGCTGGTGAAGTTCTGGCCGTACAACCTGTCGCTTTCGCTCAACCATTACCAGTTCAACGAAACCGCCGGTGGTGGCTGGCTGGCCTACAGCAACAGCTTGAAGATGGCACTGGGTACGGCGTTGATTGGCAGTCTGCTGATCTTCACCGGTGCGTACCTGATGGAAAAAACCAAGGGCCAGCGTGGACTGAACATGGCCCTGCGCATGCTCAGTTTCATCCCGATGGCGGTGCCGGGACTGGTGCTGGGGTTGGGTTACGTTTTCTTCTTCAACCTCACCGGCAATCCGTTGCACGTGCTCTACGGCACCATGACCCTGCTGATTGTCTGCACCATCGCGCACTACCTGACCACCGCACAAATGACTGCCACCACCGCGCTGCGTCAACTCGATGCGGAGTTCGAAGCCGCTGCGCTGTCGCTCAAGGCGCCACTGTACCGGCACTACCTGCGGGTCACCGTGCCGATCTGCCTGCCGGCTCTGCTGGACATCGTGCGTTATCTGTTCGTCTCGGCCATGACCACTGTCTCGGCGGCGATCTTCCTCTACAGCCCCGACACCATCCTCGCGGCGGTGGCGGTGCTGAACATGGACGACGCCGGCAACGTCGGCGGCGCGGCAGCGATGTCGACCCTGATTCTGTTCACCTCGGCGGGTGTGTCCCTGCTGCTGGCCTGGGCTTCGCGCGGCTTGCTGCGCCGCTCCCAGGCCTGGCGGCAGACCGCACCCGGTCATTGATTCTCTGCTCCTCAAAAAAACCCTTCAACTCAAAAACAGGAAAAGATCATGTTCAAGCCCCTGGCCCTGGCCGCTGCTGTCCTCACCGCTTTCAGCCTGAACGCCTTCGCAGCGAAAACCGAGTTGACGGTGTACACCGCCCTCGAAGCCGAACAACTTAAGACCTATAAAGCCGCCTTCGAGAAAACCAACCCGGACGTCGAAATCAAGTGGGTGCGTGATTCCACCGGGATCATCACCGCCAAGCTGCTGGCCGAAAAAGACCGCCCGCAAGCCGATGCCGTCTGGGGCCTGGCCGCTTCGAGCCTGGCGATCCTCGATCAGCAAGGCATGCTGCAAACCTATGCGCCGAAGGACCTGGGCAAGATTGGCGGCAACTACCGCGACGCCGCCAACCCGCCAGCCTGGGTCGGCATGGACGTCTGGGCCGCGACTATTTGCTTCAATACCGTTGAAGCCGAGAAGCAGGGCCTGACCAAGCCGGTGAGCTGGCAAGACCTGACCAAGCCTGAGTACAAAGGCAAGATCGTCATGCCGAACCCGGCTTCGTCCGGTACCGGTTTCCTTGACGTCAGCGCCTGGCTGCAAACCTTCGGCGAGAAGCAGGGCTGGCAGTACATGGACGAACTGCACCAGAACATCGGCCAGTACGTTCACTCCGGCTCCAAGCCCTGCAAGCTGGCGGCCGCCGGCGAATTCCCGATCGGTATTTCCTTCGAGTACCCGGCCGTTCAACTCAAGCGCCAGGGTGCGCCGCTGGACATCATCCTGCCGAAAGAGGGCTTGGGCTGGGAGATCGAAGCGACTGCCGTGATCAAGGGAACAGCTCACGAAGAAGCGGCGAAGAAACTGGCTGACTTCTCGGCAAGTCCCGAGGCGATGGAGTTGTACAAGGAAAACTTCGCTGTCCTTGCTCAGCCTGGTATCGCCAAGCCGCAGACCGAGTTGCCGGCTGACTATGAGCAGCGCCTGATCAAAAACGACTTTGCCTGGGCTTCGAAAAATCGCGACCAAATCCTGAGTGAATGGCGCAAGCGCTATGACGGCAAGTCCGAGAAAGTGGCGGCCAAGTAAATCTTCATCGGCTGAGATGGCCCCTTCGCGAGCAAGCCCGCTACCACAGTAGATCTCCAGTGGAAGGAGATCCGGGGGTCGCACCAGGCAAATGTGGGAGCGGGCTTGCCCGCAAAGGCGGTTTCGAATTCAGGACAAATCTTCATGACACAACACACCGACATGCTGATCGTCGGCGCCGGCATCCTGGGTTTATCCCACGCCTATGCCGCCGCCAAACGCGGTCTGAAAGTCACGGTTTTCGAGCGCAGCACTACGCCCTTGGGCGCCTCTGTGCGCAACTTCGGCCAGGCACTGGTCACCGGCCAGCCGCCGGGACCGATGCTGGAACTGGCCCGTGCCAGCCGTGAAATCTGGGGCCAATGGGCACAGCTCGCCGGCCTGCAACTCAAGCGCAACGGTTCATATCTGTTCGCTCGCAGCGAAGCCGAAGAACAACTGTTGGAGGCTTTCTGTGCCGGTCGAGCGGTGGAACACGGTTACAACGTGGACCTGCTGCGTGGCGCCGCCTTGCAGGATTTGTACAGCGGCCAGTTCCGTCATCATCGCGCCGCCTTGCACGGCATGGACGACCAGCAACTGTATTCCCGCGAAGCGATTCCGGCATTGATCGACTACCTGCGTCGCGAAATGGGTGTCGAGTTTCATTTTTCGACTTTGGTGCGTGACATCGAACCGGGCCGTCTGCACAGCACCGCCGGCACATTCCATGGCGGGCAAATCATTGTCTGTTCCGGCCACGATTATCAGACCTTGCTCGCCGAGCAGATCGCCGAGTTGAACCCGCAAATCTGCCGTCTGCAAATGCTTCGCGCCCGTCCACAAATCAACCTGAACCTGCAGCACGCCCTGCTTACGGGGTTGAGCTGCGTGCATTACGGGGCATTTGCCGATCTGCCGGAAGCTGCGGCAGTACAGGCTGAAATTCTGCGCGATGCAGCGCATTTGCATGAAAACGGCATTCACCTGCTGATCAGCCCGACGCCTTATGGCGAGTTGATCATCGGCGACTCCCACCATTACGCCAGTGATACTTCCCCATTCAATGCCGAGCAGGTCGATGACTGGATGATTGAGTTGGCCGAGCAAACGTTGGGCTGCAAGGTGCAAGTGGTTGAGCGCTGGCAGGGAGTCTATGGTTCACGGGGGCCGGGGCCTTTTTCGTTCTTGCGTCCGGCGCCAGGCGTGAGTGTGGCACTCATGCACACGGGCGTGGGCATGAGCGTCGGGCCGGCGATGGCCGAGCAAAACGTAGCCACTGTTTTGGGAGAAATCTGATGGAGCGCAGCGAGCAAGTGATTGCCGAAGTGTTCGGTTTGTACGAGCGCTTTGGCGACAGCGATTACATCGGTGAGCCGGTATCGCAGATCGAGCACATGTCCCAAGCCGCGCAACTGGCCATGGCCGAAGGCTACGATGATGAAGTGGTGTTGGCGGCATTTTTTCACGACATCGGGCATATTTGCGCCGAAAGCGCCGAGAACATGGGCGGCTTTGGCGTGGTCAGCCATGAGCGTCTGGGTGCCGATTACCTGCGCCGCGCAGGTTTCAGCGAACGCATGGCAAGACTGGTGGAGTATCACGTCCAGGCCAAGCGTTATTTGACGTTGAAAGAGCCTGGGTACTACCAGCGCTTGAGCGAAGCCAGTCGCCGCACCCTGGAATATCAGGGCGGGGTGATGACGGCGGTCGAGGCACAAGCTTTCGAGCAGGATCCTTTGTGTGCCGTGAGTTTGCGCATGCGTCAGTGGGATGAACTGGCCAAGGAAATGCGCGTGCCGGTCATTGATCTGCAGATCCTCAAGCAAAAGGCCGCTGGCCTGTTATCTCGTCAAGTGAGCTGAGTATCACAATGGGCGCAGCGCATTCGGTGCGCCCGGATTCTTCGTCGGATGCAACCTCATTTTGCATCCATGAGCTAGCGTAGTAGCAGTACCGCCGAGCCTTGAAATTAGTCCTTAGCCCCCTATCCATGTTTTACTTGAACGTTCATTCAAGTTAAACCGGTGGTTCGCCGCCCGCTCACAACAGGAGGCTTGCCTTTGCTGAGTCCGATTTTCACAGCCACGTTTCTACCCTTCGAGGTGCACCGTTCATGAGTGCATCCCCCACCCCTGCAAGCGGCCTGGTCCGCATGAATCCGCCGGTTTTCTACTTCGCGGCGAGTTTCATTCTGTTATTTGGCGTTGTGGTCATCGCCATGCCCGAACAGGCTGGAGCCTGGTTACTGGCGGCGCAAAACTGGGCGGCCAACACGGTCGGCTGGTATTACCTGCTGGCGATGACCCTGTATCTGGTCTTCGTGGTGGTCACCGCCTTGTCCGGCTACGGCAAGATCAAGCTCGGTGCCGACCACGACGAACCCGAGTTCAGTTATCTGTCGTGGGCCGGCATGCTGTTCGCCGCCGGTATCAGCATCACCCTGTTTTTCTTCTGTGTGTCCGAGCCGCTGACCCACATGCTCCAGCCGCCCCAAGGCGAAGCCGGTACGGCGGACGCGGCGCGCCAGGCGATGCAGATCCTGTTTCTGCACTGGGGCCTGCATGGCTGGGGTGTATTTGCCTTTGTCGGCATGGCGCTGGCCTACTTCGCCTACCGCCACAATCTGCCTCTGGCCCTGCGTTCGGCGCTGTATCCGCTGATCGGCAAGCGCATCAATGGCCCTATCGGTTATGCGGTGGATGGCTTTGGCATCATCGCCACGGTGTTCGGCCTCGGCGCCGACATGGGTTTTGGTGTGCTGCACCTCAACTCGGGCCTGGACTACCTGTTCGGCATCGCCCACACCCAGTGGATACAGGTCGGCCTGATCACGCTGATGATGGGCGCGGCGATTATCGTCGCGGTGTCAGGCGTCGATAAGGGCGTGCGGGTCATGTCCGACATCAACATGCTGCTGGCCTGCGCGCTGCTGCTGTTCGTGTTGTTCGCAGGTCCCACCCAGCACCTGCTCAATACCTTGATCCAGAACCTCGGCGATTACCTCGGCGCCTTGCCGATGAAGAGTTTCGACCTGTATGCGTATGACAAACCCAGCGACTGGCTGGGCGGCTGGACCGTGTTCTACTGGGCCTGGTGGATCGCCTGGTCGCCTTTCGTGGGCTTGTTCATCGCAAGGATTTCCCGTGGTCGGACCATCCGCGAGTTCGTCTTCGGCGTGTTGCTGATTCCACTCGGCTTCACCCTGGCGTGGATGTCGATTTTCGGTAACAGCGCCATCGACCAGGTACTCAACCACGGCATGAGCGCACTCGGCATGTCGGCCATCGACAACCCGTCGATGACCCTGTATCTGCTGCTCGAGACGTACCCGTGGAGTAAGACCGTGATCGCGGTCACGGTGTTTATCAGCTTCGTGTTCTTCGTGACGTCAGCCGATTCCGGCACCGTGGTGCTGTCGACGCTTTCCGCCAAGGGCGGCAGTCCTGATGAAGATGGACCGAAGTGGCTGCGGGTGTTCTGGGGCGCGATGACCGCACTGGTGACCAGTGCGTTGCTGTTTTCCGGCAGCATCGATGCGTTGAAGTCGGCGGTGGTGCTGACCTCTCTACCGTTCTCGCTGATTTTGCTGTTGATGATGTGGGGGCTGCACAAGGCCTTCTACCTGGAATCACAGAAGCAGATCGCACAGATGCATTCCCTGGCACCGGTCTCGGGATCCCGACGTGGCAAGGGCGGCTGGCGTCAGCGTCTGAGTCAGGCAGTGCACTTCCCCTCACGGGATGAGGTCTATCGCTTCCTGGATACGACGGTGCGCCCGGCGATTGAGGAAGTGTCTGCCGTGTTCATCGAAAAGGGTTTGCACGTAGCGACTCACCCGGACCCGACCAATGACAGCGTCAGCCTGGAAATCGGTCATGGCGATCAGCATCCGTTCGTTTATCAGGTGCAGATGCGCGGCTACTTCACGCCGTCCTTCGCCCGCGGCGGCATGGGCTCCAAGCAACTGAACAATCGCCGCTACTACCGGGCGGAGGTGCATTTGAGCGAGGGCAGTCAGGACTACGATCTGGTGGGCTACACCAAGGAACAGATCATCAACGATATCCTCGATCAGTACGAACGGCACATGCAGTTCCTGCATCTGGTGCGCTGACCAGAACGGTGACGCCGAGGCGCTTTCAGGTCTCGGCGCTGATCGGCAAAGGTGTCGCCCACTTGCGGCAGTTCAGTGCGCGAGCCCGGCCTGCCTGCGCAGATACGGTGAACAAGGAAGTCGCCATCGATGGCGCGGTCTCGGTGTTGGGTGCAGAGGTTTACGCGGGGGAGGTATTTGCGGACTCGTTTGAAAATAAAAAATGAAACGTTTCAGCAATTAGTCGAATTCAGGGTTTTCTGGCGTTTGTCCAAGCGTATGCTTGGCGACTGGCGAAGCAGTCGATACCAGATTCAAGACCGACAAGAGAGGATTCGATGACCTACACCGCTGCCGAAAACCGCTACGACTCCATCCCTTACCGCCGCGTGGGCCGCAGTGGGCTGGTGCTGCCGGCGCTGTCCCTGGGCCTGTGGCACAACTTCGGCGACAGCACGCCGATCGACACACAGCGCGCGCTGTTACGTACAGCGTTCGATCTGGGGATTAACCATTTTGACCTGGCCAACAACTATGGCCCGCCATATGGCAGTGCCGAGATCAATTTCGGCCGATTGCTGCGCGAAGATTTCAAGCAGTACCGCGACGAATTGATCATCTCCAGCAAGGCCGGTTGGGACATGTGGCCCGGGCCTTATGGGCAGGGCGGCGGGTCGCGCAAGTACGTGCTGGCCAGTCTCGACCAGAGCTTGCAACGCCTGGGCGTGGACTACGTGGACATCTTCTACTCCCACCGCTTCGATCCCGACACCCCGCTGGAGGAAACCGCCAGCGCACTGGCTACCGCGGTACAGCAGGGCAAGGCGTTGTATATCGGCATCTCGTCCTATTCCGGAGTCAAGACCCGTGAAATGGCGGCGCTGCTCAAAGAGTGGAAAGTGCCGTTGTTGATTCACCAACCGGCCTACAACCTGCTCAATCGCTGGGTGGAAAAGGACCTGCTGGATACGACCGACGAACTCGGCACAGGGGTGATTGCCTTTACCCCACTGGCTCAGGGTTTACTGACTGACAAGTACCTCAATGGCGTGCCGGCGGATGCGCGGGTCAACCGTCCGGGCGGTGGTTCGTTGCAGTCATCGCATTTGTCCGAGGCCAACATTGCCCAAGTGCGGGCACTCAACGAGATCGCCAGGCGTCGTGGCCAGAGCCTGGCACAACTGGCGCTGGCCTGGACGTTGCGCGATGCGCGGGTCACCTCGGCATTGATCGGTGCGAGCCGGCCGGAGCAGATTATCGAGAACGTCGGGGCGTTGAAGAATTTGAGCTTCAGTGCTGAGGAGCTGGCGGAGATTGACCGGTTTGCCCAGGAGGGCGGGATTAATCTGTGGGAGAAACCTTCGACAGCTGAGTAGGGGTTTGGCGCCAGATATTCTGGCGCCTGCGCTGGCCCCTTCGCGGGCAAGCCCGCTTCCACAGGTTTCTCGGGTGGACTCAGAGCTTGGTCAACACACGGCCACTGTGGGAGCGGGCTTGCCCGCGAAGGGGCCAGCGCAGGCACTACAAATTCCGCGGGCTCAGCGAAAGAAAGGCACATCCCCCAATACCGTCGCCCGCTGCATCACTCGCCGTGCCGGGCGGTAGTCATCCACCGCGTAATGCTGAGTCACGCGGTTATCCCAGAACGCGATGTCGTCCTGCTGCCAGCGCCAGCGAATGGTGAATTCCGGCCGAGTCGTATGGGCGAACAGGAACTTCAGGATCGCCTCACTCTCGGTTTCCGACAGCTCGTTGATCTTCGAGGTGAAGCCCTCGTTGATGAACAACGAACGGCGCCCGCTCACCGGATGCGTACGAATCACCGGGTGTGACAGTGGCGGATTCTTGCGCCGTGCCTCCTCCCACTGGCCCAGCGCTTCAGGTGTATTGCCATAGCGCTCCAACGGGAACGAGCGGGTGAAGTCGTGGGTGGCGGTCAGCCCTTCAAGCAAGGTTTTCATCGGTGCTGACAACGCCTCGTATGCAGCGATTCCGCTGGCCCACAGCGTATCGCCACCAAACTCCGGCAATAGCTTGGCGCTGAGCACCGCTCCCATGGCCGGCGTTGGCAGGAAGGTCACGTCGGTGTGCCAGATTGCGTTGTCGCGCACGTCGGTGACGGCGGTGTCGAGAATCAGAACTTCCGGCTGATCCGGCACGTTCGGGTAGATCGGGTGAATGTGCAGATCGCCGAAATACGAGGCGAAGCGTGCCTGCTGCTGCGGCGTGATTGGCTGGTCGCGCAAGAACAGCACCTGGTGCTTGAGCAGCGCCTGCTCGATGACATCGCGTTGTTCCAGGTTCAGCGGCTGGCTGATGTCGATGCCGCTGATCTGGGCGCCGAGGGCAGAACTCAAGGGGGTGATGGTCAGTTGACTCATGGTGATTCTCTTCAATTCGGCTCGCAGAGCTGTTTGTGGGAGCGGGCTTGCTCGCGAATGCGGTATGTCAGGCAACATTACTGTGATTGATACACCGCCTTCGCGAGCAAGCCCGCTCCCACATGATTCTTTAGTGGGCCTGGCCGTGCCATGGCACCAGTTTGCGTTGCAGGGCGCGCAGGCCCATTTCCATGGCGAAGGCGATCAGCGCAATCACCAGAATCCCCAGCACCACCACATCGGTGACCAGGAACTGTGCAGCGGACTGCACCATGAAGCCCAGGCCGCTGGTGGCAGCGATCAATTCGGCGGCGACCAGGGTCGACCAACCTACACCCAGACCAATGCGCACACCGGTCAAAATGTCCGGCAAGGCACTGGGCAGAATCACATGACGAATCAACTGCGCACGGGTCGCACCCAGCGACTGCGCAGCACGCAGTTTGGCCGGGTCAACGGTGCGCACGCCGGTTGCCGTGGCGATGGCTATCGGGGCGAAAATCGCTAGGTAGATCAGCAAGACTTTCGACAGCTCGCCGATGCCGCACCAGATCACAATCAGCGGCAGATAGGCCAGCGGTGGAATCGGGCGGTAGAACTCGATCAGCGGGTCGAGCACACCACGGGCGATACGGTTGGCACCGATGGCAATCCCCACCGGCACGGCCGTCAATACGGCAAAACCCAGGCCCAGGCCGATGCGGCTGAGGCTGGCGCCCAAGTGTTGCCACAAGGTCGAGTCCATGTAACCGCTGGTCGCCAGCAGCCAGCCTTTTTGCAGCACCGCGGACGGCGGCGGCAGGAACAGCGGCTCGATCAAGCCGCTGGCCGTCACGGCCCACCAGATGGCGAGCAAGGCGATCAGGGTCAGCACGCTGATCCAGCGCGTGCTGAGGCTGCGGCGTACCGGGATGACGGTGCCTGAGCTGCTCGGCTTGACCGTTGCAGCCGGAATCTCGTAACTGCTCATGCGCGCTCCTGCCGCTGGGCGGCGCTGCGTTGGGAGAACACTCTGGCGAGCACGTGTTCGCGGGTTTCGATAAAACGCGGGTCGGATTTGATGGCTCGGGCGGACTCACCGGCGGCGTACCGCTGACCGAAATCCAGACTCAGGCGTTCGACGATTTGCCCTGGGTTGGGTGCCAGGAGAATCAGGTCGGTGGCGAGAAAAACTGCCTCTTCGATGTCGTGGGTAATCAGGAATACTGGTTTGGCAGTGCGCCGCCAGACTTGCAGCAGCAGCTCTTGCATTTGTTCGCGGGTGAAGGCGTCGAGGGCGCCGAAGGGTTCATCCATGAGCAAGACTCGCGGGTCGGCAGCCAGTGCACGGGCGAGGCCGACGCGTTGCTTCTGGCCGCCCGAGAGTTGCCATATGCGGCGCTTTTCGAAGCCGGACAGGTCAACCAGCGAGAGCATTTCCCGGGCGCGGATTTCACGTTTGTCCGGGGTAACGCCGGCCAGTTCCAGGCCGAAACCGACGTTGGCCAACACATCCTGCCAGGGCAGCAGGGCGTCGTCCTGGAACACCACGCCGCGCTCGGCGCTCGGGCCCTTGATCGGTACACCATCGAGGGTAATGCGCCCGGCGCTGGGCTCGACGAAACCGGCAATCAGGTTCAACAGCGAGGTCTTGCCACTGCCGGACGGTCCGAGGGCGACCAGCAACTGCTGGGGCCCCAGACTCAGGGAAATATCCGCCAGCACCGGTTCCGCTGCACCGGGGTACCGTGCGCTGATGCGCTCCAGCTGTAGCAAAGCCATCGCAATAGACTCCCGATCAGTTGGTGATGAACTTGGCGTTGACGTACGGTGCGTAATCCGGCAGCACGGCCTCGACCTTGCCTTGTTCCTTGAGGAATACGGCGGTATCGGTGATGGCTTTGGTGGTGGGTGCGCCCAGGGTCGTGACCTGATCGGCCGCCAGCGGGTAGACGTTGCCTTGCAGCAACAGCGGAATGTCACTGGCCTTGGCGCCAGAGAGTTTTACCAGCTTGTCGACGTTGCTTTGGTCGGCCAGCCAGGCTTTCGGATCCTTGCGGTAGTCGGCATAGGCGTCCAGGGTGACTTTGGCGAACGCGGTGACGATCTCCGGATGCTTCTCG
The DNA here is from genome assembly GCF_059415945.1 of Pseudomonas sp. GW821-FHT09H03. NCBI lineage: Bacteria > Pseudomonadati > Pseudomonadota > Gammaproteobacteria > Pseudomonadales > Pseudomonadaceae > Pseudomonas > Pseudomonas sp. GW821-FHT09H03. Next base: position 362,008 of record NZ_JBWKOF010000002.1, on the reverse strand, counting down.
GCAAAGTCCTTGCGCACGATCCAGGCGTCGAAGGTTGGTGCGCCGAATTTGGCGAGCTCGCCTGAAGTGATCAGCACTTTGCCGTTTTCCTTGGCCACACCCAGCGCTGGGTCCCATACGTAAGTGGCATCAATGTCACCGCGTTTCCACGCGGCAATGATCGCCGGGGGGGCGAGGTTGAGAACCGTGACTTTCGATGGGTCGATGTTCCAGTGCTTGAGTGCCGCGAGCAGGCTGTAGTGGCCGGTGGAAACGAATGGCACGGCGATTTTCTTGCCGATCAGATCCTGGGGCGTCTTGATCCCGGAACCGTCGCGGGCGACCAGTGCTTCGGCGGCGCCGATTTGCGTGGCGATGAGGAAGGTTTCTACCGGAACTTTTCGGGTGATTGCTGCAGTCAGCGGGCTGGAACCGAGGTAGCCGATCTGTACATCACCGGAAGCAATGGCGGCGATGATGTCGGCACCATTATCGAATTTGCGCCAGCTGATATCGGCCTTGGTGGCCTTTTCGTAGGCGCCGTCGGCCTGGGCGACTTTCGCCGGGTCAACGGTGGTCTGGTAGGCGACGGTGACGTCGGCCGCCTGGGCAAACAGACTCGCGGCAGCCAAAGATGCGGCCGCCAGCAAGCGAAGGGGGAAATGCAGTTTCATTGGAAAGCTCCTTGTCAGGCGACCGAAGTGTCGGCGTGAAAAGGAGACTAAATGATCTAAGAATTCTAAAATAAATAACTTTTTCGAATTAGCTATAAGCTGAAAAATCTAAGGGTGAACAGGGATCGTTCTATCGCTGTGCATGGGGATGCAGCCGGTGACGCTGCGCGTCACCTGGACGCGGAGCGTCCCTTGAGTCATTCCCACGCAGAACGTGGGAACGATCCCTGTAAGGCGCTGATTAATTACTGATCGCCAGGATACTGGCCTGGTACGCCCCGACAAACACATCAAAATCGCCGACTTCGTTATTTTCCAGCTCATCCTGCTGAGCCAGTGACGAACGCGCCAGCGCTTCAAATTTCGCCTGTTCCTCGGCAGCCAAAGGCTCGCTGCGAAAGTACTCGGCGTGGACCTGGCTCTGGCGCAAGGAGAACTGGGCGAAGCTTTCCTTGTGCTCGGCCATTGCCGCCAATACTTGGGCGGAGGGCGTCAGGGACGGATCCTTGACCTTGGCCATTTGAGCATCCAGCGCCTTGCTGTGGGCGTCGCCGCCATGGCTCTGATCGAGCAGTGCCGCCAGCGGGGCAATGTTTTCCAGCAGTTGGCCGGCCCACTCTTTCAGGTCGACCGCTTGGCCGTCCCGCTGCAATTGCAGGCCTGGACGACGGCCTTCCTTGACCACACTGAGGAAGTTCGAGGTCGCGTTGGTGCAGTGGGTGTTGGTCAGCAGCGGGCTGTCATTGAGCGCGCAGTACAGCAGGAAGGCATCGAGGAAGCGTGATTCGGCCAGGTCGATACCCATCGGCAGGAACGGGTTGATGTCCAGGCAGCGCACTTCGACGTACTGGATGCCACGGGCCACCAGCGCCTGGATCGGCCGCTCGCCGGTGTAGGTCACGCGTTTGGGGCGGATGTTGGAGTAGTACTCGTTCTCGATCTGCAGGATGTTGGTATTGAGCTGTACCCACTCGCCATCCTTGTGGGTGCCGACTTCGACGTACGGTGCATACGGCGTAGCCACCGCCTTGCGCAGGCTGTCGGTGTAGCTGCTCAGATCGTTGTAGCACGGCGTCAGGCCGGCCTGGGCGTTGCTCTGGTAACCGAGGTCACTCATGCGCAGGCTGGTGGCGTACGGCAGGTACAGGGTCTCCGGGTCCAGTTGCTCCAGCTGGTGCGAGCGTCCGCGCAGGAAACCGGCGTCCAGCGCTGGTGAGGCTCCGAACAGGTACATCAGCAACCAGCTGTAACGACGGAAGTTGCGGATCAGCGCGATGTAGGACGACGACTGATAGTCGCGGTCGGTGCCGACAAATCCTTCGGCCTGCCTGATCAGCGGCCAGATTTTTTCCGGCAGGGAGAAATTGTAGTGAATCCCGGCAATGCACTGCATGGTCTTGCCGTAGCGCAGGGCCAGGCCCTTGCGGTACACGTACTTGAGCTGCCCGATATTGGAGGTGCCGTAATAGGCGATCGGGATGTCTTCCTCGGCCGGCAACGGGCACGGCATCGATGGGCTCCACAGGTACTCGTTGCCGAGCTTGCTGTAGGCAAAACGATGAATGCTGTCCAGGCTTGCCAGCGTATCGGCAGGATCGGGCAGAGCCGGGGTGATGAACTCCAGCAGCGACTCGGAATAGTCGGTGGTGATCTGTTCGTTGGTCAGCGCGGAACCCAATTCTTCCGGGTGAGGCGTTTGCGCCAGGCGACCTTCGCTGGTCACGCGCAGGCATTCACGTTCGATGCCGTGAAGGCACTGTTCGAGCAGAGAGAGGTTAGCGCGCTCGCCGAGCAGAGCCAGGCGGCGGTTGAGAAGTTCGCTCAAGTTGGATTCCTTCACGCGTCAGTCGCCCCAATATGGGGGTGGTCAAGACGGTCTACAAGGGTGAAGTTGAAACTGGCGTTTTCGCCTGGTTTTTCGAGCCGCACAGGCCGTATGCCGGTCAGTCAGAAACTACACGATCCCTGTGGGAGCGACCTGTGGCGAGGGGGCTTGCCGGAACGCCGCATCGCCCTGCTTGAGTGCGTAGCACTCACAAAATTCTGGACATTCAGAGATTTTGGGGCTGCTTCGCAGCCCAACGGGGGCAAGCCCCCTCGCCACAGGCGCTCCTACAGGATGTATGACGCTGAAATTAACTCAAATTGATAGCGACTAGCTACAGGACAGCGAACGTGCCTTGCGCTTTTGCGACCAGTTTGTCGCCTTGCATCACATCGGCCTCGACCACCAGCGTGCGCCGACCCGGATGAATCACCCGCGCCGTGCACATCACCTCACCGTCAGAAACAGCGCGGATGTAGTTGATCTTGCATTCGATGGTCGCGCTCTGCTGGTCGAAGCCATGGGTGCTGGAACAGGCCAGCCCCATGGCAATGTCCACCAAGCTGAACAAGGCCCCGCCGTGCAGCTTGCCGCCGCGATTGCGCAGCTCGGGTTCAAGCGCCAGGGCGACTTGGGCCACCCCGGTTTCCAGGCTGTGCAAGCGGCAACCCAGCAGCTTGAAAAACGCGCTCTGGGTCAGGCCGGCAGGGATCTCCATCAACGTTTCTTCAACTGCTTGGCATTGGCGAACAGCGAGGCCATGGCATTGTTGCTCGGTGCCGCAGCGGTGGTCTCCTTGCGTGGTGCGTTGTTCTGGGACTGGCGCGGAGCCGAACCCGGACGTGCACCGCGAGCGCCGTCGATTTTCTCGCCCGGGGTGTCGCTCATGCGCATCGACAGGCCCACGCGCTTGCGCGGGATGTCGACTTCCATGACCTTCACTTTCACCACGTCACCGGCCTTCACCGCTTCACGAGGATCCTTGATGAACTTCTCCGAAAGCGCAGAGATGTGTACCAAACCGTCCTGATGCACGCCGATGTCGACGAACGCGCCGAAATTGGTCACGTTGGTCACCACGCCTTCGAGGATCATGCCCAGCTCGAGGTCCTTGAGGTCTTCGACGCCTTCCTGGAATTCGGCGGTCTTGAACTCGGGACGCGGGTCGCGCCCGGGTTTCTCAAGTTCTTGCAGAATGTCGGTGACGGTTGGCAGGCCGAAGCTTTCATCGGTGTACTTCTTCGGGTCCAGGCGCTTGAGGAATGCGGCATCACCGATCAGCGAGCGGATGTCACGGTCGGTCTCGGCGGCGATGCGCTGCACCAGTGGATAGGCTTCCGGGTGAACTGCCGACGAGTCCAGCGGATTGTCGCCGTTCATCACGCGCAGGAAGCCGGCTGCCTGTTCGAAGGTTTTTTCACCCAAGCGCGCAACTTTCTTCAACGCGGCGCGGGTCTTGAATGCGCCGTGTTCATCGCGGTGGCTGACGATGTTCTGCGCCAGGGTCGCGTTGAGGCCGGAGATGCGGGCCAGCAGCGCCACCGAAGCGGTGTTCACGTCGACGCCCACGGCGTTTACGCAGTCCTCGACTACGGCATCCAGGCCGCGAGCCAGTTTCAGCTGCGATACGTCGTGCTGGTACTGACCGACACCAATGGATTTCGGATCGATTTTCACCAGCTCGGCCAGCGGGTCTTGCAGGCGACGGGCAATCGATACTGCCCCACGGATCGACACGTCGAGGTCCGGGAATTCTTTGGAAGCCAGTTCCGAGGCCGAGTAGACGGATGCGCCGGCCTCGGAGACCATGACTTTGGTCATTTTCATGGCTGGATATTTTTTGATCAGTTCAGCCGCGAGCTTGTCGGTTTCACGGCTGGCGGTGCCGTTACCAATGGCGATCAGGTCCACGGAGTGCTTGGCGCAAAGGGCGGCGAGCACGGCAAGGGTCTGGTCCCACTTGTTGTGCGGCACGTGCGGGTAGACCGTGGCGTGATCGAGCAGCTTGCCGGTGGAATCAACCACCGCCACCTTGCAGCCGGTACGCAGGCCCGGGTCGAGGCCCAGGGTAGCGCGCGGGCCGGCCGGGGCCGACAGCAGCAGGTCGTGCAGGTTGTGGGCGAACACATTGATCGCCTCGGTTTCGGCGCCGTCGCGCAGTTCGCCCAGCAGGTCGGTTTCCAGGTGAGTGTAGAGCTTGACCTTCCAGGTCCAGCGCACCACTTCGCCCAGCCATTTATCGGCGGCGCGGTTCTGGTTCTGGATGCCGAATTGCTGGCCGATCATGCCTTCGCACGGGTGCATGGTGCCTGGCAGTTCGTCACCGACCTTCAGCGCAGAGCTGAGAATGCCTTCGTTGCGGCCACGGAAAATTGCCAGGGCGCGGTGCGACGGCATGCTTTTGAGCGGTTCGTCGTGCTCGAAGTAGTCGCGGAACTTGGCGCCTTCCTCTTCCTTGCCGGCGATCACGCGGGCACTGAGGGTTGCCTCCTGCTTGAGGTAGTTGCGCAGCTTGTCCAGCAGACCTGCGTCTTCGGCAAAGCGCTCCATCAGGATGTATTTGGCGCCTTCGAGGGCGGCTTTCACATCGGCCACGCCTTTTTCGGCGTCGATGAAGCGGGCGGCTTCGGTTTCAGGAGTCAGGGACGGGTCATTGAACAGGCCATCAGCCAGCTCGCCGAGGCCGGCTTCCAGGGCGATCTGGCCCTTGGTGCGGCGCTTCTGCTTGTACGGCAGGTACAAGTCTTCGAGACGGGTCTTGGTGTCGGCGAGCTTGATATCGCGCTCAAGTTGCGGGGTCAGCTTGCCCTGCTCGGTGATGCTGGCAAGGATGCTGATGCGCCGTTCGTCGAGTTCTCGCAGGTAGCGCAGACGCTCTTCAAGGTGACGCAGTTGGGTGTCATCGAGACTGCCGGTCACTTCTTTCCGGTAACGGGCGATGAAAGGAACGGTAGAACCTTCATCGAGTAGCGCGACGGCCGCTTCGACCTGTTGTGGGCGTACACCGAGTTCCTCGGCGATGCGGCTGTTGATGCTGTCCATAAAACCACCTGACAAATTGTGAAAGCAGGCTCGCAGGCGCGAAGATAAGGCCTTGACGAGTCTGGTTGAGCGGCCTGGCCTGCGCCGCTACCTGGATCAAAAGGTATCCCGTTGACCCGTGAAATCGAACAATTACTGCCGATGCCATGAAAATAAATGGCGTCTGTCTGTAGTACCTGTCTGATGTTGCCTGACACAAAAGGCCGCGCATTATAACCAGCGTTCTGCCCTTCGGGGGCATTGCAGGTGCAGGCACAATGCCCGGATTTCTGGCGGTTGAGGAAAAATCTGCTAACAATGCACACGGTGCGTATAACGGCAGCTACGCCATAATGCGCACCGAGCTAAAAGGAGCATCCAATGAGCAGCACTGCAAACATTGCTGAAGGCGAAAAAATTCTTATTGTTGACGACGATCCGGGCCTCAGCAGCCTGCTGGAGCGTTTTTTCGTCAGCAAGGGCTACCGCGCCCGCGCCGTACCGAACACCGAACAAATGGACCGCCTGCTGGCGCGTGAAGTGTTCAACCTGGTCGTACTCGACCTGATGTTGCCCGGTGAAGACGGTCTGACCGCCTGCCGCCGCCTGCGCAACGCGAACAATCAGATTCCGATCATCATGCTTACCGCCAAGGGCGACGAGCTGAGCCGCATCAAGGGCCTGGAGCTGGGCGCCGACGACTATCTGGCCAAGCCATTCAATCCGGATGAGCTGATGGCTCGCGTAAAAGCGGTACTGCGTCGTCAGTTGGCGCCGGTTCCTGGTGCGCCGGGCAGCGAAGACGAAAGCGTGACATTTGGTGATTACGAGTTGTCCCTGGCAACCCGCGAGCTCAAGCGAGGTGATGAGGTTCACATGCTCACCACCGGTGAATTCGCAGTGCTCAAGGCGCTTGTGATGAATGCCCGTCAGCCATTGACCCGCGACAAGTTGATGAACCTGGCCCGTGGCCGCGAGTGGGATGCGCTGGAGCGCTCCATCGACGTGCAGATTTCCCGTCTGCGCCGGATGATCGAACCTGATCCGTCCAAACCGCGTTATATCCAGACCGTCTGGGGCGTGGGTTACGTCTTCGTGCCGGATGGCACTGCCACCAAGTGATCGGTGATTTGTAGGAGCGAGTCATGCGGGTAAAGGGTCAGATGATCTTGCCCGCAGACTCGCGATCCGCAATATGCGAGCATCGCTCGCTCCTGCAAGTGTGTAACGGTTACCCATGAAAACCCCCGTTTGGTTCCCCCAGAGTTTCTTCTCCCGCACCCTTTGGCTGGTGCTGATCGTCGTGCTGTTTTCCAAGGCGCTGACCCTGGTTTATCTGCTGATGAACGAAGACGTGCTGGTTGACCGCCAATACAGCCACGGCGTCGCCCTGACGCTGCGGGCCTATTGGGCCGCCGATGAGGAAAATCGCGCCAAGATCGCCGAGGCTGCGACTTTGATCCGGGTAGTCGGTGCCGGTGTACCGGAAGGCGAGCAGCATTGGCCCTACAGCGAAATCTACCAGCGCCAGATGCAAGACGAGTTGGGAGCCGATACCGAAGTCCGATTACGCATGCACTCACCGCCGGCGCTATGGGTTCGGGCGCCAAGCCTGGGTGACGGCTGGCTGAAAGTGCCGCTCTACCCGCATCCTTTGCGCGGCCAGAAAATCTGGAACGTGCTCGGCTGGTTCCTTGCGATCGGCCTGTTATCCACGGCCTCGGCCTGGATCTTCGTCAGCCAGCTCAACCAGCCATTGAAACGCCTTGTGTATGCTGCGCGGCAACTCGGCCAGGGCCGTAGCGTGCGTCTGCCGATCAGCGATACGCCCAGCGAAATGACCGAGGTTTACCGCGCTTTCAACCAGATGGCCGAAGACGTTGAGCAGGCCGGTCGCGAGCGTGAGCTGATGCTGGCCGGGGTGTCCCATGACCTGCGCACGCCGTTGACCCGCTTGCGTCTGTCCCTGGAATTGATGGGTGATCGCACCGACCTGACTAACGACATGGTGCGCGACATCGAAGACATGGACGCCATTCTCGACCAGTTCCTGGCGTTCATTCGCGATGGTCGTGACGAGTCGGTGGAAGAGGTGGACCTGAGTGATCTGGTCCGTGAAGTTGCCGCTCCGTACAACCAGAACGAAGAAAAAGTGCATCTGCACCTTGAACCGATCCAGCCGTTTCCGCTACGTCGGGTTTCAATGAAGCGGTTGTTGAACAACCTGATCGGCAATGCGCTGCATCACGCCGGCAGTGGCGTGGAAGTGGCGGCCTATGTATCGGGTGACACTGCCGCGCCCTATGTGGTGCTGAGTGTCATGGATCGTGGCGCCGGGATCGATCCATCGGAGCTGGAAGCAATCTTTAATCCGTTCACCCGTGGCGACCGCGCACGGGGCGGCAAGGGCACAGGCTTGGGGTTGGCGATCGTGAAGCGGATTGCTTCGATGCATGGCGGCAATGTCGAGTTGCGCAACCGTTCGGGTGGCGGGCTGGAAGCGCGGGTGCGGTTGCCGCTGGGTCTGCTGTTGCCCAGAGATGCGGTCTGACTGTCTGACTTGATCGTTCCCACGCAGAGCGTGGGAACGATCAGCAAGTGAGGGTTAACCCTTACCCTTGGTCCGTGTCATGTTCGGCCCGCCATTCTTCTCCAGATGCTCGATGATGATCCCTGCCACATTCTTCCCGGTGGTGGTCTCGATCCCCTCCAGTCCAGGTGACGAGTTCACTTCCATCACCAGCGGTCCATGATTGGAGCGCAGGATGTCCACGCCAGCCACCGCCAGCCCCATCACCTTTGCTGCACGCAAAGCCGTCATGCGTTCTTCCGGTGTGATCTTGATCAGACTCGCGCTGCCGCCACGATGCAGGTTGGAGCGAAACTCTCCTGGCTTGGCCTGGCGCTTCATTGCTGCAATCACCTTGTCGCCTACTACGAAGCAGCGAATGTCGGCACCCCCGGCTTCCTTGATGTACTCCTGAACCATGATGTTCTGCTTGAGCCCCATGAATGCCTCGATCACCGACTCCGCCGCTGTTGCGGTTTCGCAGAGCACCACACCGATGCCTTGGGTGCCTTCGAGAACCTTGATCACCAGCGGCGCGCCGTTGACCATTGCGATCAGGTCGGGAATGTCGTCGGGGGAGTGGGCAAATCCGGTAACAGGCAAACCGATGCCGCGACGCGACAGCAATTGCAGTGAGCGCAACTTGTCCCGTGAGCGGGCGATGGCGACCGATTCGTTCAGTGGATAAACCCCCATCATTTCGAACTGGCGCAATACCGCGCAGCCATAAAACGTCACCGATGCACCGATCCGCGGGATCACTGCATCGAAACCTTCCAGCGGCCTGCCCCGGTAGTGGATCTGCGGCTTGTGGCTGGCAATGTTCATGTAGGCGCGCAGGGTGTCGACCACCACCATTTCATGGCCGCGTTCAGTCCCGGCTTCAACCAGGCGACGGGTGGAATACAGACGTGGATTGCGCGACAGCACAGCGATCTTCATGCAACACCTGTGGAGGAGGTAGATACCGGGAACACCGGCTTGTCTTGTACATATTTTATGCCCGGATTGACCACCAACTGTCCGTCGATCAAGGCTTTTGAACCGAGTAGCAGGCGATAGCGCATGGACTTGCGGCAGGCGAGTGTGAACTCGACCCGCCAGACCCGATCACCAAGGGCCAGGGTGGAGCTGATCACGTATCGCACCTGCGCATGACCATTGGAGCTTTTAATGGTTTTTTTCGTCACCATCGGCGCCTCGCAGCGCCGGTGACGCAGTTGCACCACCGAACCCAGGTGCGCGGTGAAGCGCACCCATCGTTCCCCATCGCGCTCGAAGGGCTCGATATCAGTGGCATGGAGGCTGGAGGTGCTGGCGCCGGTGTCGATTTTTGCCCGAAGGCCCGCGACTCCCAAATCCGGGAGCGCCACCCACTCGCGCAGACCGACGACGGTCAAATGATCAAATGTCTTCAAAGATGCTCAACCGGTAGAAACCGCTCGGGCCGCATGGGGCCTGATGCGCGGTATTCACGCAGAATAATGATTAAAAGGCGACAGATATCTACGGCCCGGATTTCCAGCCCCTCGCAAGGGTCTGGACTGTGTGCATTGTAATCCGCACTGGTGTAATTCTTGGTACGAATGAAACGGTAGTACAGTTCACCAATATTTCAGAGCGAGGAAATTCCATGGCACAAAAAAACGAAGAGGACGACAAAGTCCGTCTCGATAAGTGGTTGTGGGCCGCACGTTTTTACAAAACCCGCGCCCTGGCCAAGGCGGCGATTGAAAGTGGCAAAGTGCATTGCCGTGGCGAGCGCTGCAAGCCGGGCAAGGAGCCGCGCATCGGCGATGAGTTCGTGATTCGCACCGGGTTCGAGGAGCGCACGGTGGTGGTACAGGCTTTGTCGATTATTCGCCGTGGCGCACCCGAGGCGCAGACCCTGTACGCCGAGACCGAAGCCAGCATCGCCAAGCGCGAAAATGCTGCGGCCCAACGCAAGGCCGGCGCTTTGGGCGTGAGTACCGATGGCAAGCCTAGCAAGAAGCAGCGGCGGGATCTGTTCAAGTTTCGTGGCAGCAGCAACGACTGAAAGATCGCCTGACTTGCAATTGCACGATTGCGCATCCATATCGGGGTGACGCTGGCAACACTGCCGCTCGTCGAAAACTGCACACGGCTGCTGACCTGTAGGCCATAACCACAAGGCCAGCAGCGTCAGCAGCATGAAACCGCAGGTCAGCCGACGCCGATTCCACTTCGCTTGGAACCGCCGCGCAATGTCCATAAAATGCCTGCAATGCCATGTTGCAAGCGCATTTCTTGCCTCCTGTTAACTTTTGTCATCATTTCAGATACCCAAACTTATGACCGATCTAGCGGACAACGACTTCACCCAACGCTTCATCTTTGATGACAGCGACACCCGTGGCGAGCTGGTCTCGTTGGAGCTCAGCTATGCCGAAGTCCTGGCCAAACACGCCTACCCGCAGCCGGTCGCGCAATTGCTCGGTGAGCTCATGGCCGCCGCCTCTTTGCTGGTCGGCGCCTTGAAGTTCGATGGCTTGCTGATTTTGCAGGCCCGTTCCGAAGGCCCTATTCCGTTGCTGATGATCGAGTGTTCCAGCGAGCGGGATATTCGTGGCCTGGCCCGTTACGAAGCCGACCGGATTGCCCCGGACGCAACCCTGGCGGACCTGATGCCGGACGGCGTCCTGGCACTGACCATTGATCCGACCCAGGGCCAGCGTTATCAGGGCATCGTCGACCTTGACGGCGAAACCCTGTCCGAATGCTTCACCAATTATTTCGTGATGTCCCAGCAGGTCGGCACGCGTTTCTGGCTGTACGCCGATGGCCGTCGCGCCCGTGGTCTGTTACTGCAGCAATTACCCGCTGATCGCTTGAAAGACGAAGAAGATCGCGCCGCCAGTTGGCAGCACATCACTGCACTGGGTAGCACCCTGACCGCCGATGAGCTGCTGAGCCTGGACAACGAAACCGTACTCCATCGCCTCTATCACGAAGAGCAGGTGCGCCTGTTTGATGTGCAAAAGCTGCGCTTCCGCTGCAGTTGCTCGCGCGAACGTTCGGCCAATGCCCTGGTCAGTCTGGGTATGGAAGATGCGCAGCAACTGGTGGTCGAACACGGCGGCAACATTGAGATCGACTGTCAGTTCTGCAACGAGCGTTATCTGTTCGATGCCGCCGACGTCACTCAATTATTCGCTGGAGCGGGTGTTGATACGCCGTCAGATACCCGGCACTAAAACGGTTCAGCGCAGGTAAATTCACTGGAGACCGCCGGAATAACGCCGTTACGACGGGAGGGCCCTACTTTTTTTGGGCTTTTCTGGCATAATCCGGCCCACTTTTTTCGCGGTAGTAGTGCACGACTTTCTACTACAAAACGTTTGGAGCACTCGGCCACTGGCCGACGGGGAACCTCATGACGCAAGCCAATAACGCCGTGTACACCGATCTGAGTGTTGATGATCTGGTTAAAGAAGCCCTCAACCGCGGTGAAGGCGAGCTTGCCGATACCGGCGCACTGGTAGTTCGCACCGGTCACCGTACCGGCCGTTCGCCAGTCGATCGCTTCATCGTTGAAGAGCCGAGCACCCAGGCCGCTATCGCCTGGGGCCCGATCAACCGCAAGTTCCCGGCCGACAAGTTCGATGCCCTGTGGGCTCGCGTCGAGGCGTTCAACAACGCGCAAGAGCATTTCGTTTCCCACGTGCATGTAGGTGCGGCCGCCGACCACTACCTGGCCGTGAAGATGACCACCCAGACCGCCTGGCAGAACCTGTTCGGCCGTTGCCTGTTCATCAATCCTGCCCAGTACAACCCGGCTGGCCGTGAAGAGTGGCAGGTTCTCAACGTCGCCAACTTCGAGTGCGTTCCGGAGCGCGACGGCACCAACTCCGACGGCTGTGTGATCATCAACTTCGCGCAGAAGAAAGTATTGATCGCCGGCATGCGTTACGCCGGTGAGATGAAAAAAGCCATGTTCTCCGTGCAGAACTTCCTGCTGCCGGCCGCTGACGTGCTGCCAATGCACTGCGCTGCCAACATCGGCGAAGAAGGCGACGTGACCCTGTTCTTCGGTCTGTCGGGCACCGGTAAAACCACTCTGTCGGCAGACGAAAGCCGTTACCTGATCGGTGACGACGAGCACGGCTGGGGTGAGGGCGTGGTGTTCAACATCGAAGGCGGTTGCTATGCCAAGTGCATCGACCTGTCCGAGAAGAACGAGCCGGTCATCTGGAAAGCCATCAAGCACGGCGCAGTCCTGGAAAACGTCGTTATCGATGACGCCAAGCACGCCGACTACGCTGATGTCAGCCTGACCCAGAACAGCCGCGCCGCTTACCCGCTGGAGCACGTTGCCAAGCGTTCCGAGCAGAACCTGGGTGGCGAGCCTAACGCTGTAATCTTCCTGACTTGCGACCTGACCGGCGTCCTGCCGCCAGTGTCGATCCTGAGCGAAGAACAAGCGGCCTACCACTTCCTGTCCGGCTACACCGCTCTGGTGGGTTCGACTGAAATGGGTTCGGGCAGCGGCATCAAGTCGACTTTCTCCACCTGCTTCGGCGCACCGTTCTTCCCGCGCCCGGCTGGCGAATACGCTGAGCTGCTGATCAAGCGCATCCGCGGCTTCGGCTCCAAGGTCTACCTGGTCAATACCGGTTGGACCGGCGGCGGCTACGGCGTCGGCAAGCGCTTCAACATCCCGACCACCCGTGCGGTGATCGCTGCGATCCAGAGCGGCGCTCTGATCGGTGCCGAGACCGAGCACCTGGACACCATCAACCTCGACGTGCCACTGGCCGTACCGGGCGTTGAGACTGGCCTGCTGAACCCACGCAACACCTGGGCTGATAAAGCCGCCTACGACGAATCGGCCAAAGCACTGGCCGGTCTGTTCATCGAGAACTTCAAGAAGTTCGACGTGAGCGATGCGATCAAGGCTGCCGGTCCAAAGCTGTAAGCGCTGGTTTCAAGCCATGAAAAAGCCGCCCCTCGGGGCGGTTTTTTTATGCCCGTGGGTTCGGGTTTTCAGGTGCTTGTTGCAATGGGCGTGACTGAGAGCAAATTCAGGGCAAACGCTGGCGGGCGATTTCAAGCAGGTCATTGCCATCCTGGGTGAGCAGGTAAAGCGCGCTGACGATCTTCGGGATATCACTCGCATCGGCCTGCTTGAAGCACAGGCAATACAGGGTTTCGAGCAGATCGCTGGCGGCTCGGATGCGCTGTCGGGCGGCGTCGAGGATCTCGTGGGGATCGGCCTCCGTATCGATGACCAGTACCGGAGTTTCGCTGTAACTGGTTTTGAGCGGGTGATAGCGGTCTGGCAACGAATCTGGCTTGTCCATCGAGGTGGGTCCTGTGCGAAATCGGCAAGTGTTCCCGGCAGGGCGAGACACTGTTTTCAGCCGTGCCGGAAACTATAGAAGGGAGGGAGGTTGCGCGACAAGACGGCTGAGGAGGACAGGTTTTGTAGGGCTTTTATTGTGTCTGGCGGAAGAGGCCTACGCATCTCCCAAGGTTTTACCTTGCATAGCCACTTTCGGTAAAAAAACCGACAGGGGAGAGGGACGCCGCATGGCAAAGTCGGGGAAGTGGAGCGTCAGAAGTTGTAGGAAACTTCGTAGACGCTCACTCAGTAACCGCGAACACCTGTGAGTGCGATGCCTGCCTGACCGGTGAAGCTGGAGGTGCGTGTGGCGTACTTGGGATCGCAGTGTTCGGTCCATGGCGGATTATTCGATTGTGGATTGAGATGGAAGACGTGAAGCCGCTTCCAGGTCCAGCAGCCCTCTGCCGTATGCTTCACTGTTGGCATAGATGCCAGTCCGGTTCGCTGTCGCCAGCAGGTGTTCACGTACCTGCTGTGCAGTGAGCTCGGGGTAGCGGCTTTGCAATGCCGCCAGAGCACCGCTGACCAGCGCGGCGGCGGGTGACGTGCCCGCGGTTTGTACGTACCCACCATCCTTGCTGGTGGTCAGCAAGCCCTGGTCCGCTCCGGAGTCGCCACCCGGTACGGCAATGCACCATGCTGCCGCCACGCCGCAGTAGTTGGACTTGGCGTTGATGGCAGTCCCATCGTTTTTCAATGCAACAACGGCGATCCAGCCTTTTTCCAGTTCAGGTATGGCGAGGGGCAAACCCGGTTCGGCCAAGGGTTCGCGTTTGAGTTCATTTCCAGTCGGGAACACAAATACGGCGCCGTCCCGCACCAGTTTTCGCGCGGTTAACAATGACTCCGGCATGACCTGTTTGTAGCGCTCTTCATTGATTTCTGTCGCAGGAATGGCGTTGGCCCACGAGTTGTTCAGTATGCGTGCTCCTTTGTCGAAACCCGATTGCCATGATTGCGCGATTTCACTGTCGAAAAAAAAAGGCTCATTGTCGTCGCCGAAACGAAAAGGGATCAGCTGTGCGTCGAACGCGACGCCGTGCATACCCTGATCGTCCTTGTTGGCGGCGATAATTCCAGCCATCTGGGTGCCGTGACCGATTCGATCATGGCCACCGGGACGTTTCTCGACGTAGTCGAAACCGGGATCACGAATTCTGCCCTGGAATTGCGGCAGGTCGGCGTTCAGGCCCGAATCGATCAACGCAACCGTCACTCCCCGTCCAGTGCCACCGCGTTCGTAGAGGTGCGATGCGTTGATCACCCCCAACCCTTTTTGAGCTTGATACTCAGGTGTGTTGAATGCGTCCGGCACTACGGGGAGATGGTGAGAGGCTCTGCATCCGCCAAGAAGCTGCGTAGTGGTCATCATCAGGGCAAAGGGAACTACAAAGGTTTTAAGCATGATCGGTCCTTCGAAAGGGGGACGCGCTACTCAGCCTTCCTGACTTCGCGCGGTGTAGGTGAACCATAACCCTGGGAGGTGCAAGCTAGTCAGATGGCAACGTGCTTCATGTGTTTCAATCCGTGGCGCGAGCAGAACGGGTGACGCTGTATTATCCGGTATGGTTTTTACCCCCGACCTTTTCTCGACTCGCTGCGATCGCCGGCTAGGCTTTGCACATCGCAGCAGTCAACGGAGTGACAGCGTTATGCACAGCACCCTGGAGCAGGTTTTCGGTTATCCACAATTTCGCCCGGGTCAGGAGACTGCCGTCAGCGCCGTGTTGGAGGGGCGCTCCGCTGCGGCGATTTTCCCTACCGGGTCCGGCAAGTCCCTTTGTTATCAATTACCGGCAGTGTTGCTGCCGCATCTGACGCTGGTGGTCTCGCCGTTGCTGGCGCTGATGCAGGATCAACTGGCGTTCCTCCAGCGCCATGGCATCGCCGCAGGCAGTATCGATTCGGCCCAGAGCCGCGATGACGCCAGCGATGTGATGGCCCGTGCAAAGTCCGGCGAACTGAAAATCCTGATGATTTCCGTGGAGCGCCTGAAGAACGAGCGCTTTCGCAACTTTTTGCAGCAGGTACCGATCTCGCTACTGGTGGTGGACGAGGCTCATTGCATCTCGGAGTGGGGCCACAATTTCCGTCCGGACTACCTCAAGCTTCCCGATTACCAACGCCAATTCAACATCCAGCAGGTGCTGCTGCTTACCGCTACCGCCACGCCCAAAGTGATCGCGGACATGCAGGCCAAATTCGCCATCGCAGCCGACGATGTGGTGACTACCGGTTTCTATCGGCCGAACCTCAACCTGCTGGTAGAGCCGGTTCGCGGCCAGGACAAGCGACGACGTCTCGTCGAATGGATGAGCGAACGTCCCGACCAGCCAAGCATCGTCTATGTAACCCTGCAGAAAACCGCCGAGCACATTGCCGAGCACCTGGGTCGCAACGGTATTCAGGCCGAGGCCTATCACGCGGGGTTGCCCCATGAACAACGGGAGGCGATTCAGCGTCGGTTCATGGGCGGACAGTCCAACTGCATCGTCGCGACCATCGCGTTCGGCATGGGCATCGACAAGAGCGACATTCGCAACGTGGTGCATTTCGATCTGCCCAAATCCATCGAAAACTACAGCCAGGAAATCGGCCGCGCCGGGCGTGACGGACAGCCTTCCGATTGCCTGGTATTGGCCAACCGCGACAGCCTCAACGTGCTGGAAAATTTCGTCTATGGCGACACTCCCGAGCACGCCGGTATTCGCTGCGTACTCGACGAATTGCAGGCTGCTGCGCCGCAAGGTCAGTGGGAGTTTTTGCTGGGGCCGTTGGCGGACCAGAGCAACATTCGCCAGCTACCGCTCAAGACCTTGCTGGTGCAACTGGAGTTGCGCGGGATCATCGCCCCGCGCTACGCCTATTACGCCGAATACCGCTTCAAGTATTTGCAGGAGCCCGAGGCCTTGCTGGCCCGTTTCGAGGGGGAACGCAGGGATTTCGTCGCCGCGATCATCCAGACTTCCAGCCGCGCACGGACCTGGGCCACGGTGAATTTCGATGCGTTGTATGAACAGCATCAGGCCGAACGCACTCGGGTGGTGAGGGCGTTGGATTACTTTCAGGAAAAGGGTTGGGTCGAGCTGGAAAGTAAACAGATGACCGAAGTCTACAGCCTGCTGCAAACCGGTTTCGACAGCGTCGTGTTGAGTGAAGAGTTGCACGCTTGTTTCACCCGGCATGAGCAAACCGAGATCGCGCGGATTCACGCCATGTTGGCGCTTTTTGCCACTGACAGGTGTTTGGGTTATCGCCTGGCCGAGTACTTTGGTGATGACAATGCACCGCAGCAGTGCGGGCATTGTTCGGTGTGTCACGGGCAGGTGGCGCGCCTGCCGGCACCACCGGATTTGCCGGCGCTTGTGGATAAAAATTTCGAGGCGTTGTGTGCAGACTTTATCCACAGGCACGAGCAATACACCGGCACATTACCTTCGGCCGAGCGTGTGACGCGGTTTTTGTGCGGCATCAGCGTTCCGCTATTTACCAAACTCAAGGCGCGGGCCATTTCGGGTTTTGCGGTGCTGGAGGTTTACCCGTACGCCGAAGTGCGCGATTGGGCCCAACAGCATCTCTCAGTCTGATCGGTGATCTTTCTGGGGTGTATCCACGCGCTGAATGTTGCTCATCACAGGAATAAATTTCAAAAAAGCACAGTGGCTGATTATGGTGATGGCTGTCTTCGGATCGCCAACAAGAGAACAGAATATGAGCCAGACACCGTCGAATATTCAGCGCGCTGCCGTCATCGGCGCGGGCACCATGGGCCGGGGCATTGTCATGTGCCTGGCCAACGCCGGGGTGGCGGTGCAGTGGGTCGATAACAACCCGCAGATGCTGGAACAAGCGCTGACGTCAGTGGCGGACACCTACGCCCACAGCGTGCGACAAGGCCGGATCGATCAGGCCGAGGCCGATGATCGTATCGCCCGTGTAACGACAGCACCCGATTATGCGGCTATACGGGATGTCGACCTGGTCATCGAAGCGGTCTACGAAAACCTCGAACTCAAGCAGAAAATCTTCCGCGAACTGGACGCTCTGCTTAAACCTGAAGCCATCCTGGCCAGCAACACCTCGGCGCTGGACATCGATGCCATCGCTGCAGTCACTCGCCGTCCGCAACAGGTCCTGGGCCTGCATTTCTTCAGTCCGGCGCACATCATGAAGCTGCTGGAAATCGTTCGTGGCGCGCAGACCGCCCCGGCGGTGCTTGAAGCCGCTCTGGCACTGGGCAAGCGCATGGGCAAGGTCAGCATAGTGGCGGGTAATTGCCCGGGTTTTATCGGCAACCGCATGCTGCGGACCTACACCCACGAAGCGCGCAAGATGTTGCTTGAAGGTGCTTTTCCTCACCAGGTCGACGCAGCCCTGCAAGGCTTCGGTTTTGCCATGGGACCGTTCCGCATGTACGACGTGGTTGGTGTCGATCTGGAATGGCGCGCTCGACAATTATCCGGCACAGGGCAGGATGCGCCGCAGTTTCAGGTAGATAATCGTCTGTGCGAAGCGGGTCGTTTCGGCCAGAAGAGCGGCAATGGCTATTACCACTATGAGCCGGGTAGTCGCCAGGCCGAACACGATCCGCAGGTTGATGCGCTGGTACTGCAGGTCAGCGAGGATCTCGGGTTCCACCGTCGCGAGATTGGCCCGGAGGAAGTCCTGGAGCGGTGTTTGTTGGCGTTGGTCAACGAAGGCGCGAAGATTCTTGAGGAGGGTATCGCGGGATCTGCCCATGACATCGATCTGGTATACCTCAACGGGTACGGTTTCCCGGCGGACAAGGGCGGACCGATGGCTTGGGCGGATCAGCAAGGTTTGGCGGATGTTCATCAGCGGCTGGTAGCGCTCGAGACGCGGCAGGGTGACCACTGGCGGCCGGCGCGCTTGATTGGTGAGCTGGCGGCGGGGGGTAAAGGGTTTGCTGACAAGTAATGGGTATGGCGCCTTAGTGGGCTAGCCCGCAAAGAACGATAACGAGATTTTCGCCTTGAACTGGCAAACCAACTCCAGGAACCAACGCTGATGCCCCAACGCTGCGAATACCCGCACTACCAGTCTGTTACCACGCGCTGGCACGACAACGATGCCTACGGCCACGTCAATAACGTCACCTACTACAGCTTTTTCGACACGGCGGTGAACACTTACCTGATCGAAGTCGGTGGCCTTGATATCCATGATGGCGAGGTGGTGGGGTTCGTGGTGAGTTCAGCCTGCGACTACTTCGCTTCCATTGCGTTTCCGGACCGGATAGAGATTGGCTTGCGGGTCGGCAAGCTGGGTAACAGTTCCGTGCAATATGAGTTGGCGGTGTTCAAGGAGGGGGAGGATGAGGCCTGTGCGGCCGGCCGCTTCGTGCATGTATTCGTAGATCGTGTTTCGAACCAGCCGACGCCGATTCCTGCAGGACTGCGCAACGCTTTGGAACGCCTCGTGGTTTGAATCAGCAAAAAAAACGCAGCCATCGGGCTGCGTTTTTATACCTGCCTGCGAAACCATTCCGGCCTCAATCACGGTGGCGGTAGTAGCCCTTGTGGTGCTTGCGATGACCATAGGCATGACCGCGGCCCGGGTGGCCGTCACGGTAGTAGCGGCCGTCGCGATGACCGCCACGATAATCATCGCCGTCATCATCATCGTACTTGTTGCCCATGTAGTTACCCAGCGCACCGCCAGCGCCGCCGCCTACTGCGGCGCCGACCAGGCTGCCGGAGGTGCCGCCAACATTGCGCCCGACCACGTTACCGCCTGCCGCGCCCAACGCACCGCCAATGGCGGCTTCGCCACGGCTGTGTTTGTCTGCGCCGACTGCGCTACCACCCGCGCCGCCGAGGGCCGCGCCAATGGTTGAACCTGTACTGCCGCCCAGTGACTGGCCGACGACCGAGCCCAAAACCCCGCCCAACGCGCCGCCCACACCTGCTTCGGTGTTTCCGCCGGCAGAGGCAATGCCACTGACAAGGCCAAGGGACAACAGGAGAATCGAGGAGAACTTCATGGAGGAACCTCAAGGGGATGACGACGCGATCCTGAGGCTGTATCAGTGGAGTGACAATCGAAATCCGACGAGTAACACGACTTGTGCACAATTCTATAAGTTATTGTTTTTTAGACGGAACTTAAGCGATTTTCGCGGGTCTTTAGTTACTTCGGAATGGCCGTTTTTGTGAAAAAACGGCCTTTTTTGTGGGCGATTGGAAAGTTGCCGGATGGTCCCAATCATGTGTTGTCAGGGCCTGCTGCCGCTTTAAGCCGACCTGGCCAAAATCAACCCGGTCTCACTCGCTGCTTCCAGCCGGATCGCCACAAACTTCGACGTCGGCGTATGGCTGCCATCCCCGATGCTTTCAAGAGGCACCAGCGGATTCACCTCTGGATAGTAAGCCGCGGCCTGTCCGGCAGGAATATCAAACGCCAGCAACGTGAAGCCTTTCACCCGCCGCTCAACACCATCATCCCAGATCGACACAATGTCAGCCTTCTGCCCGGGTTTGAAGCCCAGGCGAATGATGTCGGCTTCGTTGATGAACAACACATCACGCTGCCCCTTCACACCGCGATAACGATCGTTGAGGCCATAAATGGTGGTGTTGTACTGATCGTGAGAGCGCATTGACTGCATGATCAGGTCCGGCAATACACCGGTTGCCCGGGTGCGTTCGTGCACCAGGTCTTTGGGCAGGTTATTGGGACGGAAATTGGCGCGGCCCGAGGTGGTGTTCCAGCGTCGCGCCCCCGCGCTGTTACCCAGATAGAAACCGCCCGGGTTCTTGATCTTCTCGTTGAAGTCCTTGAAGCCGGCAATGGTGTCGGCGATCAGGTCGCGAATGCGCCGATAGTCAGCCACCAGCCAGTTCCAGTCTACCGGATGGTTGCCCAGGGTCGCCGTAGCGATACCGGCCAGGATTGCCGGTTCCGAACGCATCTGGTTCGACAGCGGCTGCAACTGACCATTGGACGCATGGACCATGCTGAACGAATCTTCGACGGTCACCGCCTGTGCGCCTTCGCCCTGGATATCGATGTCGGTACGGCCCAGGCACGGCAGGATAAGGGCGTCCTTGCCATGAGCCAGATGGCTGCGGTTGAGCTTGGTGCTGATCTGCACGGTCAGGTCACAGTTGCTCAGGGCCTGGAAGGTTCGTGGGCTGTCGGGGGTGGCCTGGGCGAAATTGCCCCCCAGGCCGATGAAGACTTTAGCCCGACCTTCGGCCATGGCGTGGATCGCCTCCACCACGTTGTGGCCGTTTTCACGGGGTACCTTGAACTGGAGGCGCCGCTCCAGCGCATCGAGGAGCGCCACCGGCGGGCGTTCGTTGATGCCCATGGTCCGATCACCCTGCACGTTACTGTGGCCACGCACCGGGCACAGGCCCGCGCCTGGCCGGCCGATGTTGCCGCGCAGCAGCATCAGGTTGGCGATTTCCTGGATGGTTGCCACTGAATGGCGATGCTGGGTGATGCCCATGGCCCAGCACATGATGACGCTCTTGCCCTTGGCATACATGCGCGCCGCTTGCTCGATCTCTACCAGGGGCAGGCCGGACTGTTCGACGATCTGCTCCCATGGGGTGTCGTCGATGGCTGCCAGGTACTCCAGCACATTGGCACAGTGTTCATTGAGGAAGTCGTGATCGAACACCGCCGGGGCATCGGCTTTTTGTGCATCGCGCTCCCACATCAGAAGGAACTTCGCCATCCCGCGCATTATCGCCATATCGCCACCCAGTGCCGGGCGGAAGTAGGCCGTATTGGTTGGCTTGTCTGCGTTGGTGAGCATTTCAAGCGGATGTTGCGGATTCTGAAAACGCTCCAGGCCACGCTCCTTGAGCGGGTTGATGCAGACCACTTGAGCACCGCGCTTCACCGCTTCGCGCAGCGGTTCGAGCATGCGTGGGTGGTTGGTGCCGGGGTTCTGGCCCCAGACGAAAATGGCATCGGCGTGTTCGAAGTCGTCAAACGTCACGGTGCCTTTGCCGACGCCAACACTCTGCGACAACGCAACACCGCTGGCCTCGTGGCACATGTTCGAGCAGTCGGGGAAATTGTTGGTGCCGTAGGCGCGCACGAACAATTGATAAAGGAATGCCGCTTCGTTACTGGCACGTCCCGAGGTGTAGAACTCGGCCTGATTCGGGCTCGACAAACCCTGCAGATGTTTGGCGATCAAGGCGAAGGCGGCGTCCCAACTGATCGGTTTGTAGCGATCGGTTGCGGCGTCATAGCTCATCGGCTCGGTAATACGGCCCTGATACTCGAGCCAATAGTCGCTCTGCTCCAGCAGCGAAGTGACGCTGTGTTTAGCGAAGAAGTTGCCGTCGACCCGACGTTTGGTCGCTTCCCAGTTCACCGCTTTGGCGCCGTTCTCGCAGAACATCACCATGCCGCCTTCCTTGGAATCGCCCCAGGCACAACCGGGGCAGTCGAAACCGCCGTTCTTGTTGGTCTTGAGCATCATGCGCAGGTTTTTCAGTGCGTTGTCGCTGGTCAACCAGGCCTGGGCGACGCTGATCAGTGCACCCCAGCCACCGGCGGGGCCTTTGTAGGGCTTGTAGCGAGGAGCGGGTGTCTGGTCGGCTTGACGGTGTTGACTCACGCTTGGTTCTCCAACGCTGGGCTGTAGACCCGCGGCGCATTCTTTTGTGGCAGATGGATGAGATTGAGGTTGTGGCGACGGGCCCATTGCACGGCAAGGCCGGTGGGTGACGACAGACTGACCAGGGTCTGGATGCCGGCGCGCAATACTTTCTGGATCAATTCGAGGCTGCAACGGCTGGTGACGATGGCCAACCCGCCAGTGGTCGGGATCTTTTGCCGGATCAGGCCGCCGATCAATTTGTCGAGGGCGTTATGCCGGCCGATGTCTTCACGTCCCAGCAGCAATTCGCCCTGGTTGTTCATGAACACCGCAGCGTGCACCGCGCCGCAATGCTGGCCCAGGGGCTGGAAGGCACCGATGCGCTCGCGCAGACCGTCGAGCCATTCGGCGGGAGGCAACGGTGCGCCGGGCAATACCTGAAGCTGCGGCAGTGCCTGCTCGACCGCTTCAACTCCGCACAGCCCGCAGCCGCTGGTGCCGGCCAATTGCCGGCGTTGCTGCTTGAGGTTCCAGAAGGCGCGGTTGGCGATGGTCACTTGCGCGTACTGCGCCGAACCCGAGCCGCTCAGTTGCAGGTCGTAGATGTCCGCGGCGTCCTGAATGATGCCGCTGCCCAGACTGAACCCGACGATAAAGTCTTCCAGGTCCGTCGGTGTCACCAGCATGACCGCTTGGCTGATGCCGTTGTAGGCAATCGCCAACGCCACTTCCTCGGCCAGCGCGGTGCTCGCCGATTCGCAGTACTGAAGGTTGTTGTAGCTGTAAGTCTGGCTTGCGGCGGGCGCGGGTGTTTCGAGGGCAGGCGCCGCGCAGGCAGGGCGCTTGGTATTCATGGCATCACCGTCGGTTTGATCAGCTTTAAGACTAGGCGCGACAACTTGTCGCGTCTAATCGCTAATACTGATCTACCGATAGATAGCGTCGATCAAGAACAAGGCCGCGATTGCTGATAAATCGCAAAACACGCTTCCGCCAGCGCCGAGCGTGGCGCACTGCGACGCTTGATCAACCCCAGCCGGCCTAGGGTCTGGGCATTTTCGATAGGCTGCAGGCGCAAATGATCAGTCAGGCTTTCCAGGCCGCCATCCAGCGGCATCACGGCGCAACACAAGCCGCCGTGCACAGCTTGTAGCAATTGATGCACAGCGTCGGTTTGCAACAACGGCTGTGGCGTGAGGCCACGGCTGTGGAAGTTATGGTCGATGGACTGGCGGAAGTGCATGCCACTGGTGAGCATGCCCAGCGGCAGTTCGATCAACGCTTCCCAACTCAGCGGCGCCTCGCCGAAGGTGAAGAAACGCTGGTCGTAGAGCAGGCCCATACGGGTTTCGCTGAAAGTCAGAGAGTCAAAACGTTCGGCATCCAGACGTTCCAGGTAAGACACACCGAGGTCCAGGCGGTTGTTCGCCAGCTGTTCGAGAATCTGTTCGGAACTCAGTGCCGAGAGCTCGAAACGCAAATTCGGATGTTCCCCGTGCAGGCGCTGCAGCAGCGGCAACGGATCGAAACTCGACAATGGCACCACGCCCAGCCGTAAGGTCCCGACCAGACTTCCGCGACAGGCCGCCGCTTCAGCGTACAAACCGTCGTAGGCCGCCAGCACGGTGCGCGCCCAGGCCAGCACCCGCTCTCCCGGTGCGGTGAAGCCCTCGAAACGTTGACCGCGATTGACCAACGGCAACTCGAGTTCTTCTTCGAGGCTGCGCAGGCGCATGGACAGGGTCGGCTGGGTGATGTGGCAGCGCGCGGCGGCCTGGCCGAAATGGCGGGTTTCGTCGAGCGCGATGAGGAATTTCAGCTGCTTGATGTCCATCTTCGCTCCAGGGTGGGTGAAGGGGAGGATTCTATCGTCCGGGGGGAAGCGGCGTCATTGGTCGGGTTGGGTCCGCAAGTGACGGGTGTGGTCTAGGCTTTTTCATCTGGACACCCAAACCCAAGGAGAGCAAACAATGAGCCTGTTCAGTTTTCTAAAAGAAGCTGGTGAAAAAATCCTCGATGCACTGACGCCGGACAAGGCCGAAGCCAATAGCGAGGCGCTGACCAAGCATGTGCAGAGCGCCTTGACGGGCATCGACACCTCCAAGGTCCAGGTGAAAGTCGAGGGCGACAAAATCATTGCCACGGGCGAAGCTTCAAGCCAGGAAGAAAAGGAAAAGATTCTTTTGGCACTTGGCAACGTGGCGGGTATCAGCGGTGTTGATGACCAGATCACTGTGACCGGGCCGGTGGCAGCGCCAGCGAAGTTCGTCACGGTCGAGAAAGGCGACACTCTCAGTGCCATTTCCAAGCGCGTCTATGGTGATCCAAACAAGTATCAAAAAATCTTCGAAGCCAACAAGCCGATGCTCAAGGACCCGAACAAGATCTATCCGGGGCAGTCGTTAAGGATTCCTGAGTAGGCCTTAAGTCCGTGTGATGGCCTTCGTCGGAACGCCGCCCGGACCATGCCACGCTCCCACAGCATCTGAGTCGTTCACTAATCAATCGCACGACACAAATCCTGTGGGAGCGTGGCTTGCCCGCGATGCAGGCGCCCCAGTCTCAAAGCCCGGTAATCAAATCCCGATAATCCTCAACCGCGGCAAATTCGCCTGTGTCCTTCGGCCCCTTGCGGCTGTCCGGCTCTTTCACGGCCAACAAATGCGCCACACCAAAGTCCCGCGCACTGCGCAGGATCGGCAAGGTGTCGTCGATAAACAGACTACGTGACGGGTCGAAATCGATATCGGCTTGCAGCGCATCCCAGAACTGCGGATTTTCCTTGGGGAAGCCGTAGTCGTGGGAGCTGATCAACCGCTCGAAATACGGCGCCAGCTCGATTTTTTCCAGCTTCAGCGACAGCGAGTCGCGGTGCGCGTTGGTGATCAGTACCACGCGCTTGCCGGCTTGTTTTATCGCCGCCAGAAAGGTGTCCGCATCAGGACGCAGAGCGATCAGATGAGCGGTTTCCAGTTTGAGCTCTCGCACCGGCAGCTTCAGCTCGGCGCTCCAGAAATCCAGGCAGTACCACTGCAACTGTCCGGCATTGCGTTCGAACAATGGCTGCAGCTCCTGTTCGGCAATGGCCCGGTCTATACCGTGCAGCTCGGCGTAACGCTGGGGCAGGTGTTCCAGCCAGAAGTGATTGTCGAAATGCAGGTCCAGCAGCGTGCCGTCCATATCCAGCAGAACGGTATCGATAGCGGACCAGGGTAGTGAAGGCATGGCAACGTCTCGGACGGTAGAAAGATATCTGACATAAACAATAGGGAAAGCCGCGTTATAGTAGCGCGTTCACGCCAAGGAGCTTTGCATGCGCCAGAAACCCACCATACTCGCCCGCGAAATTGTCGCCACCAGTCGATTGTTCTGTGTGGAAGAGCTGAAGTTGCGCTTTTCCAATGGCGTGGAACGCACGTATGAGCGATTGGTCGGCAAAGGTGCCGGGTATGGCGCGGTCATGATCGTGGCAATGCTGGATGCCGATCATGCGGTGCTTGTCGAGGAATATTGCGCCGGTACGGATGAGTACGAGATGTCCTTGCCCAAGGGCCTGATCGAACCGGGTGAAGACGTATTGGCCGCCGCCGAACGTGAGCTCAAGGAAGAGGCAGGCTTCGGTGCCCGGCAACTTGAACACTTGACCGAACTATCGCTGTCGCCCGGCTATATGAGCCAGAAAATTCAGGTAGTCCTGGCCATGGACCTCTATGAAGAGCGTCTGGAAGGCGACGAGCCAGAGCCTATGGGCGTGAGCAAAGTCAGTCTGCGTGAGCTGTCGGCGCTGGCGCAAAACCCACAGTTCAGCGAGGGCCGTGCCTTGGCGGCGCTGTATCTGGCCCGTGACCTGCTGACTCAGCGTGGGGTGTTTCTGCCATGACTTTCACTCACCCGTTGATGGCGCCCGTGGTTGAGCTGGCGTTGAAGGCCGGCGAAGCGATCCTGCCGTTCTGGCGTACCGGTACAGCGGTGACGGCCAAATCGGATGACTCGCCTGTCACTGCGGCGGACCTGGCTGCCCATCATCTGATTCTGGCCGGCTTGACGGCGCTGGACCCGAGCATTGCGGTGCTGTCCGAAGAAGACGCCAACATCCCCCAGAGCGTGCGTGCTGGATGGCAGCGCTGGTGGCTGGTCGATCCACTTGATGGCACCAAGGAGTTCATATCTGGCAGTGAGGAATTCACCGTCAATATTGCCCTGATCGAAAACGGCCAAGTGGTATTCGGCGTGGTGTCGATGCCGACCAATGGGCGCTTCTATGTCGGTGGAGCCGGGCTCGGTGCGTGGCGTGGCGATCAAGGTGGTACACCGGTAACTATTCAGGTGCGGCATGCCTTGGCACCCGGCCAGGCGTTTACCGTGGTTGCCAGCCGCCGCCATTCCAGTGAGCAGCAGGAGCGTTTGCTGGCGGGGTTGAGTGCAAGCCTTGGAGAGCTGCAACTGGCTAATATCGGCAGCTCGCTGAAGTTTTGTTTGTTGGCTGAAGGCGAAGCGGATTGTTATCCGCGTTTGGCGCCGACTTCGCAGTGGGACACGGCGGCGGCGCAAGGTGTGCTGGAAGGCGCGGGCGGGGAGGTGCTGGATTTGAGCGGCGCGCCGTTCTGTTACCCGGCGCGGGAGTCGTTGTTGAATGAGTTCTTTTTGGCGTTGCCGGCGAAGGCCGCGTGGCGGGAGAAACTATTGGCGCTCGCCAACTCGTAGGAGCCAGCAAGCTGGCTCCTACGGCGACCATTGCCTATCAGCGGTGCAGCACGTATTGCCCGGTAAACAGCACCGCATACTCATCACTCCCCGCATTCACCACCCGTGTAGCCAGCGTCAACCGCGCCCGACCATAACGCTGGTACATGGTCAGAAACTTCTTCCACGCCGCCGCACTCGGCGCCTGACAAATGGCTGTGGCATCACTCGTCACGGGTAGGGGATAGCTGATCTGCCCTTCCTGAATCACGATGTGCCCGTCTTCGATGCCTTCCTCTTTCAGGCGCAAATGCAACCAGCCCCAGCCGACCAGCACCGCAGCGCAATACAGGCTGCCACCGAACATGGTGCTCTTGTGGTTGACGTTGGCTTCCAGCGGCAGCTGCAGGCGCAGTTGCTGGTCGTGCCAGTCGAGCACTTTGAGGCCCATGTCCCGTGTCAGAGGGATGTCGTGATGAAGAACCGATTCCAGTTGACGGCTTTCGCGGGTCATTGCGTGGCCTCTTGTTTGAAGTGAGGGATTGGACGGTGGCTCATTCGTGCTCGTCGGCGTGGGTGGAAGTGCCGCTGTCGGCGAAACTCAAGCCATGCTTGCGCAGTTTGTCATGCAGGGTCTTGCGCGGAATGCCCAGGGCTTCGGCGACGCTGCGCACGGAGCTGTGAAAGCGCGCCAGTTCGGCCGCAATCAGGCTTTTTTCGAAGTTTTCCACTTGCTCACTCAACCCGCCGCTGATCATTTCGACCGCAGTGCCGACAGCATCGTCGGGCGCGTTGTTATCCAGGGCCAGTTCCAGCCCCAGGGCGAATCGTTCGGCGGCGTTTTGCAGTTCGCGCACGTTACCGGGCCAGGTGTGGCGCAGTAACAAGGCGCGCTGTCCCGGCTGCAGTTCATGGGGCGGCAGGCCGTGGCGGGTGCTGGCCTCATCGGCGAAATGCTGGAACATCATCAACGCATCTTCGCCACGCTCGCGTAGCGGCGGAATTCGCAGGGGCGCGACATTCAGGCGGTAGTACAAGTCGGCACGGAAGCGCCCCTGATCGGCGGCCTGGCGCAGGTCTTCCTTGGTCGCCGCGATGATACGCAAGTCCAGCGGGATCAGTTGGTTGCCACCCAGGCGCTCGACTACCCGCTCCTGGAGCAGACGCAGCAATTTGACCTGCACATCGAGGCTCATGCTTTCGATTTCATCCAGGAACAGCGTGCCGCCGTTGGCGAATTCGAACTTGCCGATGCGGCGCTTCTGCGCACCGGTAAATGCGCCGGGTTCGTGGCCGAAAAGCTCACTTTCAACTACCGATTCGGCCAGTGCGCCAGCGTTGATCGCCACGAACGGCCCGTTGCGTCGGTTGGATAAATCGTGCAGGGCCCGCGCCACTACTTCTTTACCGGCGCCGGTCTCTCCGAGAATCAGCACATCGGCCTTGGTTGCCGCCAACGCGCCGATCTGTTCGCGCAGGCGCAGCATCGGCGCCGATTGCCCGACCAGGCGCGTGCTCAACTCCTGGCGATCGCTCAATGCGAGCCGCAAGCTGCGGTTATCCAGCACCAGGCGGCGCAGCGCCAGGGCGCGGCGCACACTGTCGAGCAGGGCATCGCTGGCGAAGGGTTTTTCCAGAAAATCATAGGCTCCGGCGCGCATGGCTTGCACCGCCAACGGCACATCGCCGTGTCCGGTGATCAGCAACACCGGCAGGTCGGGGTCCTGGGCATGCAGCTCGGTCAGCAGTTCGAGGCCGTCCATACCGGGCATGCGGATGTCACTGACCACCACGCCCGGCCAGTCGCGCTCCAGTTGCGCGGCCAGGCCCTTGGCTTCGGCCAACGGCAAGATTTTCAGGCCGGCCAGATCCAGGGTCTGGCTCAGCGCCTGGCGCAGATGGGGATCGTCGTCGATCAACACGACCTGAATACGGTTGTCGATGGTCATGCACTTCGGTCCTCGGGCGGTTGCAGGCTCACGCCCGGTGCACCAGCGCGCAGCTTGAGAGTAATCAACGCGCCACCTTCCTTGTGGTTGGCGAACGACAGTTCACCACCGAAGGCGCGCATCAGGGTTTCGCAAATCGCCAGGCCCAGGCCAAGGCCTTGTGTACGGGTCTTGGTGGTGTAGAAAGGCTCGCTGGCGCGGGCAAGGGCTTCCATGCAGAAACCCGGGCCATTGTCGCGAATGTACAGGTTGACGCCATCGGCGCTGGATTGGGCACTTAGCCAGAGTTTACGTGGCGGGCCTTTTTCCGTCAGGGCATCAAGGGCGTTGGCCAGCAGATTGCCGAGCACCTGGCGCAGGCGCGTTTCTCCCGCTTCGACCCACAGGGTGGCGGCGGGCAAATCGCGGATGAGCTCAACCTCCATACTGCGCCGACGTTTGGCCAGCAGGGCCAGTGCATCGTCCAGCGCCGGCTGCAGGGCCACGCTTTCCGGGGCATGGCGATCGCGCCGGGCGAAGGCGCGCAGGTGGGCAATGATCGAAGCCATGCGCCCGGTCAATTCGCTGATCAGCTTGAGGTTGCCCCGGGCATCATCGGTGCGTTGGTGATCGAGCAGTACCTCGGCGTTTTCCGCGTAGCTGCGAATCGCCGCCAGCGGCTGATTGAGTTCATGGCTGATGCTCGCCGACATCGTCCCCAATGCCGACAATTTACCCGCCTGCACCAGATCATCCTGGGCGCGTACCAGTTCCTGTTGAGCCTGTTCGCGCTCCAGCACCTCTTGTTTCAAGCGCCGGTTCAGGCCTTCGAGATCGCTGGTGCGCTCGGCGACCCGGGCCTCCAGTTCGCGACGGGCCTTGGCTTCGAAGGCGATGCGCTCAAGGTAATGGCGACGGCGCTGCATCATCAGGCCCAGGAGCAGCATCAACACCAGCAGAGTGGCGCCACCGACGGCGACCACTGTGCGTACCGGGCGGTCAATCAACGTACGCGGGGCGAGGATACTGACGTTCCAGCCGGTCTCGGCGATTGGCTGGGTCTGGGTCAGCCAGGCATTGGGGTTGAGCTTGAGCGGCTTGGGATCGCGGGTTGGGTAAGGTTGAATCGCAGTAATGGCTTTGCTTTCTTCTTCGTTCAGCGCGCGGGTCGAACGGAACCGCCACTCAGGCCGCGACGTCAGGATGACCACGCCGTTGTGGTCGGTCAGCAGCAGTTGTTCCGGGGTTTTGCCCCAGAGGCTTTCGGTGTGGTCGAGGTCTACCTTGACCACCAGCACCCCAACGATTTTCTCGCCGTCACGCACGCCTGCAGCAAAGAAATAGCCGCGCTTGGCAGAGGTGGTGCCCAAGCCGAAAAAGCGTCCGAGCCGCCCGGCCATGGCTTCGCTGAAGTACGGCCGGAACGAAAAATTGCGCCCGACGAAACTGTCGTGCTTGTCCCAGTTGGAAGCGGCCAGGGTTTTGCCGCTGGCGTCCATCAGGTACATGACTTCGGCGCCGGTCTGGGTGCTGATGTTTTTCAGCAGGCGGTTGGCATTGCCCTGGGTGACGCCATCGTCCGGTGCGCCGATGACGGCCTGCAGGGCCGGCAGATCGCCGAGGATCTGCGGTAATACCTCATAGCGATGCAGGGTACCCAGAAGGTTGGCGACGTAGAGATCGAGGGTCTGCCGATTCTGGCTGGCCAGTTCGCTGCGGTAGTAGCGCTCGGCGAGATGTTCCAGCGGCCACAGCAGAGGTGCCAGGCACAGTGCAAGAAGGGCCAGGCTGCGCCAGCGGGGTCTGGGAGGAAGGGTCGCAGTCATGAGCATCGGGCGCCTGTGGGTACAGGCGCATTATGCCTAGGCTTGCGCGTACCGTCTGCGCGGTAAGCGACGCGAAGTTCTTTGCCCGGCTTCAGGGGAAGACATCGGCATCCTTGAAGAACGTTGCGGCCTGATCCTTGGCCGATAGTTGCGGTGTCTGCGCAAGCTGCCAGTCGATGGCCAGGTCCGGGTCGTCCCAGCGGATGCTGCGCTCGGCGGACGGGTTGTAATAATCCGTCGTTTTATAAAGAAACTCGGCTGACTCGCTGAGCACCACGAAACCGTGGGCGAAGCCTTCCGGCACCCAGAGTTGGCGATGGTTGTCGGCAGACAGGCGTACTGCTACCCATTTGCCAAAATTCGGCGAGCTGCGACGAAGGTCCACGGCGACGTCGAGTACTTCGCCGTGGGTGACGCGAACCAGTTTGCCTTGGGTGTTTTCCAGCTGGTAGTGCAGGCCGCGCAAAACACCTTTTTGCGAGCGGGAATGGTTGTCCTGGACGAACTGAATGCTTTCCCCGGTGGCTTGTTCGAAAGCCTTCGCGTTGAAACTTTCGTAGAAGAAACCACGTTCGTCACCAAAGACCCTGGGTTCAAGGATCAGAACACCGGGCAGGTCGGTGGTCACTACATTCATGGTCTGTCTCCGGCAATGGGCTTTGATGGCGCACATTCTTGCGCAAAGTGCCGGCCGGGGCGAGAGACATGTGCAGTCAATTGCCGGCACAAGCGACCAGTACCGGCTCCCGGGGGCTTGCGTATCGTCCAAAGCAATGGCGATATAGGCGTCTAATGAAATTTCAGGGGTCGTTGTATGTCGCTTGCCACGTTGATTCATCGCGCCAGTTTGCCCAGCCCGCAGGTGTCTGCGGAGCAAGCGCTTGAGCTGTTGGAGGAACATTACGGGCTCAGCGGAAAATTACAGGCCCTTGGCAGCCAGCAAGACCTGAACTATCGCGTCGACAGCGATCAAGGGCATTTCGTCCTGAAAATCTGCAGGGGCGACTATGCGACGCTGGAGTTGCAAGCCCAGCACGCGGGGCTCAGGCATTTGGGCGAGCACCCGGATGTACACGTACCGCGAGTGATCCCGGCAAAAAACGGCGCAGACCTGCTGTCCCTGGACGTTGGTGGTGATGCGGTGCATGTGCGCCTGCTCGATTACATCGAAGGCCAGCCCCTGACGAGCCTCGAGTATTTCAATCCTGCCGTGGTGGCCGGTTTCGGTCGGTTGTGCGGCGAGATGGATCTGGCACTGGCTGATTTCGATCATCCGGGGCTGGTGCGAACGCTGCAGTGGGACGCTCGCCACGCCCATGCGCTGATCGCGCATTTGTTGCCCGTGATCAAGGATGAAACCTTGCGTCGACTGATTGTCGAAGCATCCGAACAGGCCGAGCGCCATTTGCAGCCGCTGGAAGACAAGCTGCCGGTGCAGGCCATCCACATGGATATCACCGATGACAACGTGGTGTGGCAACGTGATGCGCAGCGCCACTGGCAATTGCAGGGGGTCATCGATTTCGGCGATCTGGTGCGTACCTGGCGTATCACCGATCTGTCGGTGACCTGCGCTGCGCTGCTGCATCACGGCGAAGGCAATCCGTTGTGCATTCTGCCGGCGATCCAGGCCTATCACGCGGTCAACCCGTTGCAACGTGAAGAACTGCTGGCGCTCTGGCCGTTGATCGTGGCCCGGGCGGCGGTGTTGGTGCTCAGCGGTGAACAGCAGGTCAGCATCGATCCGGGCAATGCCTACAGCCGCGACAATCTGGTCCACGAGTGGGAGATCTTCCGCGTCGCCACCTCGGTGCCGTTGGCTTTGATGGAGGCTGCGATTCTGACGTCGGTCGGCGAGAACCTGCCAGTCATCAACAGTGAAGGTTTCGCGCCGCTGCTGCCCAATCTGGTGGGGCGCGAGTTTGCCTTGATTGACCTGGGCGTGCTCAGCCCGCATTTCGAAGCCGGTAACTGGGAGCAGCAAGGCATCGATCAACGCCTGTTGAGCGAAGCGGCAGCGGCGCATGGTCTGGCAGCCAGTCGCTACGGGCAATATCGCTTGTCCAGGACCCGGCCGGACAGCGCCATTGAACCCGACACTTGCCCGTTGCACGTTGAGTTGCACGTACCCCAGGGCACACCGGTCGAAGCGCCGTTTGCCGGGGTGGTGCATTTGTCGGCAACGGGGTTGTTGCAACTCGACGGCCCGCAACTGAGTCTGCGCCTGTGGGGTGTCACACCGTCGCTGCACAGCGGCGCGGCGCTGGTTAAAGGCCAAGTGCTGGGTTCTGTCAGCGGGCCGCTGTTGGTGCAGTTGTGCCGGGGGGCTTCTATCGATGCGCCGTTGTTCTGTGCGCCGTCGCGTGCGGCAGCCTGGCAAGCGCTGTGTCCATCGCCGGCAGCGCTGCTGGGGCTGGCCTGTGACGCGGAGCCCGAACTCGATGGGCCGACTTTGCTGGCCCGCCGCGACGCCAGTTTCGCCCGCACGCAAAAACACTATTACGTCGACCCGCCGCGCATCGAGCGTGGCTGGCGCAATCATTTGATCGACATGCAGGGCCGCTCCTATCTCGACATGCTCAACAACGTCGCGGTATTGGGCCATGGCCATCCGCGCATGGCGGCGGTCGCCAGCCGGCAGTGGTCACTGCTCAACACCAACTCGCGTTTCAACTACGCGGCGGTGGCCGAGTTCTCCGAGCGCCTGCTGAAATTGTCACCGGACGGCATGGATCGGGTGTTCCTGGTCAATAGCGGCAGCGAGGCCAACGACCTGGCGATTCGCCTGGCATGGGCCTACAGCGGCGGCCGCGACATGCTCAGCGTGCTGGAGGCCTACCACGGCTGGACGGTAGGCGCCGACGCGGTCTCGACCTCTATTGCAGACAACCCCAAGGCCTTGAGCAGCCGCCCGGACTGGGTGCATCCGGTGACTGCGCCAAACACCTATCGAGGCGAGTTCCGTGGCCCGGACAGTACGCCGGACTACGTGCGCAGCGTCGAACACAAGCTGGCGAAAATCGCCGGGCAGAATCGTCAACTGGCTGGCTTCATTTGCGAGCCGGTGTACGGTAATGCCGGTGGTATCTCGCTGCCACCGGGTTATCTGCAGCAAGTCTATGGGTTGGTGCGTGACCGTGGCGGTGTGTGCATCGCTGACGAAATACAGGTCGGTTATGGACGCATGGGCGACTTCTTCTGGGGCTTCGAAGAGCAGGGCGTGGTGCCGGACATCATCACCATGGCCAAGGGCATGGGTAACGGCCAGCCGTTGGGCGCGGTGATTACCCGCCGGGAAATTGCCGAAGCGCTCGAGGCCGAGGGCTACTTCTTCTCGTCCGCCGGCGGCAGTCCGGTCAGTTGCCAGATCGGCATGGCGGTGCTGGATGTGATGGAAGAGGAAAAGCTTTGGGAAAACGCCCAGGTCGTCGGCGGGCATTTCAAACAGCGGTTGGAAGCACTGATCGATATTCATCCGTTAGTGGGTGCGGTCCACGGCTCCGGTTTCTATCTGGGCGTCGAATTGATCCGCAACCGAGAAACCCTGGAGCCGGCGACCGAAGAAACCACGGCGCTGTGCGAGCGCTTGCGTGAACTGGGGATCTTCATGCAACCGACCGGCGACTTCTTGAATGTCCTGAAGATCAAGCCGCCGATGGTCACCTCGCGCCAGAGCGTGGATTTCTTTGTCGACATGCTGTCGAAGGTGCTGGCTGAGGGACTCTGATCGATCCGTGTAGGAGCAGCCTGCGACAGCTCCTACACGGATTAAATGCCGATTGTTATCGATAATAAATACTTCGTTTAAGACGTAACGCATTTTATGAGCTTCTAAAGTCGATATTAATCGGTTATAAAGTCGCCGTTGCCCACGGCGTGAATGATCCTGCCCGGGGCTCCCATTTCTGTAATGGATCGATGCCAAGCTCGATTCCAGCGCTTGCCCCGGAGATGTTTCATGACTCGTAACGTTACCGTAGCCGCTACCCAGATGGCCTGTTCCTGGGACCTTGAAGCCAACATCGAGACCGCTGAAAAGCTGGTCCGTGAGGCCGCAGCCAAAGGCGCGCAAATCATCCTGATCCAGGAACTGTTCGAAGCCCCGTACTTCTGCCAGAAGCCGAATCCGGATTACCTGCAGCTGGCCACAACTGTCGAAGACAACGTTGCCATCAGGCACTTCCAGAAAGTCGCCAAAGAGTTGCAAGTCGTGCTGCCGATCAGCTTCTACGAGTTGGCGGGGCGTGCTCGCTTTAACAGCGTCGCGATCATCGATGCCGACGGCAGCAACCTGGGGGTTTATCGCAAGAGCCACATCCCCGACGGCCCTGGCTATCACGAAAAGTACTATTTCAATCCGGGTGATACCGGCTTCAAAGTGTGGAACACCCGGTACGCGAAGATCGGCGTGGGCATCTGCTGGGACCAGTGGTTCCCGGAATGTGCGCGCAGCATGGCCTTGCTGGGGGCGCAGATCCTGTTTTACCCGACCGCCATCGGCAGCGAGCCCCACGACAAGACCATTTCCTCACGGGACCACTGGCAGCGTGTGCAGCAGGGCCATGCCGGTGCCAACCTGATGCCGTTGATCGCCAGCAACCGTATCGGCAACGAAGAGCAGGACGGCTACGACATTACCTTCTACGGCTCGTCATTCATCGCCAACCAGTTCGGCGAGAAAGTTCAGGAGCTCAATAAAACCGAAGAAGGTATTCTGGTGCACACTTTCGACCTCGACGAGCTGGAGCACATCCGCAGCGCGTGGGGTTCGTTCCGCGACCGTCGTCCAGACCTGTACGGCGCTCTGAAAACCCTCGACGGTTCCCTGGAGTCCTGATTGCCATGACCACTTTGAACAGCACCCCTCGCGCCGACGGCTTCTACATGCCAGCCGAGTGGGCACCCCAAACCCAGACCTGGATGATCTGGCCCGAGCGCCCGGACAACTGGCGCCTGGGCGGCAAACCGGCACAAGCCGCTCATGTCGCTGTGGCCAAAGCCATTGCGCGTTTTGAACCGGTGACCGTGGCAGTCTCCGCCGGCCAGTACGAGAACGCTCGTTCCCGCCTGGACGTGCCGAATATCCGCGTGGTGGAAATGTCCAGCGATGACGCCTGGGTCCGGGATACCGGCCCGACGTTCGTCATCAACAACAGCGGTGAAGTCCGTGGTGTGAACTGGGATTTCAACTCCTGGGGCGGTTTCGAAGGCGGTCTGTATTCACCTTGGAACCGTGATTCCCAGGTCGGCGGCAAGATCCTCGAAATCGAGCGCAGCCCGCGCTACTGCACCGAAGGCTTCGTGCTTGAAGGCGGCTCGATTCATGTCGACGGCGAAGGCACCCTGATCACCACCGAAGAGTGTCTGCTCAACCACAATCGCAACCCGCACATGAACCGTGGGGAAATCGAAGCGGTGCTGAGCGCGAATCTGGCTGTGGATAAAGTCATCTGGCTGCCAGACGGGTTGTTCAACGACGAAACCGACGGTCATGTGGATAACTTCTGCTGCTACGTGCGTCCGGGTGAAGTGCTGTTGGCCTGGACCGATGATCCGCAAGACCCGAACTACCCGCGCTGCCAAGCGGCAATGAACGTGCTGCAAAACAGCACCGACGCCAAAGGCCGCCCATTTACGGTGCACAAGATGCCGATTCCGGGTCCGCTGTTTGCAACCGAGGAAGAATGCGCCGGTGTCGATCCGGTGGACGGTACTCAGGAGCGTAATCCGACTGTTCGTCTGGCCGGCTCCTACGTGAACTTCCTGATCGTCAACGGCGGCATCATTGCCCCGAGTTTCGATGACCCGCAGGATGCTCCCGCAAAAGAAATTTTGCAGAACCTGTTCCCGCAGCACGAAGTGGTCATGGTGCCGGGTCGCGAACTGTTACTGGGGGGCGGCAATATTCACTGCCTTACCCAGCAGCAGCCTGCGCCGCACAAAGAGTGAGTGCGGTTGTAACATATTGAGTTGATTGCAAAATCAGTTTGTCAGGCTTTGACTTCATCGCTGATACCGAAAGCCCGCAGTCCTCAAGGATCGCGGGCTTTTTTTTATCCGGCTGGCGACATTTCAGCGACCTTGGCACAGCTCTTGTATCTGCGCATGTGCAAGACGGGGAGGGGAAGGACTTCGATGTTCTGTCATAAACCTTGGATAAGTTAGCCGCTCAAAAACCGGGAGAGAGCGCTGGTATGAACGCCGAAGTGAATGTAGCAAGCGAGCGGGCAATGCATCCCCTGGCGGTAAACAGCGAATCGCTCCAGAGTCTGGCGCACTGGTTCAAGTCCAACGAAACGTGTCAGATCGGTGAGACTGATCCGCGCCGGACAATGATCGAGCGCTACCCTGCTGGATTGTTCAGCGAGGCGGAACTGGAAGCGTTGTGGGATGTAATGGAAGGATAGGAACAACGACAACGGATTGATCAGGAAAAAGCGCTGCCGCGATGGTGGCGCTTTTTTTTTTGAGAAAAAATCAAAAATCGCAGCCTGCGATCTTTTGATCTTTAGCGCACTACCACCTGACGCCAACCCCCGCAGTTTGGAGACTGAAGCAGGTGTAAACCTATGCCAGGACCACAACGCGAGTCTTATATAACTCATTACATCGCGTAACTAATGATGTTCCGGCCCCCACCTTTATCCCCCTCTGCTAACTCCATACATTGAGTTCCAACACCTCCCATCATCCCGACGGGAAGGTCACTGGAGATGTCCTCATGCCTTTCGTAAGCGTACGCATTACCCGCGATGGCGTTACCACTGAGCAGAAGGCTCAGGTGATCGCCGAAATCACCGAAACCCTGGAGCGCGTGCTCAATAAACGCCCTGAACTGACCCACATCGTGATTGAGGAAGTCGACACCGATAACTGGGGTTACGCCGGGATCACCACCACCCAGTACCGCAAGCAGTTGGCTGAGAGTGAGGGGCCGTCATGACAGCCGTGTGTCGGTGAATTGGTCGCTTTTTAATCATTATTGTCGTCAGAGGTATTCATCATGAGCCATTCGAAAAAAGTCATCGTTATCACCGGCGCATCCCAAGGTCTCGGCGACGGCATGGTCAAGGCCTTCCGTGAACTCGGTTACCGGATCGTCGCCACGTCGCGCTCGATCAAGCCATCCAGCGATCCGGACATTCTCACTGTCGCCGGCGACATCGGCGAACCGGCCACTGCCCAGCGGGTCATCCGCGAAGCCATTGCCCGTTTCGGTCGTATCGATACGCTGGTCAACAACGCCGGGATCTTCATCGCAAAACCGTTCACGGCTTATACCCCTGAAGACTATGCCAACGTGTTGTCGGTGAACCTCAATGGCTTCTTCTACATCACCCAGCTCGCCATCGCCGAGATGGAAAAACAAGGCAGCGGCCACGTCGTCAACATCACCACCAGCCTGGTGGATCACGCCATCGACGGAGTGCCATCGGTACTGGCGTCGCTGACCAAAGGCGGCCTGAACGCGGCGACCAGATCCCTGGCTATCGAATACGCCAAACGCGGGATTCGGGTGAACGCAGTGAGCCCCGGCATCATCAAGACGCCGATGCACGGCGCAGAAACCCATGAAGCACTGGGCAATCTGCACCCGGTCGGGCACATGGGCGAGATCGACGATATTGCGCAGGCGGTCGTGTACCTGGATGGCGCCAAGTTTGTTACTGGCGAAATCCTGCACGTGGATGGCGGGCAGAGTGCGGGTCACTGAGACCTGATTTTTTGGGACGACAGAAACAACAAAGCCCTCGTATTGCTACGAGGGCTTTGTTTTGTATGGTGCAGCACCAGGAATCGAACCCGGGAGCGTTATGACTGGAAAAACACAATGAATCAATTCGCCGTTCTCTACGAGGAGCGATCTAGACTATCATTGCGCTGCCGTCCGACCGTAATCCCCTATATACGGACCATTCTCCCGATCGCTGCCCGATTTACCTCGTTTGGCAGCAACTGCCGCGTTGGGCCTCCCGCACTGGCACCAATTATCCCAAGCGTATTGCGAATACTAGAAAAGATGATCTTTATAAAAAATAATAAGCTTTTCTCCTGCTTGTACTTGCTGGCAGTCGTCATAACCATCGGCGTCGTGTACTCACTGGGCTTCCAGGAAGCGGCAAGCCAGATAGAACTCGCGCCCGAGCGCCTGAGAAACTTCACGTTCCCCATCTGGGAGCAACACGCTTTTTCGCAGCACGGTTTCCTCGTCTTCTATTCGATGGAGGACTACGCAAAAAAGATCGCGTATTCCAACCACTCCACGGCTTATCTGTTCTACATGTACGCCCTCTATAAAGTGGAAATGTATGTGTCGGCATTACCGATGAGAGTGACAGGGGCTTTCCTGAACATCATTTCGCTGGCAGGCGTTACGTTCTTTTTTCTGTCCCGTCTGGTGGAAAAGCGCCTGTCATTCGGTCAGGGACTGCTGATTCTGTTATCGGTCGTATTCATGGTGTCGATGCCGGGATTCTGGATTTCCTCGGCCAGATTCAACGTCGACAATACGTTCCCATTGATATTCGCGTTCCAGGCGCTGGCTGCGTTCTTGATCTGGAAAAATCGGGAGCGGTCCGCAGCGGTCATGACAGTGATCGTGCTTTTTGCCGTGTTTTCTCCGATCGCGGCGGCGTTGCTGGGCGTCGCCTTGCTGGTTTGGGCATGCCACAGCGACGGTCTCGACAGGCGGATGTGTGGTCTGGCATTGGTGGCCCTCGTTGCGGCCGTTGCCTTCTATCTGCCGTCCCCACTGATATCGAAGGCACTGGGTTTCACCTCGTCCAACAGCAGCTGGCTGTTTCGCGCTGGCCTGGATGGCGACACCACGTATTTCACCAATGTCCTGAAGTCGGTACTTGTTCCGCAGTTCCCGCGGCCATTTGGGACAATTGCCGTGCCGATCCTGTTCCTGGTAGCCCAGTTGGCCTATTTCCGCATGATCAAACGGCGTGAACCTGCCGGCGTTGCGGCACTGGCGGAGACCTCCCCGTTGGCCGGCATCAGCATGTTCTACTACCTGCTTTTTTCGCAATACGTGATGACCGGCCTGCTGTGGCCGCAGGCCGTTGCCATTCATCCGTACCTGTATGACTACTTGCTGATGGCACCGGTTTTCGTCGCGATTGTTCTGACTTTCGCGTTCAAACCTTCACCGGCTGCGTTGCGTTTCTGGGCACTGGCGCTGCTGTTCTGCATTTCCTTCCATTTCCAGCAGGTCGCGCAGGCAAAATGCCAGGGGTGTTACTTCCCGGGCGCCTGGGACGCGAGCGTCAAGCAGCCATGAAGACCGTCGCGATTCTCCAGTCGAACTACATACCCTGGAAGGGCTATTTCGACATGATCGCTGCGGTCGATGAGTTCATCCTCTACGACGACATGCAGTTCACCAAGAATGACTGGCGCAACCGCAACCAGATTAAGACGCCACAAGGTGTGCAATGGCTGACAGTGCCCGTGGGACAGGATATTCGTCGGCGCATCCGCGACGTACCGCTGGTCGATGGTTGGCAGGTGAAGCATTGGAAAACCCTCGAAAGCAACTACCGACGCGCAGCACATTTCAATGCAATCGCTAGTTGGCTTCGACCCCTGTACCTGGAAATGTCCTACAGCCATCTCACCCAATTGAACAGCGACCTCATCAAGGCTATCTGCGTTTACCTGGGCATCAAGACAAAGATATCGTGCTCCTGGGATTATCAACTGGGTGATGGCAAGACCGAGCGTCTGGTCGATTTGTGTCGGCAGACCGGTGCCAGTGACTATCTTTCCGGGCCATCAGCCAAGGATTATTTACAACCTGAACAATTCCAGGCGCAAGGCATTGATCTGCACTGGTTCGACTACAGTGACTACCGCGAATACCCACAACTGTGGGGCCCATTCGTTCACGGGGTCAGCATTCTTGACTTGCTCTTTAACTGCGGTCCTGGATCTCAAACTTATATGAAGCATGTCAGACTATGAGACTGTCCATCGTCGCCACCCTGTATCAATCCGCAAACCACCTCCAAGAGTTTTACTCACGCTGCAGCAGTGTTGCGCAGGCCTATGTGGGAGATGACTATGAAATTGTCCTGGTCAACGACGGCTCGCCTGATGACAGCTTGGGACGAGCCATTCGCCTGACAGAAACTGATACTCATGTCGTATTGGTCGACCTATCCAGGAACTTCGGTCACCACAAGGCGATGATGACCGGACTTGCCCATGCCAAGGGCGAAGAGGTATTCCTGCTCGACAGCGACCTAGAGGAGCCGCCGGAGTGTCTAGTGACGTTCGCCGAACAAATGCGTAGTGAAGACTGTGACGTGGTCTATGGAGTTCAGGAGCAACGTAAGGGAAGCTGGTTCGAGCGTTTGAGTGGTGGGCTCTTCTGGACGTTGATTAACCGGTTGTCCGGGTTGTCACTCCCCGCCAACATTGTCACCGCTCGCTTGATGAGTCGGCGCTATGTCGATGCGCTATTACGCCATGAAGAACGAGAGGTCTTTATGGCCGGGTTGTTTCACATCACCGGCTTCGTACAAAAGGCTGCCTTGATTCAAAAGCTCAGCACCAGCCAATCGACCTACACCTTGAGGCGCAAGTTGTCGCTGGTGGTGAACTCCGTCACGTCGTTCAGCGTCCTCCCGCTGGTCGCAATTTTCTATATTGGTCTAATCATTTTCTCGTTTGCCTGCTGCTATTCCGCCTATTTGTTGATCAACTGGATGTTCTTCTCTTACACCCTGGCAGGCTTTACCTCCGTGATGGTTTCGATCTGGTTGCTTGGCGGCCTGATTCTTTCTTGCATGGGCATCATCGGCATCTATCTTTCCAAAGTATTCTCCGAAAGCAAGCGCCGGCCTTACACCATCGTCAGGAACATCTATGGCCGCTCATGAAAAAAAACGCTCATGCTAACGGCGCAACGATTGCTGGGCTAAGGAACAAAATGAATAGCCTGACAGCTCGGCTGAAAAGTCGGATACCTGTGGCGCAGTTGATCAAATATGCGCTGGTCGGTTTTTTCAGTAATGCCTGCGGTTATGCCCTTTACCTGTTACTGACAGAGCTAGGGAGCACCCCAAAGCTAACCATGACTGCACTCTATATTGCAGGTGCGCTCATCAGTTTCGTCGGAAACCGCCGCCTGACCTTTTCCTATAAGGGAGGGGCGCTGAGCTCAGGAATACGGTTCGTCCTGGCTCATGCGATTGGTTATGGCATCAACTTCTGTCTGCTCGCCGTGTTCGTAGATCACTATGGTTATTCACACCAGTGGGTACAGGCCGCGGCCATCTTTGTAGTCGCTAGCTATCTGTTCGTCGCCCTTAAATTCTTCGTTTTCAAGGCATCTCAATGACACCTAACCGTTCGCCATTTCCGTCATCGTCCTATGGCCAACTTGCGCAGGCGGAATCAGGTCACTGGTGGTTCAGGGTGCGTAACAGGGTAGTGCTCTGGGCCTTGACCAAAAAGGTGAAGCCCTTCAATAGTCTGCTAGAGATCGGGTGTGGCACTGGATATGTGCTCGAAGGTATCAGCCGTACTTGGCCGAAGATTGAGTTGTACGGCTCCGAATACTTTGAAGAAGGACTGGAGCACGCCCGTAAACGGGTTCCTGCTGCGCAACTGAGACAGCTGGACGCAACCCTGTTGGACGAAGTTGATCGATATGATGTAGTTGGCGCATTCGACGTCATTGAACATATAGAACAGGACGAGACGGTACTGCGTAATCTTGCCAGAGCTATCCGCCCTGGCGGATCGCTGGTGCTGACCGTTCCACAACATCGCTGGCTTTGGTCGCAAGTCGACGAGTATGCCTGTCATGTACGTCGTTATAGCCGAGCCGAACTGGTAGCCAAAGTTCAGCAAGCCGGCCTGCAAGTGAGCTATGCCAGCTCGTTTGTTAGCCTGCTGGTACCCTTGATGTGGTTATCACGAAAACGCACGAGTAAACAGCATGACCCCATGACCGAATTCAATATCCCACGCTGGCTAAACTACACGCTTCAAACGGTGATGCAATTCGAACTCCTGCTGCTGAAGATGGGTGTACGCTTCCCCATCGGCGGCTCTTTGTTGCTGATTGCCACCAAGCCCTAATCGCCCGACGGAATACTGCAATGACCAGCGAAAAAATTCAGTTTAATCGTCCTCACATGACCGGCAAGGAACTGTATTACATTGCCGAGGCCAAGTTCGGCAACATGCTGGCGGGCGACGGGCCTTTCACCAAGCGCTGTCACCAGTGGCTCGAAAACGCCAGTGGTTGTAACAAGGCCTTGCTGACTCATTCTTGCACCGCAGCGCTGGAGATGGCTGCTTTGCTGCTGGAAATTCAGCCCGGCGATGAAATCATCATGCCGTCCTATACGTTTGTCTCTACCGCTAACGCTTTCGTGCTGCGTGGCGGTGTACCGGTGTTTGTGGATATTCGCGAAGACACGCTTAACCTCGACGAGCGCTTGATCGAGGCCGCCATCACCTCGCGCACCCGAGCTATTGTTCCCGTGCACTATGCGGGCGTGGCCTGCGAGATGGACAGCATTCTGACGATTGCAAAACGACACAACCTGCACGTCGTCGAAGATGCCGCGCAAGGCATCATGGCGAGCTACAAGGGTCGCCCACTGGGAAGTCTGGGCAGCCTTGGTGCATTGAGCTTCCATGAAACAAAGAACGTCATATCCGGCGAAGGGGGCGCGCTACTGGTCAACGATCCGGCGCTGGTAAGACGTGCTGAAATCATTCGCGAAAAAGGTACGGACCGCAGCAGCTTCTTCCGCGGTGAAGTAGACAAGTACACCTGGCAAGAAGTTGGCTCGTCATTTCTGCCTGGGGAGTTGATCGCGGCATTCCTGTGGGCGCAACTGGAGGAAGCAACAGGTATCACCGAGCAGCGGCAGGTCTGCTGGCAACACTACCATGATGCCCTGGCTTCTCTGGAGAAAAAGGGTTTGCTTAGACGGCCGATCATACCCGCCTACTGCAGCCACAACGCTCACATGTATTACATACTTCTGGACTCGCAGATTGATCGCCAGGTGGTACTCGATGCACTGAAAAGTGCGGGCATTCACTCAGTGTTTCACTACGTGCCACTGCATTCGTCGCCAGCCGGCCGGCGCTATGGCAGGGTTCATGGCTCAATGGCCGTGACCGACCGGCAATCGGAACGGCTTATCCGATTGCCACTGTGGGTCGGGTTGACGCCGGAACAGCAAGATCGCGTTATCGCTGTGCTAGTTGCAGCACTTGGCTAACCCTTAAGTAACCCGCTCACTACGCGCACCTGCGCTGTAGGGGCGGGTGCCCTACTTGATACCAAAACCAACGCAGCAGTAACCACGGTCATTATGCCGCTGGGCATCTCGAAACTCATTGGGTTCCCATTCACAGCGGGTAATCAGACTTGGACTGTTTCTTTCTTTGAGAAACGGCAATAACTTGCCGTTGAGCAGGTCCCCGTCGTAGCCGAACTCCGAACTGGCACCCCCACCCAAGTGACCGGCACCATTCCGAACTTGGTCACCCTTTTTAGCCTCCATGAGGCATGGTATTGGAGGGTAAAGCTGTCCGGAGGTGCTTTTTGTATTTAATTTAGTGCGCCAGACATTTAGCTACTCGTCGTCTTCAGGACGAATACCGACCCAGCCTTAATGAA
The DNA here is from genome assembly GCF_059415945.1 of Pseudomonas sp. GW821-FHT09H03. Classification (NCBI taxonomy): domain Bacteria; kingdom Pseudomonadati; phylum Pseudomonadota; class Gammaproteobacteria; order Pseudomonadales; family Pseudomonadaceae; genus Pseudomonas; species Pseudomonas sp. GW821-FHT09H03. Next base: position 317,897 of record NZ_JBWKOF010000002.1, on the reverse strand, counting down.
GGAGCCACTCGGCACAGTTGTATGGTCGACCACCACGGCACCAGCTCCGATGAAGGTATCTACTCCGATACGGGAATGCCCGCAGAGGATGGCGTTCGGAGAAATAAATGTGTTTCCGTCTACAACGGAGTCATGATTGATCACAGCCCCGGGCCATACGACAGCCAGGTCCCCTACATGCGTCCTGATGTCGAGAACAGCGCGTGCCATTATCATTGCGCCATCGCCAATGGTTGTACTATCGCTCACATAAGCTTGAGGGTGAATGAGAGGCGGCAGGCTGTAGCCGTGAGCCAACAACTCATGGTATTTGCGCTGTCTCGCTTCAAGGTGCTTGTAACCGATGGCAAGGGCAAAGTCATACTCTTCAGGCCGGCATTTTTGGATAACGTCTGCCAGCGTTCCAATAATATCCGCTCCGGCATGCCAGTCATCGACGAACCCACCGAAATCCGCACCGCTGTGCCGTACCAACTCACGCACAACCGCCCCAAACTCTGTCGACCCATAAATCAGAATTTTCTTTTTCATTGATTGCTGCTACGCCCTCAGGCTCGATTGCAAACTAGGATGCCCCTGGTTACTCATGTCCGTGCATAAACTAGCGGGTACGCAGAAAGCCTTGCTCCACCGCCTTCCAGAACTCAGCAGTTCCGCCATAGTTTTACATTGTTTTGGCGGTGACCAAAACATCAATGAGGTTCATGTCGGCTCTCACCCGTATTCGTCAGTTTTTAGCGGTGATAGCTCGCGCTCGCTCCCGTGTTTTAAGCGCGAAGGTGATCCATCATTTCATCGCGACCAAGATCAACGGGAATATAATGGGGTGTCATTCCTCAAAACGACACCCCACCAATGCGGAGACTGTGGCATTTAGGTTTGCTGATCAGCTCCTTTCTCAGTCGATCTTTTCGCCGATCTGGCTGCTTCTGTTCCCCCCCCAAAAAAACACTGGAGTACAAGTTCCCCCGCTCAAGCCCCTGGAAACATTGGCTATTCCCACTGTTCCCCCGTTTTTTGAAATCAGTCACACATGGCATGACAAACAGTCTCGACAGATTGGGGTAGTTAATTTGTGTCTATGGCGAGGGGCTGCAAACGATCAAAAATCGACATTTATCTTGAGTGTTGGATTGCCATCGCAGCCATAAAACAAATGTCTAACGGTGCCACTGGAAATACAAAAGCCCAGCACTATTCTGGGCTTCGGTTCGAGTGGGATTTTCCGACGCTTCTTTTTGAATCCCAGGGCGTCGTAATTGATCTGTTGCGCTTCTGTTTTTCGCCCCGGCTCGCACGCCACCTATACACTCAATGGTTATGCCTGTGGTGCGCGTCGGGGAAGTGCGAATGGCTGTGGATCATGGGCTCGTGTCGATGCCAATGTTGGTGCTTCGTACCAGGCGCGACGGGTTCATCGTGCGCATGTTGGTGGTGTTCGTCGTGTACATGCTCGTGCTCATGCTCCATGGCCTCATGCTGATGCTGATGCTGATGCTGATGCTGATGCTGATGCTGATGCTGATGCTGATGCTCATGTTCATGGCGTTCTGTGAGGTGTAACCAAATGCCCAATGCCATTAGCGATCCGGCGACTAGCAGCGGTAGCGTGATGGGATCGCCCATCGCCACCGCAAGCAATGTCCCTAAGAACGGTGCCACAGAGAAGTAAGCGCCCGTACGGGCGGTGCCCAGGTGACGCAAGCCTATGACGAACAGCGCCAGGCTCACGCCATAGGCAAGAAAGCCTAACATCAGGGCTCCCACAAGGTTAGGCAGTGGCGGTAACGTCGCCCCCACAACAAAAGCAAGGACCAGGTTGACTGAACCCGCGACCAAGCCTTTGACTGACGCAATCCAAGTTGCGTCGGTCAGCGACACCTTGCGAGTCAGGTTGTTATCAATTCCCCGGGCAAAGCATGCGCCCAAGACTGCGAGTGCTGGCCATAGCCCGGCAAAATGCGTTTCACTGGGCCAGCTCAGAACCAACGCGCCGGCAACGATGGCGACCATGCCCAAGGCAATATGTCGGTCAAAGTTCTCCTTGAAGGCAAACCACGCGAGCAAGGCAGTAAATACACCTTCGGCGTTAAGTAGCAGTGATGCGCCCGATGCGGGCATTCCTGTTAACCCCACCATCAGCAATACCGGCCCAGCAACACCGCCCGCTGCAATTGCGCCTGCGAACCAGAGCGCTTCATGGCGTGGCAGACTCACGCTGGGCGCGCGGCTCAGCAAGCGATATAGCGTGAGTCCAAGACCTGACCCCAGGTAAAGCAAGCCCGCCAGCAACCAAGGACTTACACTGTCCAGCAGTAATTTCGCCAGCGGCGTGCCTGCACCAAACAGCACGGCGGCACCAAGCGCGGCCAATACGCCGGATTGTCTCAGGCCTTCCTTCCAGTTCATTTGTCCAACTCCCCGCTCAATTGTGTCCAAGCTCAATTAGGAAAGAGATTGGGAGGCTGTGTGGATTGATTCTCGTCGTTGAGACAGGGAAGCAGCAAGATTTTCCACGCTATGTGGGTTGAGGGCGGGGCAGGGACAAATTCGAATGTCTGCTTCTGGCTTGGTTACCGCCAATCTTAGTGGATCGAAAATTCCCGTAGCGACTCAATAAAGAGCTGCGCTGTGCGACTCCCCAATATTTTTGAGACGACTCAATAACTTAGGAAGATGCGATCACGAAACGGGGAACGAACGGGGAAAATTGAAGAAGGCTAGAGCCAGAAACGAAAAAGGCCCACCGTAAGGTGAGCCTAAGTCGTTGTTCTATATGGTGCCGGCACCAGGAATCGAACCCGGGACCTACTGATTACAAGTCAGTTGCTCTACCATCTGAGCTATACCGGCGTGTCAGGGCGACGATTATAGCGATTGCATAGCTTCTGTAAACCCCTGAATTCAGACTATTTTTGTCCAAGCCTCAGGTCAGGCGCGCAGCAGGGTTTTCTTGAGTTTCTGAATGGCTTGCCAGGTTCGACTTTTTTGCATCGCGCGCAGCTGTGCTTCGGCCTGTTCGGCGCGTTGCAGGGCGGTGGCGAGTTGGTGTTCGGCGTCGCCGACGGGGTGGCTGAACTTGTGGCCTTTGCAGAACTGGAATTCGTCCAGGTTGCACGGCGGGATGTCGAAGGCAGGCTTGAGGTTCAAGTGTTCTTCGGCGAGGTAGTAGGTATTGATGCCGTCGAACAGGATGGAGTGATAGCCGGCGTCGGTGACGAGGTTTTCCCAAGTTTGATTGCGTTCCCACGGGGTCTCGATGAGGATGACCCATGGTCGCCATTGGCTGAAGTCCATGCCACGCAGGACGGTTTCCTCATGGCCTTCGACATCGATTTTCAGGAAGTGGATGGCGCGGCCCCGGGCGTGTTCTTCGCAAATGGAGGTCAGGGTGCGGGAGGTGACCGTTTGGCTGCGCACGTCCATGCCGGCGTCTTTGTGCAATTTGGCCATGGCCGGCTCGAGGGTCGACAGGCCGGTTCCGGCAATGGTGTAGAAGGTCAGGTTGTCCGCGCTTTCCCCGGCCACGCATTGCAGGTTGGTGTCTTTGGGGCGTTGCAGGCACAGGGCGTCGTAGTAGTTGGGCATCGGTTCGACGTTGATGCCTGTCCAGCCATTGTCGTAGAAGGCCCTGGTGACTGAGTCATGGCTGGGGTCGTTTGCCCCGACATCGATATAGAAGCCGTTTTCGACGTTTTTGAGGGCGCGCCACAGGCGTATGTCTTCGAAATTCTGTGCGTAAGAAATGAACGTCACTGTCGCGTCCTGTCGAATTGGTTTTCTTGTTCGTGGCCGCACTGTCGGCGTCCTTGGGTGTGTGTATAACAAGAGTCGCGAAGTGGCGCAATTTCCCCTTCTTGGGGTCCGGGATTCGGCGCTTATGTCCTTTGCATAGAATGCTTATGCACATCCGGCCTGACGCCGCTCCCGTTCATTTCCGATTTTTGTGAATTCGTTCTCGTTTGTTCGCAAATACCTGTTTTTTGGGTTTTTTTGGTGCGTGAACAAAAAATGAACAGTAACGAATCCGCCAACAAACAGCCGTATTTATTGGATCCGCGATTATTTAATCAACAGAGTTATCCACAGGCTGGGCGCGTTTTAAGGGCGTTCAGCCAGGAGCAGGAAGTTGCGCGGTGTAAGCGGGGTTTCGCAGAAGGTGCCCAGACGAACGGTAAAGCCCTGCTCGCTAAGGAACAATGCGCGATCGAGCACCAGCCAAAGCTCCAGCGGGCGTCGGAAAAGCCCGCGCAGCAGTTCCAGATTGCGCACTTCGGCCAGCCGCCGCCAACCGGCGGTCTCGAGTTCAGCCCAGTTCTGCGGACCTGTTGTGGATAAGTCTTTGAGTGCGGCCAAATGATGGCAGTAATCGGCGAAGGACCTGTCCAGCCAGGCACTGGGCAGGGAGGGGGTTTGCAGGTACTCATCCACGCCGCGCAGTTGGCGTTGCAGCAAATCGAAACCCAGACGCCGGGCCATGGAGGTATCGCGCTGGCGTCGGACCCGAGCGCCGGCGGTGACCGTTTCGCTCATGGGTAGCGCCAGGTCATCGAGCGACAATTGCAGGCCGGAACCCTTGGCGGTGTAAGAGATCGCTGAATATTTGGGCTGGCTGATACGGTTATAGCAGCAAGGCGCAATGGCCAGTTGTTTGCAGCCTGCCGCGCTGGCCAGCTGGATCAGCCGCACATGCAGGTCGCCGCAGGCGTGCAGGGCGACGGGAGTGTAGGCCGCGCTCAATAACGCCGTTGTATCTGCTGCGAGCACATCCTGTTCGATATGCAGCGCCCTAAGCTGATGTCGTTGGCTGAGCGCCTGACCGCTGGTCACCAGGGCGGGGTCGTATTCCAGGCAGGTCAGTTGTTGCCCTGGTTGCAGCAGGCGTCGACCCAGGTGACCCTTGCCGGAGCACCAGTCCAGCCAATGCGCGGGTGGAGTATCGAATGCCAGCCGACTGGCGAAGGCTTCGATCTGTTGCCACTTGCGCCCGGGTACATCGACATTCAGCCGATGGCCCGCTGCTGGAAGCTCATGTGGCGGTAATTGATCTACTGCACTCAGCGTCCGCGACATCGCCGCCAGGGTCGCAAAGGGCTCCGGCGCGTGGAGCATACAAGGTTGGTTATGACTGGCCTCTGCGTCTTCCAGCGTCCGCTTGCGAAGCCAAACGGATAGCTCGGGGTAGGAGGTTTCCCAGGGAAGCTGCAGGTGGGTGAACGGTCGCGGCTTCCACAACGCCTGATGCTCTGTGAGAAAAGCATCCAGCGCGGTGAAACGGGCGAGCAAGTCCTCGCCCGTCAACACCCGGCAATCAACGTCCTTGGCAGGCATCGACGCGCAACCAGCGCTCCAGCAGCTTGAAGCCGCGAACCAGCACGTAAGCCATCACCAGGTAGAACATGCCCGCGGCGAAGAAGATCTCCACCGGCAGGTAGGTCCGGGCAATGATGGTGCGGGCCATGCCAGTCAATTCCAGCAGGGTCACGGTGCTGGCCAGGGCACTGGCCTTGAGCATCAGGATCACTTCGTTGCTGTACGCGGGCAAGCCGATCCGCGCAGCGCGGGGCAGGATGATGTAGATCAACGCCTTGGTTCTGGACATGCCCAGTGCCCGTGCTGCTTCGATCTCGCCCGGTGGAATCGCCTGAATGGCGCCACGCAGGATTTCGGCGATGTAGGCGGCGGTGTGCAGAGTCATGGTCGCCGTGGCACACCAGAACGGATCGCGCAGGTACGGCCACATTGAACTGTTACGGACCGCGTCGAACTGCGCCAGGCCGTAGTAGACCAGGAACAGTTGAACCAGCAACGGCGTGCCACGGAAAAAGAAGATATAGCCGTAGGGAAATGCCCGCACCCACCACAGGCGCGACGAGCGGGCGATGCCCAGCGGAATCGCCAGCAGCAAACCGGCGATCACGGCGATGGCGACCAGTTCCAGGGTCAGGGTCGCGCCCTGGGCCAGTTTCGGCAGCCACTTGATGATGACTTCCCAGTTCATTGGGTGCTCCTCGCGAAGCCGCGAGCGGCGCGTTTTTCCAGGAAGTGCATGCCGGTCATGGCCAGGATCGTCAGACCCAGGTACATGAAGGCGGCCACCATGTAGAAGGTGAACGGCTGCTTGGACACGGTCACGCCGATTTGTGCGTGACGCATGATTTCTTCCAGGCCGATCACCGACACCAGTGCGGTGTCTTTCATCAGGATCATGAACAGGTTGCCCAGGCCCGGCAGGGCGATGCGCCACATTTGCGGCATGATCAGCTTGGTGAAGATCCGCCACTTCGACAGGCCCAAGGCCACGCCGGCCTCACGATGGCCCTTGGGAATGGCGAGGATAGCGCCGCGGAACACTTCCGTGGCGTAGGCGCCGAAGCACAGGCCCAGCGCAATCACGCCGGCGGCGAAGGCGTTGAGTTCCAGGTCGGGGTTGCCGAAGAACTCACCCAGGGCCCGCATCAGGTTGACCGTACCGAAGTAGATCAACAGCACCCAGAGCAATTCCGGGATACCGCGAACCAGGGTCGAATAAGTACCGCCAAGCCATTGCAGCGGCTTGTACGGTGAAGTCTTGGCCAAGGCGCCGAGCAGACCGAGCACCAGCCCCAGGCACAAGGCCGAGAGTGCCAGTTTCACAGTCATCAGCGCGCCAGCGGCGAGCGCCGGGCCGAATCCGTAGAGGTCGATAATCATGGATTTCTTTTCAAATCGCGGCAGGCAATGCCGAGAACCGGCGACGCATTGGAGCGGCGCCGGTCAGGCAGGTCAGAATCAATAGATGCTGAACGGGAAGTACTTGTCGTTGATCTTCTTGTAGGTGCCGTCAGCGACGATTTCTTTCAGCGCATCGTTGAGCTTGTTGCGGATCGGGTCGCCTTTACGCACAGCGATACCGATCTTGTCGCTCTCTTCCACCGGGTCGCCCTTGAACTCGTAGGAACGGCCGGCTTCGCTTTTCAGCCACTCGTAGTTGACGTACTTGTCGGCAAGGATGCCGTCCAGACGACCGGAAGTCAGGTCGAGGTAGGCGTTTTCCTGGGTGTCGTACAGCTTGATGGTGATGTCGTCACCATAGGTGTCTTCCAGGAAGGTGCCGGCCAGCGTCGCGCGCTGGGCGCCGATCACTTTGCCTTTGAGCGCAGCCTTGTCGGTTTTGAAGTCGACGTTTTTCGGTGCGATGAACTGCAGCTTGTTGGAGTAGTACGGTTCGGTGAAGTCCACCGCTTGCTTGCGCTCGTCGGTGATCGACATCGAAGAGATCAGGAAGTCGAACTTCTTGGCGTTCAGGGCCGGGATGATGCCGTCCCAGTCGGAGGTCACCACGGTGCACTCGACTTTCATCTTGGCGCACAGGGCGTCGCCGATTTCCTTGTCGAAGCCGACAACGTTGCCGCTGGCATCTTTATTGTTGAACGGCGGGTAAGCCGCTTCGATACCCATCTTCAGGGTTTCAGCCATGGCGCCGGCACTGAAAGCCAGGGTGACGGCGGCTGCCAGGAAGACCTTTTTGTAGTTCTGCATGCGGGTAGCTCCGTTAGCGGTTGCTGGACATGAATTGTTTGCAGCGCGCCGAAAGCGGGTTTTCAAACACCTGCTGTGGCGATCCTTGCTCTTCTACCAGGCCTTGGTGGAGGAACACCACTTCGCTGGAGACCTGACGGGCGAAGCCCATTTCATGGGTGACCAGCAGCATGGTGCGACCTTCTTCGGCCAGGGCGCGGATGACATTAAGTACTTCCTGGACCATTTCCGGGTCAAGCGCGGAAGTCGGCTCATCGAACAGGATGACTTTCGGCTGCATGGCCAGGGTGCGGGCGATGGCCGCGCGTTGTTGCTGGCCGCCGGATAATTGCGCGGGATAGGCATGGCGCTTGTCGGCAATGCCGACCTTGGCCAGCAGGGCTTCGGCGACTTCGATGGCTTCGGCCTTGCTCTGGCCGAGCACGCGGCGCGGGGCCTCAATGATGTTGTCGAGCACGCTCATGTGCGGCCACAGATTAAAGTTTTGAAACACAAAACCGATTTCGCTGCGCATGCGGTTGATCTGCTTGCCGTCGGCGGCGACCAGCTCGCCGTTTTTTGCGGCCTTGAGCTTGAGCTCTTCGCCGGCCACCAGGATCTGGCCCTGATGAGGGTTTTCCAGCAGGTTGATGCAGCGCAGGAGCGTGGACTTGCCGGAGCCGGAGGAACCCAGGATCGAGATCACATCGCCGTCGCGAGCGGTCAGCGAGATGCCCTTGAGCACCTCCAGCGAACCGTAGCGTTTGTGCAAGTTGCGGATTTCAAGCGCGGGCGTGGCCTCAGCCATGTGCGTTCCTCATATATGTTGCGCTCCTGCTGTTGGCGGCCTTCCTGGCGAGGCGGCCAACCTAGCATAGCGTTTCAATGGCAGCCAACAGCGCTAAGTGCGGTAAGCGGGTGGCATGTGGCAGGTTGTCGCATCGGCACAGCAGACTGTCGCCCCATCAACAACCGAACAGCCGTTTGAACCTTGCCTCTTGATAAAAAGCGCGGCGGCTGTCGCAAAAAAAGGCGCGATGTTGCCAGCTTTGACGGGGTGTTGGAAGCGCTATCCGGCCAAACGTTGCAGATCTGCACTTTTATTGTGCTCAGACCCATTTCCGGATGTGTTTCCGGTGCGTTTTTTTGTCACCAGAAGTGAGTCGCAGGGTAACGCTTTGGCAAAGTGCCATTATTTTCAATGACTTGCGACGACTGTCCGGTCAGGTCGAGATCGCCGGATTAGAGGGAGTTGAAACATTTTGGCGCATTTATTGCGTGCAGAATCCAGAACGCCCCGTTGGCTTCTTTTTACGAGAAGGACGCAAATGGGTTGCAAGCATTCGCTTTTCCTTACAAAGGTAGTTTCAATGAGCAGTACCCAAAGCTCTAACGGCCTCGAACAGGGGCTCAAACCGCGTCATGTGACGATGCTGTCGATTGCCGGGGTTATCGGTGCCGGCCTGTTCGTCGGCTCGGGTCACGCCATCGCAGCCGCAGGCCCGGCGGTGCTGTTGGCTTACGCTGCGGCCGGCATGCTGGTGGTGTTGGTAATGCGCATGCTCGGTGAAATGGCTGTTGCATCGCCAGACACTGGCTCCTTCTCGACCTACGCCGACCGTGCGATCGGTCACTGGGCCGGTTTCACCATCGGCTGGTTGTACTGGTGGTTCTGGGTGCTGGTTATTCCGCTGGAGGCCAACGCCGCCGCCACCATCCTGCATGCCTGGTTCCCTGGCGTGGATATCTGGGCGTTCGCCCTGGTCATCACAATGCTGCTGACCGTCACCAACCTGTTCAGCGTGAAGAACTACGGCGAGTTCGAGTTCTGGTTTGCTCTGCTCAAGGTTGTAGCGATCATTGGCTTCATTGCTCTGGGTGTCATGGCGATCTTCGGCTTCATGCCGACCAGTCAGGTCAGCGGCGTGTCGCACCTGTTCGATACCCAAGGCTTCCTGCCAAACGGCATGGGCGCAGTGTTGGGTGCGATCCTGACCACGATGTTTTCGTTCATGGGTACCGAGATCGTGACCATCGCGGCCGCGGAATCGAAGGATCCGGGCAAGCAAATCTCCAAGGCCACCAATTCGGTGATCTGGCGGATCGGCTTGTTCTACCTCGTGTCGATCTTCATCGTCGTGGCCCTGGTGCCATGGAACGATCCGGTACTGGCCAGCGTCGGTTCCTACCAGACTGTGCTTGAGCGCATGGGCATCCCGAATGCCAAGATGATCGTCGACATCGTGGTACTGGTCGCCGTGACCAGCTGCCTGAACTCGGCGCTCTACACGTCTTCGCGCATGATGTTCTCCCTGGGCAAACGCGGTGATGCGCCGTCCATGTCCACGCGCACCAACAAGAGCGGTACGCCTTACTGGGCGGTGATGCTGTCCACTGGTGCTGCGTTCCTGGCCACATTCGCCAACTACGTGGCCCCGGCCGCAGTGTTCGAGTTCCTGCTGGCCAGCTCCGGCGCCATTGCCCTGCTGGTGTATCTGGTGATTGCGATCTCGCAACTGCGCATGCGCAAACAGCGTATGGCTCGCGGTGAGAAAATCGTCTTCAGCATGTGGCTGTTCCCGACCCTGACCTACGCGGTGATCGTGTTCATCGTCGCGGCCCTGACCATCATGCTGTTCCAGGACGCCCACCGCGTGGAAATCCTCGCGACCGGCCTGCTGAGTATTCTGGTGGTTGCCGCCGGTCTGCTGATATCGCGTCGTCGCAAGCTGCAAAAGCGTGGCGCGGTGGTGCTGAGCTGATTCGTATCGCGTAACGCAAAACGGCCGCTGTCAGTGATGACAAGCGGCCGTTTTTTTAGCAGTAACCCTTACTCGGCTTTTTCGTCCGGCGCATCCAGCGAATCGCGGTACACGTCCAGTGCATCACCGAAGTCCTTGATGAACTGCGGCTCGCTCAGCCAGGCCTGGGCGGCCTCGCGGTCCATGCCGTCGGCCCACATGCGGTAGTCGATCAGCATGTCTGCGGCCAAGTGGGTAGCAGCCATGCCTTCGTCGTCGGCGTTTTCCATGTCCAGCAATTCTGGATGGTCGACGATGATAAAGGCGAGGTTCGTCAGCAGCACCGAGAGCATTTCGCTACGGCTGACGGCTTCCGCGTCGCGCATTTTGCTGAACATTGCCAGGGTGTATTCCGGGATCGGCTCGTCGAGGTGGCCAAGGTCATCATCCAGCACGGCGGGTTTTCTGCCGTGGATGTTGATTTGCCTGGCTTTGGCTTTTGCGCGCTTGGCGCGTTTCTGTTGCTTGTTCAGGGAGGCCATGGGAACTCAGTTCGGTTTCTGTTGGGTTTGCGCAGCGATGGCATCGGAGGCCGCCACGTAGTCAGCCTGGAAGGCTGGTGATTCAATCCACGCCAGGGCGCCCGCCTCGTCGGTTTCGGTCGACCATTGGCGATATTCGATCAAGGCGGCCAGGATGAAGTCCATCGCGCCTTCTTCGCCTTCCTGCTCGTACACCAGCTCCAGCAGTGGGTCTTCGAGGAAGGCAGTGCACATGGCCTGCTGGCTGATCTTTTCGGCGTCGATCATCTTTTTGAACAATTCGGTCAAGTCCACCGATTCGAAGTCGATGCGATCGTCGTTCGGGTCCAGCTCGACCGGCGCGGCAGCCCGTTGGGTGCGGTTCTGCTTGGCCTTGGCTTTGGCGCGGGTGGCGCGTTTTTGCTGCTTGTTGGCGGAGGCCATGGGCGTTGTTCCGTAATTCATTGAAAGGGTTGTCAGCTGCGCGGCACTGTCCGCCCGGGTGTATCGGGGGACAGTTCGCCGTTTTGCAGCCAGGACAATGCAATGGGCCATAGTGTGGCTTGGTATGCGCTGCGAAAAAAGGCGAAATGCCCAACTTCTTGTTCGCCGATGTCTGGCGGTTCGATTCGAAGATGGGTTGTGCTCGCATTACTGAAGTAGCCGAGCAGGCGTTCGATGGCCGCAATGGTACCGTAGGGATCGTCGCTGAGGCTGATTGCCAGGGTCCTCGCGGTGACTGCGGCGAAGGGCAGGCGCCCACTGCTTGCGTGGATGACTCGGCCGCTGGGGCGTTTTTCGTACTTCGCAGTCGGCGTGCTCCAGTCTCGGACCACGCCAGCAGGCGTGTCTTCCAGCCAGCCCAGTCGTTTGCCGGGGAAATAACCGTAGATCAACGTCACCAGTGGCATCAGCACGTGCCATTTGCCGAACATCCGCCAGCGATGGGCCGGGGCGTAGTCGCGCCAGTAAGCGAATTGTGCACCGACGGTCAACAAACGCCGGATCAAATGCCCGGACGCACCCAACCCTGCTGCGCAGCCGCCAAAACTGTGGCCAACGACATCGACTGGCTGACCCGCAAACTCGCGCTGTGCGCGTTGCAGCATTGCCTCGAAATCCAGTGCTCCCCAATCACTCCATGATGCTTGGAGCCCTTTGAGCGATGCCGGGCGCGACTCGCCGATACCACGGTAGTCATAGGTGATGACATCGAAGCCGTTGGCGAACAGGTAATCGGCGAAGCGCGAGTAGTGGCGGCAGCGGACCGAGGTGGCGGCGTTGATGATGACAACCGCGCGAGCGGTGTCCTGGCTAGCGTGCCGCCAGGAAAAACCGCCGAGCATGAAGCCGTCTGGGGCGCGCTCAGTGAAGGCTTCGCCGCAGGTGCCAGTCGTCAGCGGCAGCTCTATTTGAGTAGGAGCCAGTGGTGGTGTTTCCTGCAAACTCATCGGTGCCTGTCCTTTGCGGATAGGTGACAACGATAGTCTTCGCGGTGCAGATGAACAATCCATTGGGGCTATCACGAGCCGATGGCAGGGGAGATCCGCGGGTGGCTCGCGTAGTACGTTCCGTAATCGGCCCAAGACTGAATCAATCTAAAACTCGTACCTTCGCGAGGAAATCAAAGCAGGGTAACGAGTGGGTTCCCCAGAGCCCGGGAGTCGCCATCATGAAGATTATCCATTCACTTCTATTGCCGATCGCCACGGTTGGCCTGTTCATGTTTCCAGCCATGTCGCCTGCCGCCACCCCCGCGGCAATCGACAGTTCGGGCGTACAGGTTCAGCGGCAGGAGCAAAACGGGATCGCTTATCTGTCCGGTGGTGTTGGAGAGGACGAATCAAAGGCCATCCAGCAGGCCACTGGCTATAACCTGCACATGACGTTCGCAGTCGGGGCAGATAACAAGTACATACCCGATGTGGACATCGTTATCCAAAAAGCCCAGGGACAAACCGTGCTGACGCTGAGTGACGCAGGTCCGCTGGTCTATGTTCAATTACCTGCCGGCAAGTACTCCGTTGTCGCGACGCGCAATGGTGAAGAGCGGCGTGAAACGGTGGATGTAGGCAGTGGTGCAGCGAGTAACCTGGTGTTCCACTGGAATAGTGATAGCTAGCGAGAAAGGCAAGGCGTAGAAGGGGCAGCCCAATCAGCACTCAAGTCCACAAGCAACCATTTCTCAATGGCTGCTTGCGGATTGCAATGCGCTAGGATTTTCGGTTTGCCAAAGCGCAATTGAGTTTTTGCTGAACAATCACCTGGGGGAAGGGAGTTAGCGGATGCTGCGGATGTTGCCTTTATTGCCTTTTACCGTGACGGATACTTTCTTGAAGATGAAGTAGTTTTCTTCGTTCACTTCATACCGAGGTGCGACGATCAGGTCGGCCCCGGAAGATTTTACAGCTTTGTAGGCAGCAGCGGATTTAACTGCGCTGACCGGGTCCAGGCCAAGGCCGCTTAATCCACCGCTCTGACCGCCGTAGCTGACGCCATCGGCAAACTGGGAGTCGCCACCAAACTTCAGGAAGCCGAACAGCACGTTGACCGAAGACTGGCCGGAGATGGCATCACCGACGGCGATGTCTGCTTTCAGGTCTGCCTTGACCGTGCTGTCGATCGGCGAAGAAGGTTGGCTGTTGTTGTAGCTGACGCAACCGCTGGCGGTGGCAATGATTGTCGATAGGGCGAGGAACTTTACAAGCGTGTTCAAAAAGCTGCTTCCTTACGTTGAAAACTGAGTACATGCAGGCAGATTTGCTGCTGCGCTAGTTTCAACTGGATAGGCTTATGCGCTCTATGAGAGTCATCCTAAAACGGTGTATGAGCAGTTGGTACAACTTGAGTGAAAAGGCGCTGACAGAGGTAGGAGTTTTCGGCGGGGAAGGCTTTTTGCTAAATCCCGGGCATAAAAAACCCTGAATCTTGCGATTCAGGGTTTTCAGCATCTTGTGTCAGGGACGGAGTCGTCCCTGCGCCACTCTCAGTCAGGCAATCAGGTCGGTAGTTTGCAAGGTGCTCACCCCCACCAATTGAATCTCGAACTCGGCGGCGGTGTCGGCGTCTGTGCTGCCGTAGAGAATGCCCCCGGCAAATCGCAGCTGCGCTGTGGCATTGCTGCTGAACGCGCTGGAACCGATGAAACTGAAGGCATCGTTGGCCGTTGTTGCCAGGTTGGCGTCCAGGGTCGAGAGGTCGATCTTGTCGCCTTCTACGGTCTTGAAGTCGCCAATGACATCGCGCAGAGCGCCAAGGCCCATTTCACTCAAGGCATTGAAGTCGAACTTGTCGGCTCCGGCACCACCATAAAGCTTGTCCAGGCCCGCGCCTCCGATCAGCAGGTCGTTGCCAGCACCACCCGTCAACGTGTCGTTGCCGGCACCGCCGTTGAGGGTGTTGGCAAGCGCATTGCCAGTGAGCTTGTCGTGGTAGTTGCTGCCGGTGATGTTTTCGAAGTTCAGCAAGGTGTCAGAGCCTGAACCACCGGTGGCTTGTGCGGTGGTCAGCGCCAGGTTGGCCGTCACTGCCGCTGTGGCATAGGCATAGGACAAGGTATCTACACCGGCGCCGCCGTTGAGGATGTTGTTGCCGGCCCCGGCATCGATGACGTTGTTGAGGCTGTTACCGGTGCCGTTGGCAACGCCGGTCGACAGCAGGCGCAGGTTTTCTACGTTGCTGCCAAGGGTGTAGGCGCCGAGGGAGCTATAGACGGTATCGACGCCGCCGGTGCTGGTGACAGCATTGGTCTCGCTGACGACATCGCCGGCATTGTCGACGTAGTAGAGGTCATAGCCATCGCCGCCGATCAGGCTGTCGGCACCGCCAGCGCCGTTGAGCTGGTCGTTGCCCAGGCCACCGGTGAGGGTGTTGGCGCCGGCATTGCCGGTCAGCTTGTCGTTGTAGTTGCTGCCCTTGAGGTTTTCGAAGTTCAGCAGGGTGTCTGAGCCAGAACCACCGGTGGCTTGCGCGGTGGTCAGGCTCAGGCTGGCCGTTACTGCCGAAGTAGCATAGGCGTAGGACGCTGTATCGATACCGGTGGCACCGTTGAGGACGTTGTTGCCGGCCCCGGCTTCGATGACGTTGTTGAGGCTGTTACCTGTGCCGTTGGCAGCGCCGGCCGACATCAATCGCAGGTTCTCGACATTGGTGCCCAGGGTGTAAGCCCCGAGGTAGCTATAGACGGTATCGGTACCGCCGGTGCTGGCGACAGCATTGGTTTCACTGACGACATCGCCTGCGTTGTCGACATAATAGGTGTCGTAACCGTCGCCGCCGTTCATGCGGTCGGCACCGGCAGCCCCGTTGAGCTGATCGTTGCCCAGGCCGCCGTTGAGGGTGTTGGCGGCCGCGTTGCCAGTCAGTCTGTCGTTATAATTGCTGCCGGTGAGGTTTTCGAAGTTCAACAGGGTGTCGGTACCGGAACCACCGGTGGCTTGCGCCGTGGTCAGTCCCAGGTTGGCCGTCACTGCCGCCGTGGCATAGGCATAGGACGCTGTGTCAGTACCGGCGCCACCATTGAGAATATTGTTACCAGCCCCTGAATCGATGACGTTATTGAGGCTGTTCCCGGTGCCGTTGGCAGCGCCGGCCGCAAGCAGGCGCAGGTTCTCGACATTGGTGCCCAGGGTGTAAGTAGTGAGGTAAGTATAGACGCTGTCGGTACCACCGGTGCTGACGACAGCATTGGTTTCGCTGACGATGTCGCCGACATTGTCGACGTAGTAGATGTCTGAGCCATCGCCACCGGTCATCTGATCGACACCACTGCCGCCTTCGAGGGTGTCGTTGCCGGCACCGCCATTGAGGGTGTCGTTTTCTGCGCCGCCGATAAGGATATTGGCCAGGGCATTACCCGTTAGTGTGTCGGACTCATCAGTACCGATGATGCCCTCGATAGACACGAAAGTATCGTAGCCTTGGTTCGAATTATATTGCGAACCGGTGTTGGACAGATCGACAGTTACACCGTAGTTGGAATAGGCATACGAAACAAAATCGGTGCCCGCCGCGCCATTGAATGTATTGCTTGAAGAGTTGCCGACAAAGGTGTTGTCCAGAGCGTTACCTGTGCCGTTGATACTGCTGTTGCCGATCAGAACCAGGTTCTCGAGGTTGGCACCGAGTGTATAGCTGATATTTGACTGAACGACGTCGGTGCCCTGGTTGGCAAGCTCAACAAGTGTATCCAGCGCATCGACGATATAGGTGTCATCTCCCAAGCCGCCCACGAGCCTGTCAGTGCCCGCTGCGCCGTAGAGTACGTCATTTCCTGCAAGGCCATTGATGACGTCATTGCCCGATGAACCATAGAGCGAGTCATTCCCGGCAGTGCCTTGCATGTTGTCATTGCCGGACGTGCCGCTGACGATGCTGAACTTGTAGTAACCCGCCACGCCCGTATTACCAGGAGTGGTTTCCAGGTCAAGAATGGAGGACTGATTGCCCGATTGCGGCAGCTCATACCAGGAGGAGCCGTCGCCAGTCGAGTAACCGGCGCGGGCAACGGTTCCCCCCAGGCCTGCGGTGCCACCACTGGCGCTACCGGTCGTCCAGTTGATGGTTTCATATCGGAAGATGACATCGAAGTTGCCGTTGCCTTTCCCCACCAGCTGGAGTTGAAAGGCATTGAGTTTATCGATCTTGCTGCTGTAGTAACCCACGTCATCCCAAGTAACGGTCAGCGTGCCGTTGCCTGTGGTGTTGAAATCGTAATAGACCAGATTGCTGCCCGACGATGTGCCGCCAGGCGTAGCGCCGACTGCTCCACCACGGGTGTCGACGTCGGCAAAAAAGGGCGCAATCATTGCAATGCTGGAATCTTGCATGCCGTAGGGGGTATAGGTGGAAAGACCGCCGCCAAAGGTAATGTTTCCGTTGTTATTGACGGAAATGTTGGTGTAGTTGGTGCCGAAGAAATTGACTCCGGCAGCCCCGAATACAGACGTGATATCAATGCCGGAAGTGTAGCTGTCATCGTTTCGAGTCAGCTGGTTCTCTCCGAACCCGGCTGCACCACCTAGACCGTTTATCAAGCTAGCCATATCTACACCCCTGTCGTTTATTTATTGCTTTTTAGTCAGTTTGTTTTCGGGACAACCGTGAAACATGAGTATCTCTGGCCGATCAGGCAATCAGGTCGGTGACTTTCAGTGTGCTCACTCCCAGCACCTGAATTTCGAACTCGGCGGCGGTGTCGGCGTCGGTGCTGCCGTAGAGAATGCCCCCTGCAAATCGCAGCTGCCCTGTGGCATTGCTGCTGAACGCGCTGGAGCCGATGAAACTGAAGGCATCGTTGGCTGCCGTCGCCAGGTTGGCATCCAGGGTCGACAGGTCGATCTTGTCGCCTTCGATGGTCTTGAAGTCGCCAATGACATCGCGCAGCGCGCCAAGGCCCATTTCGTTCAAGACGTTGAAGTCGAATTTGTCGGCCCCGGCGCCACCATAAAGTTTGTCCAGCCCCGTGCCGCCAATCAGCAGGTCGTTGCCGGCACCGCCGGTGAGGATGTCGTTGCCGGCCCCCCCGGTGAGGGTGTTGGCAAGCGCATTGCCGGTGAGCTTGTCGTGATAGCTGCTGCCCGTGAGGTTTTCGAAGTTCAGCAAGGTGTCAGAACCGGAACCGCCGGTAGCTTGTGCTGTGGTCAGGGCCAGGTTGGCCGTCACTGCCGCCGTGGCATAGGCATAGGACAAAGTATCAATGCCGGCGCCGCCGTTGAGGATGTTGTTGCCGGCCCCGGCATCGATGACGTTGTTGAGGCTGTTACCGGTGCCGTTGGCAACGCCGGTCGACAGCAGGCGCAGGTTTTCTACGTTGCTGCCAAGGGTGTAGGCGCCGAGGGAGCTATAGACGGTATCGACGCCGCCGGTGCTGGTGACAGCATTGGTCTCGCTGACGACATCGCCGGCATTGTCGACGTAGTAGCGGTCGGAGCCATCGCCGCCGATCAGGCGGTCGGCACCGGCGGCACCATTGAGCGAGTCGTTGCCGAGACCGCCGTTCAAATGATCATTGGCGCGGCCGCCTGTCAGCGTGTCATTGCCCGCTCCGCCGTCGATGATCACGCTGCCGGCGCTGGTCCAGGTCAGGGTGTTGGCCAATGCATCGCCCGTCAGGGTTGAAACCTTGTTACCGTTCGCGTCAAAGCGCTGGGTATAAATATCAACTTGCCCGGGCACCCCATAGGACTCCCAGGCAATCACATAGCCGCCGTCGGCCAATGCAGTGACCTGGGAAAAGATTTGTTTGCCGGCAGTGATGGTGTTGATGCCGGTTTCGGTACCCACCTTGACGCCGCTGGCATTGAAGCGCTGGGCGAATATGCCATTTACATCACCGGTGCCTTGGCCTGCCCAGGTCACCAGATAACCGCCATCTGTCATGGCGGTGACGTTAGGCTCTTCCTGATAGCCTGCGGTGGTGGTGTTCACTCGGGTTTCGGCACCCACTTTTACGCCTGCGGCATTGAAAAGCTGTGCGTAGACGTCGCCAGGGGCATCGGTTTCGTCATTTCCATCGCCATCGTCGGGAGCCGATTGCCAGGTAACGACGTAGTTACCGTTACTCAGAACCTTGATAATGGGGTCTGACTGTTCGTCGGCAACCCTGGTGTTTATGCGGACTTCGCCGCCCGACTTGCTGCCGTCAGCCTTGAACCGCTGCCCGAAGATGCCGTAGGTATCGTCTCTTCCGTTACCTTCCCAAACCACCATAAAGCCGCCATCGGCAAGGCCGGTGACGGTAGCGCCATCCTGGTCGGACTGGGTGGTGGTAGAGACACGAGTCTCCACCCCAACCTTTGTCCCGCTGGCGTTATAGCGCTGCAGGTAACCGCCCCAACCGCTGCCGTCCTGGCCGAACGAAGCCCAGGACACCACAAAGCCGCCGTCCTTGAGTGCGGTGATCTGCGCGCTGTCCTGGATGCCGTTTCGGGTTGTGTTGACGATTGACTCGCTGCCAACCTTGACGCCATTGGCGTTGTAGATCTGGACGGCGATGTCCGACATATCGTCGAAGTTATCCGATTGCCATGCGACCACGTAGCCGCCATTGGCCAATGCGGTAATGGTGGGATCTTCCTGTGCGCTATTGGTAACACGGTTGACGAGGGCTGGCCCGCCTACCTTTACGCCGCTGGCGTTATAGCGCTGGGTGTAGATGTAATCGGTGGTGTTTGTTCCCTGATCGGCCCACGCCACGATATACCCACCATCTGTCAGTGCCGTGAGGGAGGGTTCGGAATGATAGCCAGTCGTAAGGTTGACGCGGATTTGGCCGAGCGTTGGCATTGCAAATTCCTTTTGCGCAAAGAGAAGACGGAAGTGCTTGGCAGTCTACAGCGCTAAACGATGGCGTCAAACTGCCATCAGTCGGGCGATCAGAGCAGTTGCTTCAGGCTGTTTTTCGGGGTGAGGCTCGTGAAGCCACCTTTACAGCATGAAGTCCGCAGTCGACAGATTATTGGTGCCGACGATCTGGATGGCGAACTCGGCGGCGCTGTCCGCATCGGTATTGCCATACAACTCTCCCCCTGCGACCTTCAACTGCCCGGCCGCACAGATAGTGGCACTTATTGTAGGTAGCCCTTTGCCACTGCGCTTGCCCGGTCGTCGTTTCGTGTGGGATGTGTGCCGGAGAGTGGGCAATGTTTCAGAAGCGAGCGTTGAAGGCTCTTGGGGGAGGGGTAGTGCGGGAGTAGTCTGGCGACCATTAAATCGCAGGCAATAAAAAACCCCAAGGACACATTGTTCCTTGGGGTTTCTCGGTATTTTGGTGCCAGAGACGGAATAGAACCGCTGCCTGTAGGCCGTGTGAATAAAGGGCTCTTGTGGTTTGGGCGATTTGCTTGCCCCCTAATCTGCCCCCAAAATGAATTATGCCACCGCTTGACGTAGATAGACGGCACGTCGGGGGTGTCGTTTCTTAAAACGACACCCTGTAAAAGTAAGCGCTCACATACGTTGGTTCTGAGCGATCATTTGCATCTGTATTAACCAATGCGCACCGACGAAGTGGAAGGCAGCCACCGGCCAAAAGCAAATCTGTAAGACTCACCCAATGAATACGGCGTCAAGAAGTCTCAGTGAAGGATCAGACGCAGATTTCGCGCAAAGGAACTCTTCCCTTTAGCTCAAGCCAATACGCCCCCTTGACCAGTACGATATCTCCACCCTTGAAGACTTCATTTCTATTAAAAGTTTGAACGGAGCGTGGTATCGCACCGGTGTCCACCGCCTGGCACATGATCAGATAACAAGCGGCGCCCGCTTGAACCAACTTCACATGACGCAAGCGTTCATCAGCACCGAGGTCATGAGCTGGCGGGTTTTCATCAGAAATCCAGATGAATCGTTTCTCGTCAATTTTCTGAGTACCATCCTGCCAGACACGCATAAAAACAGTTCCGTCTAACGCTCTGACACTTCCCCACGACCAGCGCACGTTGTTAAGTGGAGCACCAAGCTTTTCGAACATTTCGGCTTGACTCATTTTTAGCATCCTTACAATTCACAATCAGAGTGCACAACAGCCTTTCGTGCGTCCTAACATTTATAAAAACTCAAAATATCTGGATCGCCCATAATTTTTAGACACTGCGAAGCCTCCCAATGGGTACTTGCTGCCTCTCTTCAGGGGCAGCAATCGGCCAAAAAGCGGACAATCATATGGAGTCGGAAACGGAGAGTTCATCGATTCGGACGGAGCCGGCTTGTCGCGCGAATAGGTTGATTTGATTAGCTGCTCGACCTCGCTTCCTAGTCAGCGAGAGCTGTAGCACACCTTTCTACAAACTGGCTTGCTGCATCTCTTCCCAATCCAGAAAATCGTCCAGTAGAACGCATCGTGCTGTACTTGGATCTTCCTCCGTAAACAGATCTTTCACCCATGGCTTGATTCGCTTCGCCAATAGCGTGGTATCGATCTTGGTAAAGGTAAAGCCGGATACTTCCTCAAGTTTGCCTACCATGACAACTGAGGAGATCTCACCAGATGCGCTTTTAAAAGGCCTATCGAGCTGCGGTATGCGTACGCAGGCACCTGTGATGGTGACACGCTTGGTGGGGCCGTAATACACCGAGATAATTGGCTTACCAATTGGCAGTGGCTCCTCGGCATCGTCCGGCCAGTCCTCGTAGAAGTCCACTTTGCTGTTGCGCACCTCTGGTACGCCGTCTCGCCGCGCCTGCTTGATTGCCTCGGCCGCCGCTTCTTCGGCTTCGTCACTGGCCGTTAACTGGTGGATTTCAACATGAATGTCACGGTTTCTAAGCTCTCCTGCATCAAGCGCCTCTGAAAAGCTCTTCGCTAGCTTGGGACGGCTGGAGCGATTTCGAGCCCATTGGATTTCCGCAGCTGCCAAGCGCTGCTCTGTAATCGCGTTACCACGAGCCCACAGGCCGTCAAACCATTCCTGGGCATGGGTAATTTGCGCATGGTCTTCAATCAGTACGCCAGCTTCTTGCCAGCCTGCGCATTCCGCCCCCTCTAGACCGAGCCCGTTAACAGAGCAGTTTGCTGACCCTACTATGGCGGCGGTCTCGCTGACTGCCACCTTGGCATGTAGCTCATCAGCTATCCGTAGCTCAAGCCCTGGCAGCCGGGTGGAGATATCTACGAGCCTACGAATGACGGCAGGATTGGTTCCACCGTTGCCAAGATTGAACAAAATCCTCAAGGACTCGCCGGTCCAAGCGGTTTCAATCACTTTGTCAGCTCCGCGCCCCCAGAAAGCGACCGCGAGAGAGACGCGCGTACCGCCCTCGATCAGGCGATGAAACTGAGTCAGATAATTTTTTGTAGATAAGAACATGGAGATTCCCGCCGTAAGAGTGGAGTGGCAGCTTAACCCGAGCGTGAGCGGGAGGATCAACCACCCTACCTATCGCAATTGTCCACACATCCAATGTGTGACTGATTTCAAAAAACGGGGGAACGGGGGAACAGTGGGAACAACCAATGTTTCCGGGGCCTTTGGCGGGGGAACCTGTACCCCAGTGTTTTTTTGGGGGAACAAAGACTTCCCGATCTACGAAGGCGTCACTTGAGTTAATTAACCGAGTGAACCGCCCTGAAAGCCACGGCCCGATTGGCTCTCAGCTGAATTGAAGGATAGCCGAGTTAACCAGCTCAAATGATTAGTTAACCGGGCTACAAGCCACGGCCCGTATGGCTTTCATCTTAGTTAGCCAGTCGAGTTAACCAGTTAACTAACTTTGACGGGGTGGCGCTAACGAATTTGCGCGAGTCTTCGCACCCGTATTCTTTGGAAATCTCCAGGGTCCCCGGCGAGTTTTTGGGGAGGGGTAGTCACCGATTTTGTGCTCTCTAGGTTGGATAGAAATCCGATACGCAGCCGATCAAAATCGATGCTTTGCCTGCAGCAATTTCAAAGTGCCATTCTTTGTGGTAGAACCGATTGAAGCCCTACGCGATCCCAAGGACGATAAATGGCACTTAGATTTCCCGGCCACCCGTACTACATTCCGATCATCAAGTGGCAGGCATGGGAGCAGCGGGCTTTGTTTCAAACTCGGGGAGACGTTAAGCCCTATGTTTGCCCATGTATCGAGGTCCGTCACTCGGATCAGCACAACGGTCTGATCGGGAATTTCCAAACGGTTTGGGGAGCTCCTGCATTAGTAGACTATGCAAATCCTGCAGGACGGCTCGTTGGCGTCCGTCTCTTAGAGCTCGAAGCGTTCCTTCAGGTCGCAAAAGCTAACCGTTTCCCAATTATTCCGGTTATCAATCCGCTCGATGTACCTCTGTTACGCCCGGCATTACTAGGTCTAGTGCAATCTTTCCCTGAGATTTACCTACGCTTACGCATCAATGGAATGGCGATCAACCATGAGCACTACACTCAGACGATGATGGCGGCACAGGCACTATCAACGCCTGGCAATCGCATTCATCTTATGATCGATTTCGGTGTTACTCCCGCTTGGGAACCCGCTGAACTCACCGTTTTTGCAGGCATGGTGGCGACGCTAAAGAATGCAGGGTTTTCCCAAATTCATGTGGCGTCAGGTGCGTTCCCTGAGAGCCTTGCAGCCGTAAAAGCAGTAGCTATCCTGCCGCGTCGAGATTGGTCTCTATGGGCAGCGTTGAATGCCCATGCTCCGGCATTGTGTCTAGGATATTCAGACTATGGAACGATATCTCCGCGCTGGACTGAAGAGACACTAACTCGCCGCGGGGGCCGTGTTGCCATTCGCTATGCAAGGAGCCTTGATTGGTTGGTATTGCGCGCTGACGGAAGTAAGTCAGAGCATTCAGTTGCTATCTCAAGTTTGATGGTGACCGTGCATGCAGCCTCCTTCAAAGGCCGAGATTACTCCTATGGGGACGAACTAATTGCAGATCGAGCGAACCCGGCGATCAAGAAGAAGAACGCTGGTCTCTTCCACTTCACTGAGGGTTGGTGTCATCACCTTGCTACAGTGATTAAGGAGCAGTATTAAGACGTGCAGGCAGAATATTGAGGTGTAGCCTCCTCGACTCGCTTGAGGAGGTAATCCCGAACATTAGTCTTAAGTTCGGGAAGCGTGAGTAGTTCTGCAATGTAAGCCTGGATGAGGTAAAGGCTCTTACTCTTCCAACCTCGGACCTTACCCATCTCGGTCAACAGGTGAAGAGCTTCTTCTCTCTTGAGTAAAGAGGCAAGAACCTCGGGCTCCTGGCGTTTATTAGGTCTTGCAGCCCGGATATGCTTAAACCCGGCCTCAGGTACCTCAGGAACGAGGATTATCCCCCACCAAGGTGGCAGCAAAGGAAGCGCATTCTTGAGATGGCATTCCGCAGTCACTAACGTGATGTGATCGAAAATGCGAGCGTAACGGGATCCTTGACCGATAAGGCGCTTCAGAGAATCGGCCTCGCTCTTGATCTCGTAGCAATGCATGTCGTAGATATGGACAAGGTCCGCGCGAGCCTCCCCACCACTAAGCTGTAGCTCCTCTAGGAACAAGCCAGGGTGGATACCCAACGAGGTATCGAGGTAGTGGGTAAGTGCTCGTTTGATCGCGGCTTCGCGCATTATCCAAATCTCGGTGGCTACCAGTGCCCTGCCGGACAGCTAGTCAGTTTAACGCATACAGCGATCGGTAGCTTGGCTCATTAGTGACACCCCAGGCTCATGCTTTTATGCTGTCTGGTATGGCAGTGAGGAGCACGCTCGTCGCCTTACTGAACTGCGCTTTGCCCATCGAAGGGCTTGCGTGTGAAAATGGTCGTAGAATCTTATGTTATGGGAGGGTGCTATGCATGAGGCAACGACTCCAATAACAGTAAAGTCCGCGTTTGAAAGTCTTAAGGCTGCTGGGTATCCGCGCCCTTACGTTGAGCGACTATTGCCCGACTGGTGGGATCACAGCCTCTTCAAGACTAGCGCCGGGGCCTTCCAGTTCGCACTGTTGCTCAAGCAGCGCTTGGGCTTGATTGTGAATTTTGCTCAAGATGGCAGCCTCTCAATCGACGCTGCTACGCCCAATGCTCGATTCAAGCGAAGAAGAGATACAGAAGAAGGGGAGCTGAACATAGCAGCCAGTCTAGGCATGGCTTTGGCTCGACTTTCAGTTTTCAGCACCAGAGCGCCATACGATCCACTTCCTTCTGACCCGAATTTTATCGGGAGTCTGGTTCGCAAGCTCTCAGGTAGAAATAGCGTAGGTTTTGAGGGGCTTCTGGCTCTTTGCTGGTCCAGGGGTATTCCGGTTTTATTTCTCAAGGACCTGCCAAAAACCTCGAAGCGGATGACCGGTATGGCCGTATCGGTTCAAGGTCGGCCCGCAATCGTTTTGGGTTTTAACAGTCCCCAGCATGCTCGGCAGCTATTCGTCCTTGCGCATGAACTCGCTCATATCGTGTGCGGCCACGTTGGTGAAAATGGTGTCATCATCGATGAGGATATTGCAGAGGTTACCGATGCTTTGGCTGGGAGTGACGCTACTAGGAAGGATGCGGAGGAGAAAGAGGCTGACTCTTTCGCTCTCACACTGTTGAGGAATGGGCATGCAAATGTGCTTAAAGCTGTCGGGAGAACGGACTCAGCAGCAGTGCTAGCCTCGAATGCCGTCTTGGCTGGAGAGCAGCTTGGAGTCGATCCTGGCCACCTAATTCTTTCTTACGCTAGAGAAAACGACGATTGGGCTCGAGCAAATCAAGCCTTGGGTTATATCGCAGAATCTCAGGGGGCGATTGAGCTGCTTCATCAGTGGTTCATACAAAACGTAGATCTCGGGGCTCTAAGTGACGAAAATAGGGAGCACGTGCTTGCGATCCAAGGCTTCGGGTCAATCACACGTGTACCTACTTGATAGCGACGCTGCTAAGTCCCTGTGCCAATACTTGCTTCTAGACGAGCTTGCACTTGGGCTTGGGTGCTCGCTCAGTGATTTTGCGGTGCTTCCTCAGCTCCGTTTTCAGCTTAAGCTTAACAAACCCGATGCTGCCCTAAAGAAACTGGGGTCACCAGACGCGGTTGAGACGGCTAAGCGACTTGTAGAGGCTGCGGCAGAGGTCCAAGTAAATACTGACTCAGCCAATACGATCCTCAAACTAAATCGTCCGGATATCGACAGCGGAGAAGCGATTTTGTTTGCGGCCGTAAGTCAGGACGAAGACGACTCCCTCATCACTGGCGATAAAAGAGCATTGATCGCCCTCTCTGAGATATCAGCAGAACCTATCGTAGATAGTCTCTGGGAAAAAATTATTACCCTTGAGGAAGCCATTTATTTGATTATGAAGCGTTCGGGTTTCGACCTGGTTTCGCAAAAGGTTCGAGCGAGGCCCGACGTAAATGTCGCCCTTAGCATAGTTTTTGGTAGAGCCAGTCCAAACAAGGTCGAAGAGGTCGTCGAAGGGCTCAACAGCTACATGAATCACCTTCAGTCGATCTCACAGGGTAAATACCTGCTTCCGTACTGACCCTCTGAATCGGCTAAATTTCCTAGAAAATCGTCAAGTTCGGGAATAGCTCACCGGTACATCAGATACGTCAACCTAGCTCCCCTCCGCCGGCATCGCCCTCATCAATAACTGCACTCACTCCGAGTGCCTGCCAGACTGCTTATTCAGTTTCCCCACTGGTAACTAGCAGTCCTGCGGTTTTGCCCCCGGCAGCTGTCAACCTTGTCAACTTACTTGACAAGGTTGACAAGGATTTCGAGCCTCTGTTCGGGGGGCAACTGACGAAGCCTCTACGCACACCGCGCTTAGCGTTTGCGGGGGCTGTACAGAAAATCGGCTATGAGTTGCACGTCACCGACAGCTCAAAATTCAGGATTTTCTTGTCAACCTGTCAACTAACTTTCAGACCCTGCCGCTAACGCGATCACGCGAGTCTTCGCACCCGTATTCTCCCGAAATCGCCAGGGTCCCCGCGTGTTTCTGGAAAGGACCGACTGTTGTTTGATGTGGCTGCGTAATTGAATTGCACTTGACCCTTCAAATGCGTTATCGCCGACCGCGGGCTACGTCCTGATCGAAGCTAGAGGTGAGGAGGTAGTTGTGCTGTGTCGATTGCCATGCGAAGCATGGCAATGCTAGCCTCCGCTTCAAGGTGCCCGGTAGGTGCCGGCCGTCCACAAAGGCGAAGCGTCAGCATTATCGTGATTGTCGAAATACCTAACCTGATCATTCAGGTGACCTTGCAGTGGACGCCAGGCGCAGCCTCTCCGGAGCTGGAAATGCAGATTACCTCTTGCGACATCAAGCAAGTCAAATACTTGGCTAAGCAGCTTGAAAGCACTAACCCCCCTCTTAAATTTGGCCAACGGCTGGATAAGGCTGCTGCCAAACTTCTGGGTGTGCGGGATTATCATGAGGCCATTCGGCTGTATGACAAGTGGCTGATACTTCACGTGCACCTCTCCGACCACGCAGATGGCGTGAGCAAATGCTCGTACTGCGACTTTAGCTTTGCCTCAGATCTAAAAGACGATCGTCAATTGCACCGTAAGCATCACGATCAGTTCCATGAAGCATGCGTGTCCCTGGACTACCTTCCTGGTAACTTTGTTCACCGCGAGCGTATGAAGAGCGATGGGCGAGAGCGCGCTACTAACGGGCAGAGCACTGAGGACAAAATAGACGGTTTACTTCTGCTGCTGCGTGGGTGGTTTGATCGCTCCCTTTTCGATGCCATCTACGGCAACTATTGGCGCAAGCACCCTACCTTTGATACCTACGTAGCGATGATACAAGATACCCTCGGAGACAGTTATTCCGATCTTATGCCGACATTGAGAGAACGGTATGGGTATCGACCAGGTGAGATTAGGCCTGACAGTAGCTACTGGTACTCAAAATCTCGTTAATCTATGGATTAAAGGCTCTGCCGCTGAGGCGGAGCCTTCTTTTGTACTGCGTGCAGCAGATCAATTTTACGAAACTCAAGTTGTAAAGAAGCTTAGTACTTTCTCTGTTACCCAAGCTTTGAGTTTTTTGTGCATCTTTAGTACATCAAGACCAAACATCCAGCTGACGAGTCCCCAGATTGCCGTCACGATCAGCACTACAGCAGGAAACGCATCAAACAGAAATTTAGGCTTAAATTCATCCGGAATTATTGTTGAAGGTAACGCCTGTAGGGTTGCAATGCTGAAGCAGAACACAACAAATAAACAGAAGAGAAGCGAGATAGTACCAGAAACATAGCCGGCGAACTTTGAAATGTTTCTCTCAAGTGCGGTATACCGTTCAGTTAGTTTCTGATTAGTTGAAAGCACAGCCTCTATTTCGTCACGCGACTGATCTTTCTGGGTTTGAAGCTCAAGTTCGGCGGCCATGTGTATATCAGAAATGAGTTTCCTAGATGCTTCTTCGCTTTTAGCTTTTATCGCCCCGACTATTTCAAATACATCATCCTCAGAAAAGTCCTCTCCAACGTCGACAGATACATCGTGTACAAGCTTCAGCAAGTCCGAGTCCCAGCGAACGACTACAAAATCTTCCTCGGAGAGCAATCCTCTCTTCTGAATTGATTCCATGCGGGTCAGGAACGAATCCCAGAACTTGTCATCCGTATATAGTAAGCTGTAGGCTGTTGCTACTATCTTATCTGTAGGAAGCTTACCTGAAATATCTGGGTTTTTAAGCCAGAACATAACTGTCATCCACTGCTCGGAAACTACAACAGGTATAGACGATCGATAGTTGGTCTTGGTGAAGTAACCATTAGCAAATTTTGCCAAGCCACTGTTTCCAGTAACAAATACTGAGTACTGCTCGCTTAACTCTTTGATAAATCGCCCTTCTCGCAAGTTATGAACTCGCGAGATGCAAATCGTGTCGTGCTCGAGATTTTTATTCTTTTTGAAGTTTTTCGCAATCGCGGCTTCTAGCTCTTTTTCATCACATTGATACCGTTCTTTTGCCGAAAATCCATATTTAATTACGATACCGAAACTTTCGATGGATCGCGATAATGTTTTAATCTCAGTATCTAGACGTGCTTCATCATAGCCCTGAGACCGTAATAGCTCCAAAGTTTTAGTATTAAATCTGTTATAGGATTTTTTGGAGATATCCGCTTTCCAGGCGGAGAGCAATCTCTCTATTTCGTCCAGTGTTCTATCAAAAATGTATACTTGAATTTTAAGCGCCATCAACAAATCAATAAACTCTTGATTTGCTTGTTTATTTTGAGCTCCGTTGAAACCTAGCAGGCCAATGACCAGAGGGGAGTCTAAGTAAACAGTCATTTTTTCAAAAGTTTTCTTGCTGTTTATTTTGTCGGCGAAAAATAAATAGTTGGCTAATAGCATGCCCTTTACGCATCTGCCAAAATGCTCTAAAAGCAACGGTTCTTTTCTGTGGATATGACTAATGAAAGATGCAATTATATGCCCTGTGTTTTTTATGCTTTGATTCATTTCGGCTTTGTTATATGCGCGTTGACTGAGGACAGCTGAAACGTTTTCCTCGATAAATCTAAATATCAACTGCTCTGCTTCAGCGAGATGCAGCTCTTTATTGAATCGATCTAGCGTGAATTGAATTAGTTCTTCCTTCAAGCTGTCGAGAGAGATGTTGATGTCTTCTTTTTTTCCTTCGTATCCGTTGGACCATTCCTTTATCTTTTCGTGTATCGGAATGAAGGCGGAGTTTTCTTTGACAAGTAGGCCTCGCCGTTTGGCCCTACTCATTAAGACTTTAATAGCTGAAAGTGGCGGGCGAAATCCAAAAAGCTCTGCTAGCTTCGTTTGAACGTCGAAAATCTCAATGATTGGTTTGCCAATTTCACATATCGTTACAGCGACAAACGGAAGAAAAAGATCTATTTCATCTTGGATTTTATCAGACTTCAATGTTTCCAAAAGGGCCAAGTTAACTAGCGGACTTCCTAGGTTTATACTGCCAGCACTATCAGCGATCAATTTTCATACCTAAAATATTATTGTTAAATAAGTGACAGATATTTTCGATCTATCTTTGCTTAGGAGTCATGCTGACGAATATACGGTCTCACATCTCCAAAAAACATTAGCTACTATCGCCATTGTTATCGATGCTGCGCCAAAACGCCATCATGTGAAAGCTTCCCCCCACGCGGCAAGAGGGATTGCTTCAGTCATTCCGTCAGATAGCTGCATAGGGGCCTACACCTTAAGCTACAGGCGCTCTTAAATCCTCACCTATGGTTGTTTTCTGAAAGTCCTTGTAGCCCTTGTTTTTCAAGGGCTCCAGAGGATTACCAGAATCTCCGGATCTAACACCCGTCTACACGAGCCGTCACCAATTTCACCCCGTATCTAACGACCTAAACGGTAATCGATCGGTCAGGCCATGCTGCTAATGGCTGTTTCGCCATCGAGGCCTGCTCATCGGCAATACGTCAACCTGGGCCATTCCCCCATCGATATGATTCGCCCGAGTCGTTGCGGTAATCTGAGCCGCAAAGCCCGCAGGGTGCGGGGTTTTCGGTGATCGACAAAACAACAACCAAACACCGGAAAAAGGTCATATATAGCGAAGCAGCGGGGCCCGAATTACCCCCTAGGCCCACCCCCTCGGGAGGACCCGTGAAATTCAGGGAAATCCACGATTCAGGTAAAGAGGGCAGCAATCAGTGAAGGAAGCTTTCCACTGTGTTGAAATCAACACAGTGTGGTGAAGTCGCCACTCTGTGGTGTGCTGGAAACTACACACGGAAGCGAGCACCTAGGTGTCGCACAGTCATTGGCTGGTCGTCGAGTGGTTGTGTAACGGCATGCTAACGCTCGGAGCGTTACTTTTTCGTTAGCTGACACTGTGGATTTTGGCAGAAGATACGCTCAAAACTGAGCGCATCACGGGGTGCAGGACTTGCACCCTGTAGAAGGGGAGCGGACACGCCATTAACGCGCTTTGCCGTTTTGAATCCTCTTATAAGATTAATTTCTGCTTTCAGCTCCAGGCCTTACACGACGCTGCCTTCAGCGGTTCCGGTGTCGTCGGGCATCTTGCTCCTGTCTTGCTCTGCAATGAGCTTTTGGAGTTTTCAAACCTCGGCTTTAACAAATTGTGGTGTCGTCTTGCAGCCCCCGCCGTTCGTGGCATGCGGGCTGGTTTGTGAATCTTTAAATCTAACGCCTGTCTACCTGCGCCGTGACTGAACTGAACCCCTGTCTAACACCATCATTGAAAAAACGCGCAGCCTGGGCACCTCGTTGAATGACTGCTGGCGGGGTTGCTTGATGCAACGGTGTGTGGCGTACGAATGAAAAAGGCCGCCAGGGTGTGAACCCAGCGGCCTACGGTCACCTCAAAGCCAAGCGGTTAATCCGGCGCTATCGCGTACTTGTCGGCCAGTTCCAAGGCCACCACGTCATCCATCACCGAACGCTCGAAAACCTCCATCTGAGCAGCCTCGACTTCCTTCTCGCTGATCTCGCGTAGCGAGGCATACACCCGCCCCGGGTAATGCGCAGTCAGCACCTGAGTCGCCCACTGCGCCTTTTGCTCGGTGGCGAGCGGACGAACAATGCTCCGTTCGCCTCCTGACTTGACCGCCTCCCAGCAGACCACCGACCAGAACACGACCTTCTTGCCTACGGTTTCAAAGCCGCGGCACACCGGTCGTTCGACGGCGCTGGCGACCCACGTGCGGTACAGACTTACTTTCTCTACGGCCGGCTTCACCCGTGTAGTACCCGCGAGTCATCGAGCAGGTCGCGGTAAATAATTGAGCGGCTACGGTCCGCCATGTGCGGAATCTTCATAGAGCGAAAGGCTTCATTGCTGCCGAGGTTCACCAGGTGGCTGCCAATGTTCACCAGTGCCTGCACCTGTTGATCCCAGTCGTCCTCCAGCTTGGCGATCTGCGACGTCCGGACCTTCTCCCGGGCAATGTCCTGTTCCTTCAGCGCACTCGCAATCTTCGCCTCAATCGCTTCAGCTTCGGCCCGCAAGGCGATCAGCAGAGGCTCGTCACGCTCCTTAGCTTGATGGGCCTGCTGGTGTTCTGTCGTCGCTTTCTGCGTTGCCTTCTCTGCGGCGGTGCTGGCGAGAAAGTCACCCGTCGCCGTAGCTCGAGCACGCGCTTGCACCGCGAGCTGTAACGCCATCTCAGCGTTCTTCCCAGCCTCTTCGTGCCTAGTTTCAATATCCTGCATGGCGCTCTGTACACGCTCGACACCGTCCCGCAGGCGACCAACTTCTGACGTGAGCTCCTGGTCGCGTTTGTTGTTGGCCACAATCTGCTTGTCAGCATCGAGCAGCGTGGACACGCGCTCGATGTCCTTGTCCAGGTACACCAGTTGCGTCTTCAGACTTGAAGCGGGGCGCTCCAGTTTGGACACCTCATTCTGTAAATGGCTTCGTTGCTGCCACTGCTCTTGAGTGCAGTCTTCAATGCGTAACGGCAGGCCATCAAGCGCCTCCCGCAACGGCTCGCTTTGCTCCTCGAGCACTTTAATTTCTCGCTTCCACTCGGCTTTCTTGCTCTCCAGCTCCTTCAGCAATTTGGCGTTGTTGGGTTTCATTGCTTGAGTGTTGTTCGTCATGGGTGGTTCTCCAAAAAATAATAAGGTGAGGTAAATCGGCGGCTGGCCATGCCTTATGTGCCGAGCACCTCCCGCCAGATCGCTGGGTAGAAGCACGGTCGTTTATAGAAAAACAGGTGTGTGTTCCCCCTGTTCCCCAACATCTCTATAAGGGGGAACGCCCCAAGGCCCCGGAAACATTGGCTGTTCCCACTGTTCCCCGCGTTCCCCACAAAACTAGGTTCCTGTGAAGTCGGCCATTGAGGTTGAGTGGTCATACATGGGCGGCCTCCAGGTCCATGGCTTCGGCGTCGACGACATACAGGCGCGCTGATCCGCCACCGGGCAGGCGATATTTTTTGGTCTTGCGACTGTCTCGGTCGGTGTCGCGCTTGGCGAAAGCACCCACGCCATCCAGCGCCTTGACCACACGGCTGAGGCCATAACCGTTGGCTGCCTCAACCAGCGCTGACTTGTTGAACAGGTACAGACGTTTACCCAGGGATACCTCCCAGTACCCGGCCCGGTTGAACACCTTGGAGTCGGGTGTGTGGTCGTCCACATCGGAGAAGCGGCTGCTGCCGTGTTTGTCGATAAAGTCGAGGATGCCAGCGAGGATCTGCCGGTCTTCGGCATTGCCGCTACCGACCCGCGCCAGCCACTCGCCATACAGCAACTGGCAGTCGGTCAGGGCACTGCCCGGTGCCCAAGGCAACAGGCCATAGGCGATGGCCATTTCCCCGGCCAGGGCAATCACAGCGAAGCGGTCGGCGACACGACCGGCTTGAGCGTTGTCCTCGACGAACTTGGCGCGCACGTTGGCGAAGTGTTCCAGCAGGCCGGGGCGGTCATCGCTGGCGAGCAACTGCTCGACGAACGCTGAACCCAAATGACCATGGTGGGCACCTACGGCCACAGTAAGCAGCCGGTGAAAGTCGGCCCCTTCCAGACCGTGCAACTCATCGAAGGCGCGGTGAGCGCGAGTGCCTGCATTCACGTCGACCATGCGCAGTTCGGCACCGGCGTGGGCGGCGTTGCCGGAAATGGCGGCGTGCTCGGAGAGGGAGCGTTCACCACTGGACAGGGTGAGCAGGCGCCAGCTCAGTTTGGCCCGCCCCTCCCGCTCGCGGGTCATGGTGCCCTTGCCTTGGCCGTTGGCCAGCGAGTACGCCATTTCCTGCACGCGCTTGGGATCGGCGCGTTTGATTTCGTCCAGTGGCAACAAGGTGTCATTGCGCCCGGCGGCTTCGATTTCCAAGCCACCCTTGGTCATGTCCCAACTGGCGGCGAACACGCCGGGGTCACCCCATACCGATGAGCCAATCAACTGCGCCAACGACTTGCCGCTGGAACTGTCGCCCACCAGGTGCACACCGCCACCGAGTACGCCAACCAGACTCAGCAGTGGCCCGGCCAGTGCACAGCCAATCGCCAGCGTCAGCACCGGATTGCCCGCGCACTTGGCGGCGACTTCGCTTTGCCAGAGCCCCAGCTCACCGCGCACGCTGAACAGGTTCTGGCCTTTGCCGCTGGCCTGATAACGCACCTTGTCACTGCCGAGGGTGCGCCCCGGCAAGACAAAGGCCCCCGACTCATGCCAGCCCGGACGGCCCGTGGTGGCGAACACTTCTTCCGGGCGTTGCTCCAGCAGGTACTCCATAAAGGCGGCGCGCTTCTTTAACGCAATGATGACGCCCATGCCGAACAACTGGCGGCGAGCATCTTCGCCGCTGCCGCCGAACACCTCCATGGGAATAATCCATTCCTTGATGCCGCTGTCGGTAAACAGGCGCAGCAAACGTCCCTCGCTGCCGTCATCGCTATTGGTCGTCCGCGCTGTCACGGTCACCGGGCTGGCGATCCATTCATCAATGATCGGGCGGTCGTCGGCGGCGTTGTCGGCATCGTCCTCATCTTGACCTGCGGCACGTTTGAACCCGTGGCGGTACACACCCGGGCGCAGCTTGCGGCCCTTCTCATTGGTCACCCATTGTTCGTACACGGCCCAGCATGGACGCTCAGGCGTAACGGTCGGCGCATCGGGCCGAAGGCTGAAGACGTTGCTATCAGGCAGGGACATGGGCGCGCTTCCAATTGGCGAGGTCGTTGAAGTCGGTGAGGTCGGCGGGGGCGTCGTCTGGCCACTCTGGGAACGCCACTTGGCCGCCTACGAGCGCGGCGGCGGCATTGGCGGCGGTGCGCCCCGGATTGCCATCGGTGAGCCGGTCGTCGTCACCGGCGATTAGGATTGGCTGTTCTAGGTAGCGGGCGCGCAGGGCGAGCGCTACGGGCTTGAGGTTGCCGCTGTTCATGGCGCAAGCCACGGCGTAACCGTGCTGATGCAACGTGGCGCCCGTGGCCCAGCCTTCGCAGATGCACAAGGGCTGGCCCGGGAGGATGACGCCCAGCGGCGAATAGCTGCCCTTGATCCGGCCCCCCGCCAGAAAGCGTTTGCTACCGTCGCGGGCAATGCGCTGCAGGTTGACCAACTCACCCGCCACATACAGCGGCACCAGCAAGGCGTCACCACTCTGGCGCAGGCCATGCGGACGGACGCCCTTGGCGATCAGATACGGGTGGGCAGGATCAGCGCGCCGCGCATCACGCCACCAACGCTGAGCTCGGATCGCGGCCTTGAGCTGGCGCTGTTGCTGCTCGGCTTCGCGTAGGCGCTTGGCCTGCTCGATGCGCTGGCGAACCTCCAGCGCTTCGCGAGGATTGATCGGCTCACGCGAGCACCAGGTGCGCGTCCCACCATCCTTCCAACTGCCAAAGGCACCCGAGGCGATGCCGTCCAGGTACAAAACATACCAGCCGTTTTCGCTGCCCTGTCTGTCGCCGGAAACGTGGAAGCGATGAATCAAACCGTCTGGCTCCGGCAGCCAATCGAGTGGGCCATAGACGGACTGGAGCGCATCACGAAAATAGACCGGTATGGCGTCGTGATGGGTGACGCTAGATGGCTTGGTGACTTTCTTCAGGCAAGCCGAGGGCGTCACCGCCGATTGGCAGTGTTGAAAGTTCGTCATCATTTAGCCCCTCAGATCAGGCTGGCAGCGAAACATCTGCTGGCTGGCTTCACCACGCACAGAGGCACGCCCGAACAACGCTTTGTTGGTGGAGTAGCAATCAGTCAACCAACGGTCATGATCCGGAGAAGACCCGACTTCTTGCTCTTTCACCCAATGCGGCAACTCCCCACGGCAGCGCATTTCGTTAAGCATCGACCACCAGTGGGAGGCGTGACTGCGCTCGACTGTAATGAGGTCAATCAGCGTGCGGCGTTGCTCAGTGTTCAGATCGACAATCGGTGTGTCAGGCAGGCAGTTGAAGGTGTTCATAGGGACGCCTCCATCACATCAAGCTGACCGCGCAGGCGCTTGGATTGCCCGTCCAGATAGTGATCCCAATCGCTGCTCAGGTACTGGCCCAAGCTGGTCAGCTTTTCGAGGTCGCGGCCCCTGTTGTGTTTCGCGTCGGCACGAATGGCCGTCATCAAGGCAGTCAGCCAGCCGATGTGATCGGTGGTGGCATCAATCAGGTCGAGCGCTTCGTCGGTGATTTGGCGGAGGTTGTTCATTACACCTCCTCAACTGACAGGGAGGTGGCGAGTGTGACGCGGTCGGTGCTGCTCAGTACGCCGAGGGTATCGGCCATCTGCACCAAGCCAAGAAGGTGGGCACGTTGCTCGGGCAAGCGGTTGACACGATAGGCGATCAGTTCGGCGCCGATGATGGCGATTGCCAGGCTGTTGCTGGACGGATTGAGGGCGTGTTTCATGGGTGGAGCTCCGTTTACTTCATCGGAGCCACTCCAGTCTGCCGCCAAGCAGAGATGGGTGGCGAGTTGCACAGGATTGGCGGACCGGGGTAAACGGAACCCGGCGCACCCGAAGGTGCTCCTGCGCAACCCGCCATAACACGAGAATGCGGGCACAAAAAAAGCGCCTGCAATCGTAATGGGGGCGCTGTTGCGCCGTTTACTGTTCGACCCGCCAAGGTCGGTCGTTGATTTTGCAGCGACGGGCAAACCATAACGCTTACGGGGATGCATGGCAAGGGAAAGGGATGGCTGCGCGGTGTTCAAGGGCGCACATCCTCCAGGCCGAGGGTGAGCTGCAGTTGTTCCCGCAAGTGCGCGACATACTGATAGGCCCCCGGCTTTTCATAGCGCCAGTGAGCCAGCCGGCGACCGCTCTGGCTTGCTTCCCGTATGCGAGCCTGCAGCGTTTGGCAGGCCATGCCATAACGTGCTTCGCGAAACGCCATGACCAGACTCGACTTCAGCTCTACAACGCGATCAGTGTTGCGAGACAGCGCCAGCAGGAGGAACGCTTGATCTTCGTTCAGCAGGGCGAAGCGTTCGGCTTTGCCGCCACCTTGCGCGCGTTTACCAACTTCGGTTTGAAACGGAAGATGGCCAAAACGACGGATCTTGTCGGCGTATTTGTCGATCAGCTCAATGCTGCTTTTGTGCTGCGTACCCAACTGCTCGGCCAGCACGCGACTATCCACACGGGGCTCGCCTTGGGATTGGGTCAGGGTAATTGCGCTCATGCTGCCACCTTCTGTGCTGGTTCACCGATCAGGGCGTACAGCGCGATATTGCTGTGGGAGCGGCCATGCTCGTCAGTGATCGTGATGCGCCGGGTGTGGAATGTGTAACCCTGGTGTTTCAGCTCCTTGATGCGCGAGGCAGGCATCAGAATATTAAGGTCGCGGCGGGCAGTCAGGGTGTCGATTGGACCACTGTTACGCATCCAGTCGAGCAGGCAGCGGCGCTGTGCCGAAAGGCTGTTTTCACGGAGGTGCAGCTTGTTCTGGTTGTCCTTTCCGGCGTCGGACATTTAGGCGGCCTCCCCACGACTTTCGGCGATGCGCTCATCACACCAGGCCAGAACCTCGGCCTCGATCCAGACGACACACTTGGGGCCGAGGCTGACTTGCTTTGGGAAGATATCGGCAGCGATGCGGCGATATATTTCCGTGCACGACAGGCCAGTGATCGATTCCACTTCCTGGCGCTTGATAAACCGCCGAGCGGGAGTAGGGGTGTTGGTAGCGTTTGCCATCGTCTGCGCCTCCTAAGGCGGTTTGGGTAGTGACGATGGAAATGTTGGCGGTTGAAGCTGATGTGGAATAGGTAACAGGTGGGAGTTAACGTGTCACAGGTGGTTAGGTTTTCTGCGGAGGGGTTTTCTGCAGGCTAGGCTGGGCAAGGGCTGTAACCTGTCACCCCTTATTATTCGCTCTTGCTATGGCCCCGCCTTTTTTTCGATCAGATCCCGTCAAAGCAGTGACGAACAACCTTACTTTTACTGCGGGGAGAACTGTCCCTCGGGCCTTAAACCATTTGATGATAATCGAGCTCCAACCAGTGGCCGGAACCATGGTTCCGTTCTGCGTAACTTCACACCAGCATTGAACAATCAAACGCCCATCAGGTGGCGAAAGCTGATTACCCTGATTCATAAATTCGGCAAGCCCCATGACTTGTTCCAACTGTTCTTCCATGCGGATGCCTTCGTCTTCCGCTTCACGCTTAGCCCTACGCACTTCGTTAAGCTCGCGGCGTTGAAGTTCGAGTTCTTCCTGAAGCAGTCGATTTTGAGTCTCTTGAATTTCAAGTTTTGTTGAAAGCTCAACAATCTTTTGCTCTGCTTTTTGGCGCGCGATTTGTTGTTCGTCAAGCTGTTC
This sequence comes from Pseudomonas sp. GW821-FHT09H03, assembly GCF_059415945.1. Classification (NCBI taxonomy): domain Bacteria; kingdom Pseudomonadati; phylum Pseudomonadota; class Gammaproteobacteria; order Pseudomonadales; family Pseudomonadaceae; genus Pseudomonas; species Pseudomonas sp. GW821-FHT09H03. Next base: position 280,472 of record NZ_JBWKOF010000002.1, on the reverse strand, counting down.
GCTAGCGCTTTTTTCACCATCACGACGCAACTGCGCTTGTTGCGTTTTTAGAATGACTGGGGAGCTGCTTGGGAGGTAGGAAGATGGTGCACAGTTCGTTGTGGCGGCCCCATGCACGGTCTGGGAGAGCGTCCAACTGTCATTTGCAGGTTGAGCGAGGCCGGTTGCAAGCTCAGTTCGGGCGGTAGCTTCATCTACGAGACGCTCGATCCATTTTCGCCATATCAGAATGTTCGCTGCCGGTATCGGTCCGAAGCTGGTTCCGATTGTTGCGGCTTGTCGGCCAGTACTAGCGGCTTCAAAGTAATCAACGAGCGCCCCGTGGGTAATTTGGATGCTCCTATCTGAACGACCTTCTGAAAAGACGCATGCATGAAAGGTCTGGATTGGTTGTTCTAGTGGAGCAAAGGTTGCGAGAGTTGCTGCGAGTTCAGAAGCGAGTAAGCGAGGGTTCAAATGATGGTTCGACGCCCAATCGGCATAGATCCCGTCGAGCTTTATACGCCCGAAAGGACCTAACTGTTCGTCCGTACCAGATCTCACCATTTGACTAGCTCATTAATTTATTAGCTGTATGAATATCCAGCGGTAGCGATATGTTAACTGCCTTGCACTTGAAAAAGGAACCCTGAGAACTCATTGGGAATGATTATATGAATCACAATGTATCAAGCTCGCTTAATGCTCACCACGTCGACGCCGATGAGTAGCGCATCAATCGAATCAGCCCAGCTCTGCATCATTCCCCGGCGTTGCTCCAAGTAGTTGGCATGGTTGTACGTGTCGCGAATGCCATCAGAGTCACCGTGCGCCAACTGGCGCTCGATCCAGTCCTTGTTGTATCCGCGTCCGTTCAACTCAGTGGATAACAGATGTCTGAAGCCGTGGCCGGTTTGGCGATTCTCGTAACCCATCACACGCAGCGCTTTGTTAATCGTGTTCTCGCTCATGGGGCGATCTGGGTTTTGCTGGCCAGCGAATACAAGCGGGTATTTGCCCGTAATCGGTTGGAGTTGGCGCAGGATCTCGACAGCCTGTTTCGGCAGGGGTACAGCGTGCGGGCGGCGGGCCTTCATGCGTTCCTTAGGGATTGTCCAGGTCGCAGCATCTAAGTCGAACTCTGCCCAAGGCGCGGCTCGCAGCTCACCAGGACGAACAGCGGTAAGCACCAGTAGGCGAATGGCGCAGCGGGTCAGAAGGTTGATATTGGCGTTGTCGCACTTGGTCAGCAGTTCGGGCAGCTCGTCCATGGCGACGTGAGGATGATGGCGGGGCGCTTTCGTGGGAGCGGCTACCACGTCCAGATCGGTGGCGGGGTTCGACTCTACGACGCCCTTGGCCAATCCATAACGGAATATCTGGTGCAGCCACTGGCGAATTTTCCCGGCAGCGTTCAGCGTCCCCCTGGCCTCGACTTTGCGAACCAGTTCCACCAGATCGGGTCGAGTAATGCTTTTCAGCGTGCGGGAACCAATTCCGGGGATCAAATCATTCTCTAGGTACAGCTTGGCCTTGTAGGTGGTGCTTTCTGCCCAGCGGGGTGCGTTATAGGCAAACCACTCCCGTGCAAGCGTCTCAAATGTCAGTCCCTCCACCTTCTGCGCTCGTCTGGTGGATTTTCGTTCTTGCGAAGGGTCCTTGCCCTCAGAAATCAGTTGTCGTGCCTCAGATCGCTTTTTGCGAGCTTGCACCAACGTCACTTCCGGGTATGAGCCAAATGCCAATCGATTTTCTTTGCCGAGGTGACGATATTTGAGACGCCAGAGCTTTGAGCCGGTGGGCATGACTTCGAGATACAAGCCTTCGCCGTCGGCAAGCTTGTATGGCTTCTCCTTGGGCTTGGCTGCTTTGAGAGCGGAATCGCTCAGGGGCGTGACTTTCAGGGCCATGAAGCACCATTTTGGGGGCATGCGAGATGACCGAACCGGTCATGCCCCCAACTCTGCCCCCAAAACTTTGGGCTGCCTAGGTCGGTTTCGGCAACCATAGACAACAAAAAGCCCGCACTAGGCGGGCTTCTTGTGGGCTTTCGGGTGGTTTTGGCACCACCTGAAATTAATTAGTGGTGCCCAGAGACGGAATCGAACCGCCGACACGGGGATTTTCAATCCCCTGCTCTACCGACTGAGCTATCTGGGCAACGGGGCGCATTAAACTGGTTTTTCAGGGGGTCGTCAAGCAAGTTTTCAAAAAAAATTTAATTATTACCGTCGCTTACGTTCCGACCCCCGATAAATCGGGGTTATTCCGACGGCGGCACGTAGCCTTCGGCCTTGGCGTAATCCTCGCCGGAGAAGTACTTGTCCATCTCGCCCTGAAGATATTTGCGATCTTCGGCGTTCATCATGTTCAGGCGTTTTTCGTTGATCAGCAGGGTCTGGTGCTTTTGCCAGTCGGCCCAGGCCTTGGCCGAGACGTGGTCAAAAATGTCCTGGCCTTTGGCGCCCGGGAATGGAGCGCGCTCCAGGGCGGGCAATTCTTCTTTGTACTTGCGGCACATGATGGTGCGGGTCATGACGACTCTCCTGCGTTCAATACGGCGGCCGCGCGTTCGAGCAAGGTTTTGACCGGGGCGGCAAGGCCCAGGCGCGGCGGGGTGGCGAGGTTATACCAGAGCCAGTCGGCCTCGGCCACGTGATGGCCGCTCTCCTGGACCTGGACCAGCCAGGGTTCGATGGATAACTGGAAATGACTGAAGGTGTGCACCAGGCTTGGCAAGGCCTGTTGCGCTCCGAGTTCCAGCGAGTGTTGTGCAGCCAGATGTTGCAGGTCGTCGAGGTCGTCGAGTTCCGGCAGGCTCCAGAGGCCGCCCCAGAGGCCCGTGGACGGGCGACGGTAAAGCAGGATCGCGCCTTCGCCGTTGCTGAGCAGCGGCATCAGCGTGCGCTTCTGTGGCACGGCTTTGCGCGGCTTGGGGATCGGGTAGCGGGTTTCAAGGCCGAGCATGTGCGCTTCGCAGCCCTTTGCCAGCGGGCAGAGCAGGCAGCTCGGCTTGCTGCGGGTGCAGAGCGTGGCGCCGAGATCCATCATCGCCTGGGTGTAGGCATTGACCCGATCATGCGGTGTAAAGCGCTCAGCGTTGGCCCAGAGCTGTTTGGCGACCTTGGGCTCGCCGGGGTAGCCCTCTTGTGCGGTAAAGCGCGCCAGCACGCGTTTGACGTTGCCGTCGAGGATCGGCGCGCGCAGGCCCATGCTGATGCTGGCGATTGCACCGGCAGTGGACAGGCCGATGCCCGGCAGGTCGGTGAGTTTTTCCACGTCACGGGGAAACTCGCCACCGTACTGCTCGACGACGATTTTCGCGGTCTTCTGCAGATTGCGCGCGCGGGTGTAGTAACCCAGGCCTGTCCACAGGTGCAGCACTTCGTCTTCCGGTGCGGCGGCCAGGGCTTGGACCGTTGGCAGCGAGGCCATGAAGCGGTCGAAGTAATTCAGTACGGTGCTGACCTGGGTTTGCTGCAGCATGATTTCCGAGACCCACACCCGATAGGGGTTGATGTCCTGCTGCCAGGGCAAATCGTGACGGCCATGGCGGTCGAACCAGTCCAGTACCGCCGATGAAAACTGCTCGGCTCTCATCGCTTGAACAGCCCCTTGAGCGCGTCTTTGAGTTGCGGGCTGACCTTGTCACCGAGCTTCTCGTCGATTTTTTCGCTGATTCGCTCGCCGGCCAGCTTGCTTGCCACCTGACCCATGCGTTCGTTATCCACGCGGCAAGCCTTGGCGCCCAGTTCCAGCGGTCCACGGCAGCGCAATGGCCACTCGATACCGACGAATTTCTCGCCGACCTGGCAAGCCGGGTCGGGCATGTCGCTCTTGTCGCCTTCGACGATGATGCCGACGCGATAATCCATGCCCAGCACGCGCAGGTCGATGTCGCCGTCACCGTTGACGGTCATGCCCGGAATGCGCACTTTCAGGTCCGGGTTGCTGGCCACGCCATTGCGCAAGGTCAGGTTGCCCTTGAGCTCCTGGAACGGTGTGTCCTTGCCACGAGGTTCGCCGCTGAGGGTTTTGCGGTTGAGGGTGGCGATGCCCTTGCACAGCTGCTGTTCAAGGTTGGCATTGAGCAGCACGCCATTGTTGATGACGAAACTGGCGTTGCCATTGAGTGTTTCGATCAGCGCTTTCTGGCTGTTGCCGCTGCCGGTCAGGGCGCTGTTGAGCGTGACCAGGCCTTTGACGGGCGGATTCTTGCCCTGGCTTTCGAGGATTTTTTCGACCGGGACCCGGCTGATCTTCGTCTGCATGTTCAGCACTGGCACCGGTTGGCGCACGTCGAGGGTGCCCGTGGCTTCAAAGGTGCCGCCATACAGATCACCGCGAAGGTTCTGCAGGGTCAACAGGCCGCCCTGGCCCGCCGCCTTCAGGGCCGCGTTCTGGATCGGCAGTTTTTCCAGGGTCAGTTGGCCGAAGGTCAGGTCGGCGTCCACATCGAGCTTGCTCAGGCGCTCCACCGGCAGCAGGCGCTCGTTGCTCCACGCCTCCTTGGTGGGTGCCTGGGGCAATGGGGTGCTGCCGGCGCCAGCCAGGGCATCGGCTTCGGTACTGGCAACTTCAGCCTGGCGCACTTGTGTCGCGCTGTTGGCTTCGGCTGATTTTGGGCGCAGGTAACGGTCGACGTTGAAAGTGTCGGCCTTGAGTACCGCGCGCAACGATTGTTTGGCGAAATCTTCGACGGCAATGCGGCCGCTGAAGGAGCTGTCGTCGACTTTCAGGTTGATGTTGTCGAACGCCACGCTGGTCGGCGTGGCTGCCAAGCGGCTGACCAGTTCGACTTTGCGCAGGCTGCCTTCAGCCATGGCCGGTAGTTGTTGGCCGATGCTGTCGACGAATTGTGCCAGGTCGAACTGTGCAATCGAAATGCCGCCACTGACCTGCGGGGTCTTGTCGAGGTCATTGACCTTCAGTTCGCCCAATGCCCGCAGCTGGTTGGCGGAGATCTTGATGCCGGTCCACTCGGCGACATTGGCGGCCTTGTCCAGCAGCAACTGGCCCTGGGCTGCGAAAGTCACGGTCTTGCCTTGCAATGGATCGCCAGCGACTTCACCGGACAGTTTCAGGTCTTCGAATTTGTAGCGCTGCAAGGCGCGCTCGAAGCGCAACTCGCCGTTGAGCTCGGTGCGGACCCGCAGCACTGGCTGGTTGGTGCCGAGGAATGCGGTGAGTTTGACCGGGATGTTGGTGGAGTCATGCACCGCGCCGGTGCTCAGTTGAATGCTTTCGGCGCTGAACTGCCTGCCGGTTTTCTCGTCGTTGTACTCGACCCTGGCGTTATTGACGGTCAGGCTGTCGATGTCCAGGCGCATTGGCAGAGCCGGTTTTTCCGCTTGTGCAGTGGTTTGCGGTACAGGCTCGCCGGTGACGGCAGGTGTGGTCGAGGTGGCGGAGTCGGTCGGAGCCGGTGCCTTGCCGACGTCTTCCCAATTGCCGTGGCCGTCCTTGTCGCGGACCAGTCGCAGGTTCAAGCCTTCGACGCGCACGTCGCTCATCTGCACCTCACGGCGCAGCAGCGGCAGCACGCGCACCGACAGGCCGAGCATCTGCAAGTCGGCGAACGGTTCGGTCGGTTTGACCAGGGTCGCCACACTGGCATCGTGCAGCTCCAGCCCCAGCCACGGGAACAGGCTCCAGCCGATATCGCCATTGAGCGTCAGCTCGATGTGGGCCTTGTCGCGGGCTATCTGGCGGATCTCGTCTTTGTAGTCGTTGGGATCGAAGAGGTGGGTCAGGGCAAAGCCCAGCGCCACAATGATCAGCAACAGCCCGAGAAGTACCAGACCCAGGATTTTGCCGAACGCTTTCATGGGCGAGTCCTTGTAATTAGTCAAATTCAAAATTTAGCCGAGGAGTATAGCGCTCCAGACCAGACGGCCGGTCGGCGATCACTGCGCAAGAACATCAAGCGGCAGTTTCAGCTTGGCTGCCAGTGCCTGAGCTTCCAGGTGCCCGGCAGGCGCCAGCAGGCGCAAGGTTGCGCCGGTTTGCGCAGCCATTTTTTGCGCTTCGGCCACCAGTCGCTCGGCGACGCCGCGGCGACGGGTAATTTTTCGTACGCAAATATGGGACAAGTGCCAGACCTCTTGGTGCCGCTGCAAGCGAGCTGCACCGAGCAGTCGATCATTGAAGCGCCCGGCGATCAGCGAGCCGTCTCGCAGGCAGTCTTCGATCAGCTGTGCATCCGTGGCAAACGGTGCAAACAACCAGTCTGGCGCGTCGCGGTAAATTTTCTGCAGGTCTTGTTGGTCCTGGTCAGAGGGTTCGCGCAGCGGCTCAACAATGATCGGCATATGGTTTCCTGTGAAGTTGTACGCGTTCTCTATGCGGGAGGGAGATCAGATAACGTACAAAAGGTGATGTCAGTTTGGTTTTTCCATCGTCTGCTGATGGTAACCTTTGCCCGTTCGTCCGTCCTTCTGCGACTTGATGTCGCATAACCATACTCAGCACTCCAATAAGCGGTCATGCGTGCGCATTAAGGCCGGGGGGCGGGTGGCAGGGCGAACCATACTAATAATTGGGGGATTCACAATGACCACGAGCATTACGGCGGACGGCCTCGGCGCCGATCAGCCTGCGTTCCTGTCCAAGGAGCGGATTATCGCCAAGCCCGGTTTCAACCGCTGGCTGGTGCCACCTGCCGCGCTGGCCATCCACCTGTGCATCGGCATGGCCTACGGCTTCTCGGTGTTCTGGCTGCCACTGTCCAAGGCCTTGGGTGTCTCCGCAGCGGTGGCTTGCGCGCCGGACATGAGCTTCATCGCTCAAGTCTTTTCGTCCCAGTGTGACTGGCCGATTTCGATGCTGGGCTGGATCTATACCCTGTTCTTCATCTTCCTCGGTTGCTCGGCGGCAATCTGGGGCGGCTGGCTGGAACATGCCGGGCCGCGCAAGGCTGGTGTCGTGTCGGCGCTGTGCTGGTGTGGTGGCCTGCTGATTTCCGCTCTGGGGGTATACACGCACCAGATCTGGCTCATGTGGATCGGCTCCGGGGTCATTGGCGGTATCGGCCTGGGCCTGGGTTACATCTCGCCGGTGTCGACCCTGATCAAATGGTTCCCGGACAAGCGCGGCATGGCCACCGGCATGGCGATCATGGGTTTCGGTGGTGGTGCGATGGTCGGCGCTCCGCTGGCCGCAGCGCTGATGGGGCATTTCGCTTCGCCAACCAGCGTTGGCGTGTGGCAGAGCTTCCTGGTGATGGCCGCGATCTACTTCGTGTTCATGATCGGTGGCGCATTGTCCTACCGCGTCCCGCCAACCGGCTGGAAGCCTGAGGGTTGGACCGCGCCGGCGAAAAAAGCCTCGAACGCGATGATCACCCACCGCCACGTTCACGTGAACGTGGCGTGGAAAACGCCACAGTTTCGTCTGGTGTGGCTGGTCTTGTGCCTGAACGTATCCGCCGGCATTGGCATTCTCGGCATGGCTTCGCCCCTGTTGCAGGAAGTGTTCGCCGGCAAGTTGCTGGGCAATGATCTGGCCTTCGGCCAGTTGGATGCTGCGCAATTGTCCTCGATTGCTGCAATCGCCGCCGGATTCACCGGCTTGCTGAGCCTGTTCAACATCGGCGGGCGTTTCTTCTGGGCATCGTTCTCGGATTACCTGGGCCGCAAAAACACCTACTTCGTGTTCTTCGCCTTGGGCTTTGCCCTGTACGCGTTGATCCCGAACCTCGGCCACCTGGGCAACATTGCGCTGTTCGTGGCGGCGTTCTGCATCATCCTGTCGATGTATGGCGGTGGTTTTGCGACCGTTCCTGCGTATCTCGCGGATCTGTTCGGTACACAAATGGTCGGCGCTATCCACGGTCGCCTGCTGACGGCGTGGGCAGCAGCGGGCGTATTGGGCCCGGTGTTGGTGAACTATCTGCGTGAATATCAGCTGAGCATCGGCGTTGAGCGTGCGGCGGCGTACGACATCACCTTGTACATCCTGGCCGGCCTGCTGGTGCTGGGTTTCCTGTGCAACCTGCTGATACGTCCGGTGGCCGACAAGTACTTCATGACCGAGGCCGAGCTGGCTGCCGAGCAGGCGCTGGGTCACGATAAAGGGGCTGACAGCAGCACGTCGCTGGAATGGAAAGCGGCGGCGGGCACCAAGCCGCTGGCGGTGGCTGCCTGGCTGGTGGTGGGTCTTCCGTTGGCGTGGGGTGTCTGGGTGACCCTGCAAAAGACGGCAGTGCTGTTTCACTAAAGGTGCTTGGCCCGAATCTGGAGAGGCTCGGGCCAGTCCCGTATACACCCGTGTGGGAGCGGGCTTGCTCGCGAAAGCGGTGTGTCAGTCGCCGATAATGTCGACTTAAACGCCGCTTTCGCGAGCAAGCCCGCTCCCACATTGTTTTTGTGTACTGCCCAAATGGCTTGTATGGACATGTCTATCGCCTGCGGTGCTGGATTCAGCCCGTCAGGGATATCACGTATCGTGTTTCTGTTTGGCGCCCGCACGCCTATAATGGCTACCTTTTTCGCCCAATGATTTTGCGGAGCTGGTGATGGCCGAACGTAAGGCGTCAGTCGAGCGCGACACTCTGGAAACCCAGATCAAAGCCTCGATCAACCTGGATGGCACCGGAAAGGCCCGGTTTGATATCGGTGTTCCTTTTCTTGAGCACATGCTTGACCAGATCGCCCGTCACGGGCTGATCGACCTGGATATCGTCAGTAAAGGCGACCTGCATATCGACGACCACCACACCGTGGAAGACGTCGGTATTACCCTGGGTCAGGCGTTCACCAAAGCCATCGGCGACAAGAAAGGCATCCGTCGCTACGGCCACGCCTACGTGCCGCTCGATGAAGCGCTGTCGCGCGTGGTGATCGACTTCTCCGGCCGTCCTGGCCTGCAGATGCATGTTCCGTACACCCGCGCCACCGTCGGCGGCTTCGACGTTGACCTGTTCCAGGAGTTCTTCCAGGGCTTCGTCAACCACGCCAACGTCACCCTGCACATCGACAACCTGCGTGGGCACAACACCCACCACCAGATCGAAACCGTGTTCAAGGCTTTCGGCCGCGCCCTGCGCATGGCCGTCGAGCTGGATGACCGCATGGCCGGGCAAATGCCTTCGACCAAGGGCGTTCTGTAATGCAGACGGTCGCGGTTATCGATTACGGCATGGGCAACCTGCACTCGGTGGCCAAGGCCCTCGAGCACGTCGGTGCCGGCAAGGTCCTGATCACCAGCGATGCCAACGTGATTCGCGAAGCTGACCGGGTGGTTTTCCCCGGCGTCGGTGCGATTCGTGACTGCATGGCGGAGATCCGACGCCTGGGCTTTGATTCGCTGGTGCGCGAAGTCAGCCAGGATCGTCCGTTCCTCGGCATTTGCGTCGGCATGCAGGCCCTGCTTGATCACAGCGAAGAAAACGACGGCGTCGACTGCATCGGCCTGTTTCCGGGTCAGGTGAAGTTCTTCGGCAAGGATCTGCACGAAGACGGTGAGCATCTGAAAGTCCCGCACATGGGCTGGAACCAGGTGAAGCAGAAGGTCAGTCACCCGCTGTGGCATGACATTCCTGACCTGGCGCGTTTCTACTTCGTGCACAGCTACTACATCGCTGCCGCCAACGCGCGTCAGGTGGTGGGTGGCGGTCACTACGGTGTCGATTTCGCCGCCGCGCTGGCCGAAGGCTCGCGTTTTGCTGTGCAGTTCCACCCGGAGAAGAGCCATACCCATGGCCTGCAATTACTGCAGAACTTCGCTGCGTGGGACGGTCGTTGGTAAATGGCAGTCAAGAAAACGAAGCCGCCGATCCTGACCCTCACTCCCGAACAGGAGAACGAGGCCAATCACAAGATCAAACGCTTCATGGAGGATCGCTTCGAACTGGACCTGGGTTCGTTCGAAGCGGCCGAAATCCTTGAGCTGTTTACCCGCGAAATTGCCCCGCACTATTACAACAGGGCGATTTTCGATGTGCAGACGCACCTCAAAGAGAGGTTCGAAAGCATCGAAAGCGACCTGTGGGCGCTCGAGAAAAACTGATTTCCGAGCCAAGCTGAACATTCAATTTTGAAGGTTTGCCAGATGCTGATTATTCCCGCTATCGATCTCAAAGACGGTGCCTGTGTTCGTCTGCGCCAGGGCCGCATGGAAGATTCCACAGTGTTCTCCGATGACCCGGTGAGCATGGCTGCCAAGTGGGTGGAGGGCGGTTGCCGCCGTCTGCATCTGGTCGATCTGAACGGTGCCTTCGAAGGCCAGCCGGTCAACGGCGAAGTGGTCACTGCCATCGCCAAGCGCTACCCAAACCTGCCGATCCAGATCGGTGGCGGTATCCGCTCCCTGGAAACCATCGAGCACTACGTGAAAGCGGGTGTGAGCTACGTGATCATCGGCACCAAGGCCGTGAAAGACCCGGCCTTCGTTGCTCAAGCCTGCCGCGCTTTCCCGGGCAAAATCATCGTGGGTCTGGATGCCAAAGACGGTTTTGTCGCCACTGACGGCTGGGCTGAAATCAGCACCATCCAGGTGATCGACCTGGCCAGGCAGTTTGAAGCCGATGGCGTGTCGTCGATCGTTTATACCGACATCGCCAAAGACGGCATGATGCAAGGCTGCAACGTGCCGTTCACCGCTGCGCTGGCCGCAGCCACCAAGATTCCGGTAATCGCCTCCGGCGGCATCCATAACCTGGGTGACATCAAGACGCTGCTCGACGCCAAGGCACCGGGCATCATCGGCGCCATTACTGGCCGCGCGATCTACGAAGGCACCCTCGACGTCGCCGAAGCGCAAGCTTTCTGCGATTCGTACAAAGGCTGAGGACTGACCATGGCGCTGGCCAAACGCATCATCCCTTGCCTGGACGTGGACAACGGCCGGGTCGTCAAGGGTGTGAAGTTCGAGAACATCCGCGACGCCGGTGACCCGGTGGAAATCGCTCGTCGTTACGACGAGCAGGGTGCCGACGAGATCACCTTTCTCGACATCACTGCCAGTGTCGACGGCCGTGATACCACGTTGCACACCGTCGAGCGCATGGCCAGCCAGGTGTTCATCCCGCTGACCGTAGGCGGTGGCGTGCGCACGGTGCAGGACATTCGCAACCTGCTCAACGCGGGCGCAGACAAGGTCTCGATCAACACCGCGGCGGTGTTCAACCCGGAATTCGTCGGTGAAGCGGCGCAGCATTTCGGTTCGCAATGCATCGTGGTTGCTATCGATGCGAAAAAGGTCTCGGGGCCTGGTGAAACGCCACGCTGGGAAATCTTCACCCACGGCGGGCGCAAGCCGACCGGCCTGGATGCTGTCGAGTGGGCGAAGAAGATGGAAGGCCTGGGTGCCGGCGAAATCCTGCTGACCAGCATGGACCAGGACGGCATGAAAAACGGTTTTGACCTGGGCGTTACCCGCGCCATCAGCGATGCGCTGGGCATTCCGGTGATTGCCTCCGGTGGTGTCGGCAACTTGCAACACCTGGCCGACGGCATTCTTGAAGGTCACGCCAGCGCTGTACTGGCGGCGAGTATTTTCCACTTTGGCGAATACACCGTGCAGGAAGCCAAGGCCTACATGGCCCATCGTGGAATTGTGATGCGCTAGGTTCGTATCAAAACTGCCTGTGCGACGATCATGCCTGATCGTCGCCTGGCGAGTTTTCGTACAATGCTTGAACAAACCAATGCAGGCCAGTGGACATCATTGCAGGCTCAAGGCACTCTTGGGTACGCCATGGATTCAGGTAGCCAGACATGCTTAAACGCTTTCTTCTCGTCCTTGCCAGCGCCTCCCTGTTGTTGATCAACGGGGTACAAGCCAAAGACAGTCCCGATACCGACCTGGTATTGCTGACGGAAAACTTCCCTCCATACAACATGGCGAAGAACGGCAAGAATTTCGCCCAGGATGAGAATATCAATGGCATCGCCGTGGATATCGTCCGCGAGATGTTCAAGCGCGCCAACATCACCTACAGCCTCACGCTGCGCTTCCCTTGGGAGCGAATCTACAAACTTACCCTGGAAAAACCCGGTTATGGCGTGTTCGTCATGGCGCGGGTGCCGGACCGCGAACAACTCTTCAAGTGGGTTGGCCCTATCGGTCCGGACGACTGGATCATGCTGGCCAAGGCCGACAGCAAGATCACTCTGGATTCGCTGGAGCAAGCACGCCAATACAAGATCGGCGCCTACAAGGGCGACGTGATTGCCGAGACCCTGGCCAAACAGGGTCTCAATCCGATCGTCGTGCTGCGCGATCAGGACAACGCCAAAAAGCTCGTCAACGGCCAGATCGACCTGTGGGCCACCGGTGATCCGGCCGGGCGCTACCTCGCTCGCCAGGAAGGAGTGAGCGGGCTCAAAACCGTTCTGCGCTTCAACAGCGCCGAGTTGTACCTGGCGCTGAACAAGGACGTGCCAGACGAAACCGTGGCCAAGCTCCAGGCGGCGCTGGATCAACTGCGCAAGGAAGGCCGCGTGGACGAGATCATGGCGCGTTATCTGTAGCAGTTGGCAATCCTGTCACAGGTGCAGGAGCGCACACTTCATTGTCTTCACGCGGATATTCGGCAAAGTCCAGGCCGTCGCTATCCGCGTAGGTGAAGCTTACCGCCGCTTGTGTGCCATCTTCACGCAAGAGGTCGTAACGACTGTGTAGTTGATAAACCGCCAGCATTCTATTTTTCGGAATGATGGCGGCGATATCTATGGCTTGCGATTTTACCCAGCCGCTGAAGGATTTTTCGGTGTGAGTGAAGCTTTTGGTCAATCTGGCCGAGTACGTTACTGGATGACCAGCCTCCGAGACCCGGGTCGGCCATGCAGATTTCACCTCGATTGAAGTTATTCGGGTGAAGACCTGCAACAACTTGTCGATCAAGGTTCGAGGCGCTGACCATCGCAATAGTTTGCTCTTTTCGTCGGTGTTATGGCCTTCACCGATGAGCACGTACTGGTCTGTTCTGGCCAGGTGGTAGTACGGTGATTTACTGAACCTTTCGATCGGTAGCATGAAGTTGTCTTCGACTGCGAACCAGGGAAGTCTGGCCGTTTGAGTGGCCGCCGGTGTTTCGAGAGGTTGAGGTGCGCTGAATCCGGTGAGTACCGGAAGCTGCGGCGCGGGATTGATCTGCAGGGGGATCTGCATTCGCAATGAGTATGCCGCTGTATGAGTGAACGGCTTGTCATAGCTGTTGGCGCCGATAAAGGTGCCTGGTGCGAAATAGATCTCGCCTTCTTCCGCGTTCGGTGGGGTGATACTCCAAGCGCTGAAGTCCACTTTTGCACCGCTGCCCTTGTCGTTCCAGATCAGGTCGCCGACGTTCGAAGCGATCACCAGATCCGTCCGCACGCAACGTACGGCGTTCAGCGAAGGTTTATCGTGACCATTGGAGCAAACCAGTCCCAGTGCCACATACCCATCAGGCGGGATCGGGCGCCATATCGCTCCGCTTGATCCGGAGTCAGAGCTTTTCCAGATTTGCTCGTAGTCGTCAGGTCGGCTGAGCGCTTTCTGTTGATGTGGCTCGTTGCTCTGCGGATCGCCCTCGCAGACCACCGCCATCACTCGTTGTCCGCTGATGTTGCTGTCTGCGGACGCCGCGAGGTCGCCCAGCGGGAAGTACCCTGGCAACAAATCAGGTGCCGGGCTCGGCCGCCAAAAGCTTGCCAGTTCCGCACCTGAGCCCTTGGTGCTCCAGACCCGTTGAAATTCCGTCGTGAAGTTGATCAGCAGGTTGTCGAATTTTATCGACTCCATGGGTTTTGCGACCGGGATCGCCGTGTTATCGGTGGGCATAATCAAATCCTTGATTGTTAAAAGCAGTCAAAATGGCTGCAACCTGTTGCAGGTCTTACTCTGCGGAGTGTGGCGAGGCCTTGTGCGGTAATTATTTATCGACAGTGATAATTTCAGGCGCCCGTATCACGTCTGTGCGCACCTCGGAGGTATTCAGATCCTCATCCTGGATATAGCTGCAAAGCGTAATTGGAAGTGCGTCCATTGGCACAACAAGTCCAATTTGCTGTCGTGTAAATTCCCCGGGGTTCAGATCCGCACACTTGCGTTCGCCAATGTCGTCATCAAAGTAGTGAACCCAAAATGGATAAGGACTTTTTTCATGCCAATCGACATAAAGTTCGGGGAAATCAGGAGAGGGGGTTAGTGTCAGTACGGGCTGCGGCAATGGCTTGAAATTCGTTTCTACGAGGCGTGCGGGGATTATTTGAATACTGTTGAACAGGCGGGCATCGGGCCTGTGCCCTGCTGATTGAACGCCCAGCAGGCACAGGAAATACATGCCGCTTTCGCTGCCTATCGATGTGTCGATGACGGCGTCGACAGTGCTTATGGTGCCGCTGTAATAGTGAGGCGAGTAGCAGGATTTCGCATCCTGTACTGTTTTAACTCGATAGAAAGGAGCATCCATCGAGAACCTGATATTCCACTTGGGTACCAGATTGTCCGGATGGCTGGGGGTTCTGAATTTTTCGGGAAGATAGGCGTTTTTTATTCTGAAGTCGGTTGTGGAAGATAATTGGCAGTCACTTGATTTCAGATCGAAACGTCCATCGACGAAGCAGGCTGACAGAGAGCCAACGGGAACACTGTACTGGGTTTCTTCAGCGAGGATTGGTTTTGCGTCTCGTACTTCGCAGGGGTTATTGCGTGAGCACATTTTTTCCAGCGTGGCGCCGTGAGTGGATGTAAACAGCACACCTGCTATCTCCCCGGTTTCAGGATCAATTACAGGGCTGCCGGAAGAACCGCCCCGAATGTCTATGCAATTATTTTTTCGGGTTTCTGGATACACTTCATCGGCTTCCACCAAGGTGGCATCTGTCGTCTGCTGGGTGCAGCGCGCAAGTCTGAGGCCGACTCCATCGAGGCCAGATGGCGCACCGACGATAAGGATGTTGCCTGCTAAGGATGAGGCATCATCGGAAATTTTCAGGGGGGTTATTCCCTCTTTCAGCAATGAATCCAGTGGTACGGCGAGTTCCAGGATAGCGAGGTCCCTGATGGAGTGTCGGGACCAGGTGACTTTGTTTATTTTGTAGTTTTTCTGGTTTTTGTAAGTGTCGCTGAAGTAGTTGAATTTCACGCTGAGTTGGGAAAGGTCATCCCATGGGTTGGAGCAGTGTTCGGCGGTCAATAAGTAAGCAGGACCAGCGGCGTTGCCGCTTTTATCGCGAGTGTCGAGCAGGCTGGCCGTACAATAGGGGGAGTCGCTGTAATGAAGCACGCCAACTCCATTGAGGCGGGAGTAATGGTTGTCGGAATTTTTTAATAGGATGCTACTTGGTGTTGAAAAAGCATCATTCGCATAAGTGATTGCGGAAGTTGTTAGCGCGAAAAAAACACATATGCCTAGTGCTTCCATTTTGTAAGTCATGGCCGATCCTTGGTCTTTATTGGCGTGGCGCGAGCGAATCAATGCATTTCATGTTCATTCCATGATTATGAAATGCAGAGCGAGTCCTATCCTGGCATGTGCCCGAGCACTTGGAGATATATATAGTTATTGGTGGCGGGTCGAATCACGGAGTGTGATAAGTGCCGTTGATGCCGTGGGCCGCTGTTGCACGGTTGCCGCGCACGCTGATCATCATTTTGATGTCGATCCAGTCAATTCCCTGAGCCTTGAGCTTGGGTAACTCCCGTTCAAGCACTGCCAGGGTCTGCGGATACGGATGTCCGATCATCACCACCGACCCCTGCTTTTGCGCCAGGCTGATCGCGGTTTGCAGTTGCTTGAATATCGCTTCTTCTGTGCGCTCGTCATCCAGAAACACATCCCGCGAAACGCTCGCCAGGCTGACTTTCTGCGCCTCGGCGGCTGCCACGGTTTGCGCGCTGGTGCGACTGTCGACGAAGAATTTGTGCCGACGCTGCAAGTCCGCCATCAACCAGGCCATGGCGGCTGGTTGCGCAGTCATGCGGCTGCCCATGTGGTTGTTGATGCCAGCGGTGTAGGGCACAACCTTGAACGCGGCGTTCAGGCGTTTCTCAAGCTCTTCGACGGGCAGGTCGGGGTGCCAGGCAAAAGGTCCGGTGGCCGGGTCCATGGGCATATGCAGGATGACGATCTTGCCGGCGCGATGGGCTTCGCGGGCAAATTCGCTGGCGTGGGGGGTATCTGGCATGATCGCCGCGGTCACCGGGCCAGGCAAGGCCAGCACGCGGCGATCCCTGGGCAGGTTCTGTCCCAGGTCGTCGATGATCAGGCTCAGGTAGGCCTTGTGCGGTGGGGACGCTGCCTGGGCAGGTGCCGCAGCACCTGCGAGGCAGCACAGCAGGCCGATCAATAACCGCAGGCGCATCTCAGCGGCCGGAGGTGATGCTCAGCCCTTTGAGCAGGCTCAGGGCCTGGGCCAATTGATAGTCGTCGTCCTGAGGCATCGGTTTGGCTTTGCCGCCGGAGCCGGTCGGCTTGTCGGCGCCGCCGTTGCCATTGCCCAAGTGGCCCTGCAAGTCGGCTTCCTTGAAGTAATCGCCGTCCTGCTCGTCGGTGATCTTGGCCTTGCGCACTTCGATGTCCGGAACGATGCCCTGAGCCTGAATCGAGCGGCCGTTCGGTGTGAAGTACAAGGCCGTGGTGATCTTCAGCGCACGATCGTTGTTCAGCGGCAGCACGGTTTGCACCGAACCCTTGCCGAAGCTGGTGGTGCCCATGACCACGGCGCGCTTCTGATCCTGCAAGGCACCGGCAACAATTTCCGATGCCGAGGCGCTGCCGCCGTTGATCAGCACGACCATTGGTACGGCTTCGCTTTCGTCCTTGCCAGTGGCGTTGAAGCGCAGCTCGGAGTTGGCAATGCGGCCCTTGGTGTAAACGATCAGGCCCTTGGTGATGAAGTGGTCGACCACTTCCACCGCAGACTGCAGCACTCCGCCGGGGTTGTTGCGCAGGTCGAGGACGATGCCCTTGAGCTTCTTGCCGTTGTCCTTGCGCAGCTTGGCCAGGGCCTTGGAGACCTCTTCGCCGGTCTTGACCTGGAATTGGGTGATGCGAATGTAGCCGTAGCCGGACTCCAGCAGCTGGCTCTTCACACTCTTCACTTGAATGACGGCGCGGGCCAGGGTGACGTCGAACGGCGGGCCGCCGTCGCGGACCAGGGTCAGGGTGATTTTTTCACCGATCTTGCCGCGCATCTTGTCCACGGCTTCGGTCATGCTCTGGCCGCGGGTTGGCTGGCCATTGATCTTGACGATGAAGTCGCCGGCCTGGATGCCTGCTTTCGAAGCCGGGGTGTCATCGATCGGCGAAACCACCTTGATGAAGCCGTCTTCAGCGCCGACTTCGATGCCCAGGCCGCCGAACTCCCCGCTGGTGCTTTCCTGCAGCTCGGCGAAGTCTTCAGGGCCGAGGTAGGCCGAGTGCGGGTCGAGGTTGCTGAGCATGCCCTTGATGGCATTTTCCAGCAGGGTCTTGTCATCCACCGGTTCGACATAGGCGGCTTTGATCCGGTCCATTACCTCGGCAAAGGTGCGCAATTCATCCAGCGGCAAAGGCGCCTTGGTGGTCGCAGCAGTGCCCGCAGGCGCAACGGCCGGTTGAGCGGCGAACGCCAGAGGCGCGCCGATCACCAGGGCGATCGTCAGGGCCAGCGAGGTAAGGCGGGACAAATGCAGCATGTCGAACGAACTCCTAATGTAGGTGACTCAACGCCTATCCTTGCGTGCGGCACCATTGCGCCGGATCACTCGGGTGACCCTGCTGACGAATTGCAAAATACAGCGCTGGTGTGTCCTGCCCGCCACTGTTACCGACAGTGGAGATGGACTCACCGGCTTTTACCACGTCACCCGCAGACTTGAGCAGTGTCTGGTTGTGGCCGTATAGACTCAGGAAGCCATTGCCGTGGTCGAGAATCACCAGCAAGCCGGCGCCCCGCAGCCAGTCGGCGAACACCACGCGACCGCCATGCACGGCATGTACTGCACTGCCAGCTGAAGCGCTGATCATCACCCCGTCCCATTTGGTCCGGGCATCATCGCCCCGGCTTTCACCGAAGCGTGCCAACAGTCGACCGTCGACAGGCCATGGAAGTTTGCCGCGAGTTGACGAAAAGGCGCCGCCGAAGGTCTCGCCCGAGCTGGATACCAGCGCGCCTGGTGTTGATCTGACCGGTTTGCGTGGGGCGTCATCGCCGGCATCTGCCTGCGCCTGGGCCTCACGTAAACGCTTTTTTTCGGCTTCCTGCTGGGCGATCAGCGCTTTTTGCCGCGCTTCTTCTGCCTCACGTGCCTGGCGCGCCAGGGTTTCTTCAATGGTTTTAAGGACTTTAGACAGGTCAGCCTGATCCTGCTCGCGGGCCGCCAGCTTCTGGTCACGAGCCTTTACGTCGTCATTGAGTCTGGCCAGGACTTTCTGGCGTTCCTGGCGAACTTTGTCCAGTTCACCGCGCTGGGTGTCGAGGCTGCTTTGCTGTACCAGCAGTTGTGCCTGCTGCATGGCGATGTCTTTTTCGACATTGCTCAGTTGGCGCAGGGTTTCATTGAAGTTCTTCAACTGCTCCAGGCGGGCCTGACTCAGGTAGTCGTAATAGGTAAGGGTACGGGCGAATTTTTCCGGATTCTGTTGGTTGAGCAGCAGCTTGAGATATTCCTGGCGCCCGTTCTGGTAGGCCGCACGGGCCTGAATGGCGATCAGTCGTTGCTGTTCAGTGCGCGCGCTCTGGAGTTTTTTTTTCTCGGCATCGAGTCGCTGCAACTCGTCTTCGCTTTTCTTCAGCTCTTTTTGCAGGGCTTCGACCTGCTTCTCGAGCTTGCCCATTTCGGTCTCGGTGCCCTTGAGCTCTTTTTGCACACCGGATTTTTCTTCCTGCAGTTTGCCCAGCATTTTTTTCAGCTCGGCAATATCCTGACGCGTAGCGTCCAACTGTTGTTGGGTTTGCGCGCGCTCGTCAGCAAAGGCCGGTTGGAGCAGGCATGTCAGAGCAAGGGCTATCAGGACACGAAGCATAGAGGCGGGCGGCACCAAGGAAAGGGACAGCCTAGTATGCCCGCCATGGGCAGCAAAAAAAATGCCCATTTCCGACTGTGTGATAACTGGACAAAAAAACACCACAAACCAATGTGGGAGCCTGTGGCGAGGGGGCTTGCCCCCGTTGGGCAGCGAAGCGGCCCCAAAACAGTGTTTTGGGACTACTGCGTAGTCCAACGGGGGCAAGCCCCCTCGCCACATAGTCTCGCTCCCACTGGGTATTGCGGGGTTTACACCAGGATCGAAGTCCCGGTCATTTCCGCAGGCTGATCCAGGCCCAGCAGTTTCAACATGGTCGGCGCCACGTCCGCCAGCACGCCGCCTTCGCGAACCTTCAGGTCACGCTTGCCGACATAGATGAACGGAACCGGTTCGGTGGTGTGCGCGGTATGCGCCTGGCCGGTGGAGGCATCGGACATTTGCTCGACGTTGCCGTGGTCGGCGGTAATCAGCGCTTCACCGCCGACTTTCTCCAGGGCCTCGACGATGCGGCCGACACACTGGTCCAGGCATTCGACGGCTTTAACCGCTGCTTCGAACACGCCACTGTGGCCGACCATGTCGCCGTTGGCGTAGTTGACCACGATCACGTCGTAACGCTGGTTTTCAATGGCGTCGACGATGCGGTCGGTGACTTCCGGCGCGCTCATTTCCGGCTGCAAGTCGTAGGTAGCGACTTTCGGTGACGGAATCAGGATGCGTTCTTCGCCCGGGAACGGTTCTTCGCGACCGCCGGAGAAGAAGAAGGTCACGTGGGCGTATTTTTCGGTTTCGGCGATGCGCAGTTGGGTCTTGCCGTTTTTCGCCAGGTAATCACCCAGCACGTTTTCCAGGCTGCCGGCAGCAAAGGCCGATGGCGCAGGAATGCTTGCGGCGTACTGGGTCAGCATGACGTAGCCGGCCAGTTTTGGCTGGCGGGCACGCTCGAAGTCCTTGAAGTCGTCTTCGACGAACACGCGGGTCAGCTCGCGAGCGCGGTCGGCACGGAAGTTCATGAAGACCACGGCGTCGCCGTCCTCCACTTTTACCGGCTCACCGATGGAGGTGGCTTTGACGAATTCATCGCTTTCGCCGCGCGCGTAGGCCGCTTCCAGACCTTCCTGTGCGGTGGCAGCGTTGAACTCGCCGTGGCCATCGACAATCAGGTTGTAGGCTTGGGATACGCGGTCCCAGCGGTTGTCGCGGTCCATGGCGAAGTAGCGGCCGATGATGCTGGCGATCCGGCCTTTGCCCAGGGCCTGGAAAGTTGCGTCGAGCAGTTCGATCGATGATTGCGCGCTTTTCGGCGGGGTATCACGGCCGTCGAGGAACGCGTGCAGGTAAATCTTTTCGGCGCCGCGCTTGAAGGCCAGTTCGGCCATGGCGATCAGGTGGTCCTGGTGGCTGTGCACGCCGCCATCGGACAGCAGGCCCATGAAATGCACGGCTTTGCCGGCGGCGACGGCTTTGTCCACAGCGGCGCAGATGGTCGGGTTCTCGAAGAACTCGCCGTCGCGGATCGATTTGGTCACACGAGTGAAGTCCTGGTACACCACGCGGCCGGCGCCGAGATTCATGTGGCCGACTTCAGAGTTGCCCATCTGGCCATCCGGCAAGCCGACATCCATGCCGCTGCCCGAGATCAAGCCGTTAGGCACGGTGGCCCACAGGCGGTCCAGTACGGGCTTCTTCGCGGCGAAGATGGCATTGGATTCAGGGCTGTCACTGTGACCGAAGCCGTCGAGAATCATCAGGACCAAAGGTTTAGGCGTGGTAGTCATGGAATCCACTCGTGGCTGAGATAAAAAGGAGCAATGGAAAAGGGAGTGGCAGTTTAAAGCGAAGTTCCGGCCACGTCACCGCCGGACGGGGTTTGGCCCACCATAGTGGCTGTGTATACTGGCCGACATTTTAACGCCCTGGAACCTCCTTCGATGGTTGCTCACCTGATTGAATTTGCCACTAACCACTACATTCTCGTCGGTATCTTCGTCGTACTGCTGGCGTTGCTGATTGCCTATCAAATGCAGGGCGGCGGCCGTAGCCTGAGCACCGGTGAACTGACCGGGCTGGTCAACAAGGACGCAGGCGTGGTGATCGACATCCGTCCGGTCAAGGATTTCGCCGCCGGTCACATCGTCGGTGCGCTGAACATTCCCCACGACAAACTGGCTGCTCGCGTCGGCGAACTGGAAAAACACAAGGCCAAGACCATCATTCTGGTCGATGCCATGGGCCAGACCGCCGGCACCCATGCCCGCGAACTGATGAAATCCGGCTTCACCGCCGCCAAGCTGTCCGGCGGTATTTCCAGCTGGAAAGGCGATAACCTGCCGTTGGTGAAGTGATATGAGCAACGTCGTCGTCTATTCCAGCGATTACTGCCCCTACTGCTCGCGAGCCAAATACCTGCTCGAGAACAAAGGCGTAGCCTTCGAAGAGATCAAGGTCGATGGCAAGCCGCAGGTGCGCGCTGCAATGGCCCAGAAGGCCGGGCGTACGTCCGTGCCGCAAATCTGGATCGGCAGCACACACGTCGGCGGTTGTGATGATTTGTTTGCCCTGGAGCGCGCCGGCAAGCTCGATGCGTTGCTCAGGGCCTGACTGCATTACCCAAAACAAGCAAACCTATAAGAACCCTGGATCAAGAAGGATCTGCGATGACTGACCAACAGAACACTGCTGCGACCGAAGAAGAAACTGCACCGCAATTCTCCTTGCAGCGCATTTATGTGCGTGACCTGTCCTTCGAAGCTCCGAAAAGCCCGGCGATTTTCCGTCAGCAATGGGAGCCGAGCGTCGCTCTGGACCTGAACACCCGTCAAAAGGCCCTGGAATCCGATTTCCACGAAGTCGTGCTGACCCTGTCGGTGACCGTGAAGAACGGTGATGAAGTGGCGTTCATCGCTGAAGTGCAACAGGCCGGGATCTTCCTGATCAAGAACCTGGACGACGCTTCGATGAGCCACACCCTGGGTGCGTTCTGCCCGAACATCCTGTTCCCGTACGCTCGCGAAACCCTGGACAGCCTGGTGACCCGTGGTTCGTTCCCGGCTCTGATGCTGGCGCCGGTGAACTTCGACGCGCTGTACGCGCAAGAACTGCAACGCATGCAGGCTGCGGGCGAGACGCCGACCGTCCAGTAAGCTGTCCTGATCGTCGAAGCAAGTCCAATGTGGGAGCGGGCTTGCTCGCGAAAGCGGTGTATCAGTCAACATTCATGTTGAATCTGATGACCCCTTCGCGAGCAAGCCCGCTCCCACATTTGCTATGCGGTGCTATTTGAAGCCGTTCTGGCGCCAGGCTTCGTAAACGGCGACCGCCACGGTGTTCGATAGATTCAGGCTGCGGCAGCCTTCGCGCATCGGCAGGCGCAGGCGTTGGTCGGCGGGCAGGGCATCGAGCACCTCAGCGGGAAGGCCGCGGCTTTCCGGGCCGAACAGGAACGCGTCGCCGGGCACGAAACTGGCATCGTGAAACGCTCGCGAGCCCTTGGTGGTGAAGGCGAACAACCGTGGATGACCGAGGTTTTCCAGGCAGCTGGCGAGGTCAGCATGGCGTTGCAAGGTGGCGTATTCGTGATAGTCGAGGCCGGCACGGCGCAGGCGCTTGTCGTCCATCTCGAAGCCCAGCGGTTCGATCAAATGCAGGTGGCAGCCACTGTTGGCGCACAGCCTGATAACGTTGCCGGTATTCGGCGGAATTTCTGGTTGGAAAAGGATGACGTGAAACATGCACGGCTCCGAAGGTAAAGATGAGCGGCATTCTACGCCGCAAGCCGGCTTGCGTTCGAAACTATTCCTGCGGGTGATGGCGTCGCTGGCAATTGTTGGCGTAATGGTGGGAATGATGATCGGGCGCCTGACCACCCCCGATCCCAGCGAACTGCAGCAGATTGAAGTCACGAACGATGGATTGGTGGTGTGGTTCAACCAACAGCCCAAGACTCACGGCGAGATTGTCGACGGCAGCGTTGCTCTGCTGTTCGATGCCAAGGGCCTGGCCAAGAGCGGCCAGCTCAGGCTTGGCGACAAGGACGTGAACTGGCGGGTGCGGTTGAGTGATGGCGGGTTGTTGTTGACGCTGGTGGCGGCTCGGCCTCTGCAGGGCGAATGGGCCGGTAGCGAGGTCGATGACCGCTGGCGGCTGCAGATCCATCTCCGGGAGCAATAAAAGAGGGAATCCCCGGCCTGCCTGTACCAAGGTTCCCGAAACGGGCGGGTTGGCGCATGGCACCAACCCCGGTGTAAAGAAGGAACCCCTGACCTGCCTGTATCAAGGGCCCCAAAACGGTTGGCTCGTCGCGGTTGCGGTGTGAGCCTGGTGTAAAGAGGGGAATCCCCGGCCTGCCTGTACCAAGGTCCCCGAAACCGGGTAGGTGAACTGAATCACTTGAAAGGGATATTGCAGGGGGCGTGCCAGTTTTTAACAAGTTGAAACGCAAAGTTGTGCTGAAATGCCGAAAGCCCCGTATTACGGGGCTTTCGTGTTTTTTCGGTAGGGCTTCGATAGCGAACGCAGGGGGAGCGTTGAAGTTGTTTTTGTGCGCGATTGCGGTTCACGGTGCTTTGAGTCGGTGCACGCAGTTCTAAATGTGGGAGCGGGCTTGCTCGCGAAGAGGCCATCACATTCAACATCGATGTTGAATGACGCCCCGCTTTCGCGAGCAAGCCCGCTCCCACATTGTTCGGTGTGAACTAAAAAGAGGTTCGCTGCCAGCGATGTTGCAGGGCTAGCCCAATTTAGCCCTCATCCCCCTCATCATCATCCCCGCCATCTACCTTCATCCCCAATTCCTTGATCTTGCGAGTCAGGGTATTGCGGCCCCAGCCCAGCAAGACAGCGGCATCGCGGCGGCGACCGGCGGTGTGTTTGAGGGCGGTCTCGATCATGATCCGCTCGAAGGCTGGCACAGCGCTGTCTAGCAGGCTCGACTGACCGCGAGCCAGCGCCTGGTCGGCCCACTGGCGCAGGGCCTGTTCCCAGTTGGTCACTGGCGCCGAATCCTGAGGCAGGCTCAGCAGCTCCGGCGGCAAGTCGCCGATGTGCACTTCGCGACCCGAAGCCATCACCGTTATCCAGCGGCAGGTGTTCTCCAGCTGACGCACGTTACCCGGCCACGGCAGGTTTTTCAGGTATTCCTCGGTTTCGCTCTTGAGCAGCTTCGGCTCGACGGCCAGTTCCTGGGCGGCACGACTGAGGAAGTGCTTGGCCAGGGTCGGGATGTCTTCGCGACGGTCCGACAGGCGAGGAATGTGGATTCGAATCACGTTCAGTCGATGGAACAAATCCTCACGGAATTTCCCGGCGTGCACCAGGGTTTCCAGGTTCTGGTGCGTCGCGGCAATGATTCGCACGTCGACCTTCACCGGCACATGACCGCCCACGCGGTAGAACTCGCCGTCTGCCAGGACACGCAGCAGGCGGGTCTGGGTATCGGCCGGCATGTCGCCGATTTCGTCGAGGAACAAGGTGCCGCCATCTGCCTGTTCGAAACGTCCGCGACGCAGGTTGGCTGCGCCGGTGAAGGCGCCTTTCTCGTGGCCGAACAGCTCCGACTCCATCAGGTCCTTGGGGATTGCCGCCATGTTCAGCGCAATGAACGGCGAAGCCGCACGGGGGCTGTGGCGGTGCAGGGCGTGGGCCACCAGTTCTTTACCGGTACCCGATTCACCATTGATCAGCACGGTGATATTGGAATGGCTCAAACGCCCGATGGCGCGAAACACTTCCTGCATCGCCGGCGCTTCGCCGATGATTTCCGGGGTGCGAGTCAGCGTCGGAACGACTTCCAGGCCTTGCTGTTCCTGGGCGTGCTGGTTGGCGCGCTTGACCAGGGATACGGCTTCGTCGACATCGAATGGCTTGGGCAGGTACTCGAATGCGCCGCCCTGATAGGACGCGACAGCGCTGTCCAGATCGGAGTGAGCGGTCATGATGATGACCGGTAACCGTGGGTGTTGTTCGCGAATCCGCGCCAGCAGGTCCAAGCCGCTGGCACCGGGCATGCGGATGTCGGAAATGATCACGTCCGGCTGCTGGCGCGCCAGGCGGCTCATCACGCCATCGGCGCTGTCGAAGCTTTGCGTAGTCATGCCTTCCTGCTGCAAGGCTTTTTCCAGGACCCAACGGATAGAACGGTCGTCATCGACGATCCACACGGTTTCACTACGGCTCATGTCGATGTGGCTCCTTGTTCCAGTGGCAGAAAGATCGAGAAGGTGGTGTGGCCGGGGTGGCTGTCACATTCGATCAGGCCCTGGTGCTGGCTGATGATGTTCTGGGTAATGGCCAGGCCCAGACCGGTACCATCCGGACGGCCGCTGACCATTGGGAAGAAAATGGTTTCCTGAAGCTCGGCAGGAATGCCCGGACCGTTGTCGATGATTTCGATCTTGGTCACCAGGCGATGGCGCACGTGGCCGATGGTGAACTGGCGCATGGTGCGCGAGCGCAGGCTGATGCGACCCAGGCGCAGCTCGTTCTGGCTGCTGATGGCTTGCATCGCGTTGCGCACGATGTTCAGTACCGCTTGAATCATCTGTTCGCGGTCGATCAATACGTCAGGGATGCTTGGGTCATAGTCGCGCACCAAGGTGATGCAACCCTGGCTTTCGGCCTCCACCAACTGGCAGACACGCTCCAGCACTTCGTGGATGTTGCACATTGCCAGCGAAGGCAGCTTGTTCGAGCCGAGCATGCGATCGACCAGATTACGCAGGCGATCGGCTTCTTCAATAATGACGTTGGTGTAGTCGCGCAGGCTTTCTTCCGGCAGCTCGCGGGCCAGCAACTGCGCCGCGCCGCGAATACCGCCCAATGGGTTCTTGATTTCATGGGCAAGGCCGCGCACCAGCATTTTGCTGGTTTCCTGCTTCGACAGTTGCGCCTCCTCCTTGGTGATTCGCAACAAGCGGTCGCGAGGATGCACTTCGAGCAGCAGCAGGGTTTCGCCATTGTTGAGGATGGGCGTTACAGCGTAATCGACGGTCAGGGTCTGGCCGGTGAGGGCGGTGAGCATGGCTTCACGTTTGGTGAATGGATGCGCGTGTTCTACCGCCTGGCGCAAAGAATTCAGCGCTTCGGGGGACTCGGTGAATAACTCGCTGATGAATTGCCCATGGCTGCGCTGACCACTGATGGCCAGCAGCATCTCCGCCGCCGGGTTCATGTACTCGAGGCGCAATTCGGCATCGAGCAGGATGGTGGCGGTGGTGAGGTTGTCGAGTAGCAAACGGTGTAGTGCGTCGCTTATGGTCATCAGGACCTCTTTTGGAGCGGAGCGGGCGCAAGAATCAAGCGTTGGTAAGCGCAAAATGCAAAAACCAAACCAAGGCTCCGAAAAGAAGCGCTTTAGCGCTAAAACGGGCGTTTAGCGCTCGATTGCATAGCGCTCGGTTCGCCGTTACGGGTATTTTCGAACCAAAATGGGTTGGAACGTGCGTGCGCCGCAAGATATCGCACCAATATAGTGCGCAAAGCTGAATGAAGTAAGAAGAGTCGCACAAAGGTATTTTCGTTGCGGGTTTACGGTTTGCTTGCCCGCTGCACGGTGAAGGTCAACGTATGGCTTTGCTGCACGATGCTTTGGCCTTCAATCACCTGTACCGCGAGGCGGTGCTCACCACGAGCGACGTTGAGCAATTGCAGGGTCGGGACGTTGCTCGGTTGACCGTAAGGCTGATCATCCAGCAAGAGACGCACTAGATGATGATCCTGCAAGCGCGGCTTGATCAGGACTTCGACAGTGACGTTGCCGTTGTTGGCGCGCAGTGCTTCGCCAGTGGGCAGGCCTGTGAGTTCCAGTACCTCGTAGAGGGTGCTGCGGGGCTGTTCGCTGGAAGGGGCGATGGGTGGAGCGGGTTTGCCAGGTGGCTGGCTTTCGATGCTGTTGAGAGGCTGTAACTCGACAGCCCGGGCGTTTGCGCCTGTGGGCGGTTGATTGCTGTAGGTGGTGGTGCCATTGGCGTCCGTGTACTTATAGATCTGCGCGGTGGCGGGCAGGGATATCAGCAGCAGGATGAATGGAAAAACACGGGCCATGAGCTCGACCGGAAACGAAAGCGTTGGTTGCAGCATAGGTCAGGTGCGGCGGTTGCCTCCAGTCGCAAAACATTTTGGGCATGTTTCACGAAAGTCCTGTGGCAAGGGGGCTTGTCGGAACGCCGCATCGCCCCGCTGGGTTGCGCACCGGCCCCAAGAATTTCTGGAACTACTGCGTAGTCCAACGGGGGCGAGCCCCCTCACCACGGGGAAATCGGGCGACTATCGAAATTGCGGGCAATAAAAAGGCCTCCCGAAGGAGGCCTCTTTTTGTCACGCCGCGTGTCGCGGCGCTACCGGATCAGCAGCTGTAGTACAGCTCGTATTCCAGTGGGTGTACGAAGGTACGTACCTTGATTTCTTCTTCGCTTTTCAGAGCGATGTAAGCGTCGATGAAGTCGTCGCTGAAAACGCCGCCTTTGGTCAGGAACGCACGACCTTTGTCCAGCTCTTCCAGGGCTTCTTTCAGGCTGCCGCAAACTTGTGGGATCTCTTTGGCCTCTTCAGGCGGCAGGTCGTACAGGTTTTTGTCAGCTGCATCGCCAGGGTGGATCTTGTTCTGGATGCCGTCCAGGCCAGCCATCAACAGTGCGGCGAAGCACAGGTACGGGTTGGCAGCCGGATCCGGGAAGCGTGCTTCGATACGGCGGGCTTTCGGGCTCGACACGTAAGGAATACGGATCGAAGCGGAACGGTTGCGAGCCGAGTAGGCCAGCATTACCGGTGCTTCGAAGCCTGGAACCAGACGCTTGTAGGAGTTGGTCGCCGGGTTGGTGAAGCCGTTCAGGGCCTTACCGTGCTTGATGATGCCGCCGATGAAGTACAGGGCGGTATCGGACAGGCCGGCATAGCCTTCGCCTGCGAAGGTGTTCTTGCCGTCTTTCCAGATCGACATGTGTACGTGCATGCCCGAACCGTTGTCACCGTACAGAGGCTTAGGCATGAAGGTCGCGGTGCGGCCGTAAGCGTCAGCAACGTTGTGTACAACGTACTTCAGGGTTTGGGTTTCGTCGGCTTTCTTCACCAGGGTGTTGAACTTGACGCCGATTTCGTTCTGGCCGGCAGTTGCCACTTCGTGGTGGTGAACTTCGACGGTCAGGCCCATTTCTTCCAGTGCGTTGCACATGGAGGTACGGATTTCGTGGTCGTGGTCGAACGGTGGAACCGGGAAGTAGCCGCCTTTGACGCCTGGGCGGTGGCCCTTGTTGCCGCCTTCGATGTCCTGGTCGGACATCCAGGAACCTTGTTCGGAGTAGATCTTGAACATGGAACCGGAAATGTCGGACTTGAACTTCACCTGGTCGAAGATGAAGAACTCTGGCTCTGGGCCGGCGAATACGGTGTCACCGATACCGGTGGATTTCAGGTGCTCTTCGGCACGCTTGGCGATCGCACGTGGGTCGCGATCGTAGCCTTGCATGCTCGAAGGTTCGATGATGTCGCAGACCAGGATCAGGGTCGGCTCTTCAGTGAACGGATCCAGCACAGCGGTGGAGTCGTCCGGCAGCAGGATCATGTCGGAAGCTTCGATACCTTTCCAGCCAGCGATGGAGGAACCGTCGAACATTTTGCCGACTTCGAAGAAGTCGTCTTCCAGCGCATCGCGAGCCGGCATGGTCACGTGGTGCTGAGTGCCTTTGGTGTCTGTGAAGCGCAGATCAATCCACTTGACGTCATGATCTTTGATGAGTTGAACCGACTTCGACATAGTGTCCTCCGGGTGGATTAGGGCTGGTAGTGGATGCCCTTTAATGTTTGTGATGCCGGCGCGAATATTCTGCCAAGGCAACCTGCCTCACAAGGGAGCAAATTGCATGCCAGTGCCCCAGCATGGGTTTTTTGCCCCAAAATCTCGCTTATCAGGGCATATTGGCCCTTAAGGAAGAAAATCCCGCCCTGTAATGTTGCGTCGAAGACGACAAATGACCTGTTTTGGTGCATGTAAAACCTTCTGCATATTAACTGGTTAAACCTTGAGCAATTTCCGCTATAATCCGCGCCCCCCTTTTTCGGCAGGCCCTGCGCGCGCTGTTTCCATGAAATTAATCGTAAAAGTCTTCCCCGAGATCACCATCAAGAGCCGCCCGGTACGGATGCGTTTCATCCGTCAGTTGGCCAAGAACATCCGTGCTGTGCTCCGCGATCTGGACCCGGCTGTGGTGGTGAACGGTGTGTGGGACAACCTCGAGCTGGAAACCCGCGTCAGCGATCCCAAGGCCCTGAAAGAGATGGGCGAACGCCTGAGCTGCATGCCGGGCATCGCGCATTTCCTGCAGATCGACGAGTACCCGCTGGGTGACTTCGACGACATCGTCGAGAAGTGCAAGCAGCACTACGGCGATGCACTGGCCGGGAAGATTTTCTCGGTGCGTTGCAAACGCGCCGGCAAGCACCCATTTAGCTCCATAGACATCGAGAAATACGTCGGCAGCCAGTTGCGCCGCCAGTGCGGTGCCGCCGGAATCGACCTGAAAAAGCCCGAAATCGAAGTCCGCATCGAAGTTCGCGACCAACGGTTGTTCGTGATCCACAGCCAGCACACCGGCATCGGCGGTTATCCGCTGGGAGCCCTGGAACAGACGCTCGTTCTGATGTCCGGCGGCTTCGACTCCACTGTGGCGGCCTACCAGATCATGCGTCGCGGCCTGATGGCGCATTTCTGCTTCTTCAATCTGGGCGGACGTGCCCACGAACTGGGCGTCATGGAAGTCGCGCATTTCATCTGGAAGAAGTACGGCAGCTCCCAACGCGTGCTATTTGTCAGTGTGCCGTTCGAGGAAGTGCTGGGCGAAATTCTCGGCAAAGTCGATAACAGTCATATGGGCGTAGTATTGAAGCGTATGATGTTGCGCGCTTCCTCCCAAATTGCCGATCGACTGCACATTGAGGCGTTGGTGACCGGTGAGGCGATCTCCCAGGTTTCGAGCCAGACATTGCCGAACCTGAACGTGATCGACTGCGTGACCGAGAAACTGGTCTTGCGTCCGCTCATCGCCAGCCACAAGCAGGACATCATCGACCTGGCCAACGAGATCGGCACTGCTGATTTCGCCCGGCACATGCCGGAATACTGCGGCGTCATCTCGGTCAATCCGAAGACCGCAGCCAAGCGCCATCGCGTCGAGCATGAAGAGAAAGAATTCGATATGGCGGTACTCGAGCGTGCGCTCGAAAACGCCAAACTGGTACCGATCGATCGGGTGATCGACGAATTGGGCCAGGATGTTCAAATTGAAGAAGTCAGCGAAGCGCTGGCCGGTCAGATCGTCATCGATATCCGTCACCCGGATGCCGCTGAAGACGACCCGCTGGACCTTGCTGGCATCGAGGTACAAACGATGCCGTTTTATGCACTGAACGCTCGTTTCAAGGAACTGGACCCTACTCGCCAGTACCTGCTTTATTGCGACAAAGGCGTGATGAGTCGCCTGCATGCCCACCATTTGCTCAGTGAGGGGCATGCCAATGTGCGCGTTTATCGACCGAGCTAAGTGCCCGGGGCTGTTTGCCTGTGGCTTGCGTCACCGGCCCCCCGACGCCGCCGTCAAGCTGTAACGGCAAGGCCTGACTCTACTGTAAATCGCTGCCAAGACTTGTCAGCACACCGAATCCTCTGATCGAGATACACAAGTGATCGAAAATCTACGCAACATCGCCATCATTGCTCACGTTGACCATGGTAAAACCACCCTGGTAGACAAACTCCTGCGTCAATCCGGCACTCTGGAGCGCAACGAGCTTAACGACGAGCGCGTGATGGACTCCAACGACCAGGAAAAAGAGCGCGGTATTACCATTCTGGCGAAAAACACCGCCATCAACTGGAACGGCTACCACATCAACATCGTGGACACCCCGGGCCACGCCGACTTCGGCGGCGAAGTTGAACGCGTTATGTCGATGGTTGACTCCGTTCTGCTGCTGGTTGACGCTCAAGACGGCCCTATGCCGCAAACCCGTTTCGTGACCAAGAAGGCTTTCGAAGCCGGCCTGCGTCCGATCGTGTGCATCAACAAGGTTGACCGTCCAGGCGCGCGTCCGGACTGGGTTCTGGACCAGATCTTCGACCTGTTCGACAACCTGGGTGCCACCGAAGAACAGCTGGACTTCAAAGTCGTCTACGCCTCGGCCCTGAACGGTATTGCCGGTCTGGACCACACCGAAATGGCTGAAGACATGACCCCGCTGTACCAGTCGATCGTCGACAACGTACCGGCGCCGGCTGTTGACCGTGATGGTCCGTTCCAGATGCAGATCTCCGCACTGGACTACAACAGCTTCCTGGGTGTTATCGGTGTTGGCCGTATCGCTCGTGGTCGCGTCAAGCCGAACACCCCGGTTGTCGCTATCGGCGCCGACGGCAAGAAGCGTAACGGTCGTATCCTGAAGCTGATGGGTCACCACGGTCTGCACCGTGTAGACGTTGAAGAAGCTGCTGCAGGCGACATCGTGTGCATCAGCGGTATGGACTCGCTGTTCATCTCCGACACCCTGTGCCACCCGGACACCGTTGAAGCGATGAAGCCGTTGACCGTCGACGAGCCAACCGTTTCCATGACCTTCCAGGTAAACGACTCGCCATTCTGCGGTAAAGAAGGCAAGTTCGTGACTTCCCGTAACATCAAGGAACGTCTGGACAAAGAGCTGCTGTACAACGTTGCACTGCGCGTTGAAGAAGGCGACTCGGCTGACAAGTTCAAGGTTTCCGGCCGTGGCGAACTGCACCTCTCGGTACTGATCGAAACCATGCGTCGCGAAGGCTTCGAAATGGCTGTAGGCCGTCCGGAAGTGATCATCCGTCTGGTAGACGGCGTGAAGCACGAACCGTTCGAAAACGTCACCATCGACCTGCCGGAAGAATCCCAGGGCAAGGTGATGGAAGAGATGGGCCTGCGTAAAGGCGACCTGACCAACATGGTGCCGGATGGCAAAGGCCGTGTACGTCTGGAATACAACATCCCTGCTCGTGGTCTGATCGGTTTCCGTAACCAGTTCCTGACCCTGACCAACGGTGCTGGCATCCTGACCTCGATCTTCGATCGTTACGACACCATGAAGTCCGGCGACATGTCCGGCCGTCAGAACGGCGTTCTGGTTTCGGTTGAAACCGGCAAGGCACTGACCTACTCCCTGGAAACCCTGCAGGCGCGTGGCAAGCTGTTCGTAGAACACGGTCAGGAAATCTACAACGGTCAGATCGTTGGTCTGAACAGCCGTGACAACGACCTGGGCGTTAACCCTACCAAGGGCAAGAAGCTCGACAACATGCGTGCTTCGGGTAAAGACGAGACCATCGCTCTGGTTCCACCTGTTCGCTTCACCCTGGAACAGGCTCTGGAATTCATCCAGGACGACGAGCTGTGTGAAGTAACTCCTAAGTCCATCCGTCTTCGCAAGAAGATCCTGGACGAAAGCGAGCGTACCCGCGCTGCCAAGAAAGCCAAGGCTTGATGTTTTAGCCTGAGCTGAAATGAAAACGCCCCCGGTCGAGAGACCGGGGGCGTTTTTGTTTGTCTGGGGGAAATGTTGGGAGGCGTTTTCCCCTCACCCTAGCCCTCTCCCCCTGGGAGAGGGGACTGATCGTGGGATGCTGCAGAAATTTATCGACCTGAAAGAGCTCTGCCGAATCCATAACCGAATCGCGTTATCAGGTCGATGGGTAGCGCAGGCATCTCAAAAGGGCTTCTGAATCCACAATCGACTCGCATTATCAGGTCGATGGGTAGCGCAGGCATCCCAAAAGGGCTTCTGAATCCACAATCGGCTCGTATTGTCAGGTCGATGGATAGCTCAAGACACCTCGGTCGGCTCCCTCTCCCTCTGGGAGAGGGCTGGGGTGAGGGTGCAGGTCTGAAGCCCGCCGCTCATATCCGGCCTTACTCAGAACCGCTCGATACTCCGCGAATTCCGCTCACGCTCCACTTCCTTGGGCTTGTACGCGCAATACCCCGGCCGCGGGCCGATTTTCGGATGGTTGCGGCAGGTGTCGGGACGCTTGTCATAAATGGTGCACAGGCGGCTCTTACGATCCAGGTAGTAGCAATCGTTGTTGCTCATGCGCTGGAGGGTGAAAATTCCGGATTTCTGGTTGAATCGCTCAACCAGCCCTTCCTTTTGCAGGCGCTTGGCAATGTTCTTCGGCGGGTCGCCCAGTTCGAACTCGTCGACCACGCCGATGCGCACCAGATCCTTGATCTTGACCTCGACCGGCAGCGTGCAGCAGCTGGACACACAAGAGCCGCACATCGGGGCCGAATATTTGGCCCACGTATCGAGACGGTCGATCTCGGCGGCGGCAATCAGGTTGGGCTTCATCATCGGGAATTACCAGGCGTGTGTGCATCAGGGCGCGCGATGATACCGGGACTGGTGGATTTTTGAACAACCTTTCGCCAGATTTTTTCACATTCAGGTTCAGCGACTGAAAAAACGGCACGAGCCCTGCATTCTTTCAGGCTCACGCCAAGCCTGAAATCGCACACACGGGAAATACTGCCGAACCGGAGCCTCTACCGCCTGTCAGACCGTCTAGGCTCAGACAACCCAAGCTCGCTCGAGGTCTTATCGATGACTCAAGAACCACTTGTTCGCGAAGCAGAGGTGGCCGCATTCCGCGACGCCGTCTTGACCAAACTGACCTACGCGGTAGGCAAAGACCCGGATCACGCCTTCGATCACGACTGGTTCGAGGCCATTGCCCTGGCCGCGCGCGACCACATGGTCGAGCACTGGATGGACCACACGCGGCAAATCTACCGCAAAGGTCAGAAGCGCGTTTATTACCTCTCCCTGGAATTTCTCATCGGCCGGCTGCTCTACGACAGTCTGAGCAACCTCGGCCTGCTCGATGTTGCCCGTGAGGCCCTGACCGAGCTTGGCGTCGACCTGGAGCGCATCCGCCTGCTGGAGCCTGATGCAGCCCTGGGCAACGGTGGCCTCGGTCGGCTGGCGGCGTGTTTCATGGAAAGCATGTCGACCCTCGGCATCGCCGGCCATGGCTATGGCATCCGTTATGAACATGGCTTGTTCCGCCAGGCCATCGTCGACGGCTGGCAGCAGGAGCAGACCGAACACTGGCTGGATTTCGGCAACCCCTGGGAGTTCGAGCGGGCGGAAGTGGTTTACC
This sequence comes from Pseudomonas sp. GW821-FHT09H03, assembly GCF_059415945.1. NCBI lineage: Bacteria > Pseudomonadati > Pseudomonadota > Gammaproteobacteria > Pseudomonadales > Pseudomonadaceae > Pseudomonas > Pseudomonas sp. GW821-FHT09H03. The sequence continues at coordinate 246,390 of NZ_JBWKOF010000002.1, read as the reverse complement.
CCATCGGTTTTGGCGGCAGCGTACAAACCCTGACCGACGACGCTGGCAAAGCCCGACAAATCTGGTCCCCGGCGGAAACCGTGCGGGCGATTGCCTACGACACCCCGGTGGTCGGCTGGCGCGGAGCGAGCGTCAACACCCTGCGCCTGTGGCGGGCCCGGGCCATGGAAGATCTGCACCTGGAACGCTTCAACGCCGGCGACCACCTGGGCGCCGTGGCCGAGGTGGCCCGGGCGGAAAGTATTTCCAGGGTGCTTTACCCGGCGGACAGTACCGAGGCCGGGCAGGAGCTGCGGCTGCGCCAGGAGTACTTCTTCGTGGCCGCATCCCTGCAGGACCTGCTGCGTCGCCATCGCAACATGCACACCTCGGTGTTGACCCTGGGCGACCATGCGGCGATCCAGCTCAACGACACGCACCCCTCGATTGCCGTGGCCGAATTGATGCGGCAACTGGTCGACGTCTACGACGTGGCCTGGGACGCCGCGTGGCAGATCACCGTCGATACGTTGTCCTACACCAACCACACACTGTTGCCCGAGGCGCTGGAAACCTGGCCGGTCGGCCTGATGGAGCGCATGCTGCCGCGGCACATGCAGATCATTTATCTGATCAACGCCCAGCACATCGACTCGCTGCGGGCCAAGGGCATCCATGACTTCGACGTACTGCGCGCGGTCTCGCTGATCGAGGAAGACAATGGCCGTCGAGTGCGCATGGGCAACCTCGCGTTTCTCGGCTCTCACAGTGTCAACGGCGTATCGGGGCTGCACACGCAGTTGATGCGCAAAACGGTGTTCTCCGAGCTGCACAAGCTCTATCCGGAGCGGATCAACAACAAGACCAACGGCATCACTTTCCGTCGCTGGCTGTATCAGGCCAACCCCGAGCTGACCTCGATGCTGGTTGACGCTCTTGGTCCGGACTTGCTGGATAACCCTGAGGAGCGCTTGCTCGCCCTTGAGCCATTCGCCGAGAAAAGTGCGTTCCGCAAGTCGTTCGCCGAACAACGGCTGCACAGTAAAAAAGCCCTGGCGTATCTGATTCATGAGCGGCTGGGTGTTGCGGTCAACCCGGCAGCGATGTTCGACGTACAGGTCAAACGGATCCACGAATACAAACGTCAACTACTCAACCTGATGCACACCGTGGCGCTCTACCAGGCGATTCGTGCCGAGCCGGAAATCGACTGGGTGCCCCGGGTGAAAATCTTTGCCGGCAAGGCGGCGGCCAGTTATCACCAGGCCAAGCTGATCATCAAACTGACCAATGACATTGCCCGGGTGGTCAACAACGATCCAACCGTGCGCGGTTTGCTCAAGGTAGTATTTCTGCCCAATTACAACGTCAGCCTGGCGGAGAGCATCATTCCGGCGGCGGATTTGTCCGAGCAGATTTCCACCGCCGGTTTCGAAGCCTCGGGCACCAGTAACATGAAATTCGGCCTGAACGGCGCGCTGACCATCGGTACCCTGGACGGTGCCAACGTGGAAATGTGCGATCGCATCGGTGACGAGCACATGTTCATCTTCGGCCTCAGCGCCCAGCAGGTGGAAGCGCGCAAACAGAACCATGAGTTCAGTGCAGTGCCGGACATCGCCGCGTCCCATCGTCTCAACGATGTGCTGCAAGCAATACGCGGCGGGGTGTTCTCGCCGGATGATCCGTCCCGTTACGCCGGGCTGATCGACTCGCTGGTGGATTATGACCGCTTCCTGGTTTGTGCCGATTTCGACTCCTACTGGAATGCACAAATGCGCGTCGAGGCCCATTGGCACGACTCGAAAGAGTGGTGGCGCTCTGCTGTATTGAACACGGCGCGAATGGGCTGGTTCTCCTCCGACCGGACCATTCGTGAGTACGCGACGGATATCTGGAAGGCGCTGGAATAAATTCCCTCAGCACTGATCCCTGTATCTGTAGGAGCGAGCATGCTAGCGATGGTCGTTAACGATAACGCGTGTTGCCTGATGGCCCGCGTTGCCTTGGCGTCCATCGCGAGCATGCTCGCTCCTGCAGGGGGTAGGGGGCAGGGCATTCTGTCGCCAGATTTGCCGAAATGGCTGCTGCTTGGCCCCTCACATTCGGGCCATTTCCAACTACGCTCACCCCGGCGCATGAACTCTCTTTAGCGGATTACGTCTGATGGGAGGAAATGCGCCCCGACTCGCGTTAAACTGCGCGGGTTTTTAGCCCCCCCATTCCTCCGGAGCCTTCCATGTCCCGCGTTACCTTGAGTCGCTATTTGATTGAGCAGACCCGTAGCAACAACACTCCTGCCGATCTGCGCTTCCTGATCGAAGTGGTGGCGCGTGCCTGCAAGGAGATCAACCACGCCGTGTCCAAAGGCGCCCTCGGCGGCGTTCTGGGCAGCATGGGCACTGAAAACGTCCAGGGCGAAGTGCAGAAGAAGCTCGACGTGATCTCCAACGAGATCCTGCTCGAAGCCAACGAATGGGGCGGTCACCTGGCCGGCATGGCGTCCGAAGAAATGGACAACGCCTACCAGATCCCGGGCAAGTACCCGAAAGGTGCGTACCTGCTGGTATTCGACCCGCTGGACGGCTCGTCGAACATCGACATCAACGCCCCGGTCGGCACGATCTTCTCGGTGCTGCGTTGCCCGAACGAATACCTGAGCCAGAACGAACCTTTGAATGAAAAGGCCTTCCTTCAGCCTGGTACCCAGCAAGTGGCCGCCGGTTACGCGATCTACGGTCCACAGACCATGCTGATCCTGACCTTGGGCGACGGCGTGAAAGGCTTCACCCTGGATCGTGAAATGGGCAGTTTCGTACTGACCCACGAAAACATCACCATTCCTGAATCGACCCAGGAATTCGCCATTAACATGTCCAACCAGCGCCACTGGGAAGCCCCGGTACAACGCTACGTCAGCGAACTGCTGGCAGGCGAAGAAGGCCCGCTGAAAAAGAACTACAACATGCGTTGGGTTGCTGCGATGGTCGCCGATGTGCACCGCATCCTGACCCGTGGCGGTCTGTTCATGTACCCACGTGACAGCCGCGAGCCGTCCAAGCCGGGCAAACTGCGCCTGATGTACGAAGCCAACCCGATGTCGTTCCTGGTGGAGCAAGCGGGTGGCGCGTCCACCGACGGTCACCAGCGCATCCTCGACATCAAGCCTGACGGCCTGCACCAGCGTGTAGCGGTGTTCCTCGGCTCGAAGGAAGAAGTTGCACGCGCCACGGCTTACCATAAGGAATAAGCCATGAACGCCCCTTGGCAGCCGTTGCTTGATTGGTGGTTCGGGAGTTCCGGGTCAGCGAGCGAAGTGGCGGCGCAGAAGGGCAAGTTGTGGTTTGGCAAGCGCGACAGCCAGGACCTCGAAGCGCGAGAGCGTTTCGGGGGCCAGGTCGAGCAGGCACTGGCCGGCGGATTGACCGAGTGGATGCAACGTCCCGAAGGTTGGCTGGCTCTGGTGCTGTTGCTCGATCAAATCCCGCGCATGATCTTCCGTGATACTCCCAAAGCCTTTGCAGGTGATCTGCGGGCGCAAAAGCTGGTGGCCCAGGGCATTGCTGCGGATTTCGATCGGCAGTTGCAGCCAATTGAGCGGGTGTTCATCTACCTGGTGTTCGAGCACAGCGAGAACCTCGCGGTGCAGAACGAAGGTGTCTCCCGGTACATCGATCTGGTCGCGCAGCAGCCCGGGGCTGATCAGGCCCTGTTTGCCGATTACCTGGACTTTGCCGAGCGGCATCAGAAAGTGATCGCGCAGTTTGGACGGTTTCCCCATCGCAATGCGGTGTTGGGGCGCGAATCAACGGCTGAGGAATTGGCGTTTCTTTCGCAGCCTGGGTCGCGCTTCTAAAGCTACCCCTCACCCTAGCCCTCTCCCAGGGGGAGAGGGGACTGACCGAGGTGTTTAGTCTGGAAACATCGACCTGAAACTCGTCAGTCGAACTCAGGATTCGAAAGCATCGAAGATCGGCTCCCTTTTCCCTCTCTCCATTGGGGGACAGGGGACTGACCGAGGTGTTTAGTCTGGATACATCGACGCGAAACTCGTCAGTCGAACTCAGGATTCGAAAGCATCGAAGATCGGCTCCCTTTCCCGTCTCTCCACTGTGGGACAGGGGACTGACCGAGGTGTTTAGTCTGGAAACATCGACCTGAAACTCTTCAGTCGAACTCAGGATTTGAAAGCATCGAAGATCGGCTCCCTTTCCCCTCTCCCCCTTGGGGGAGAGGGTTGGGGTGAGGGGGTAGCTCTTGATCCTGGCTCTTGATCTTCAGATCCGGAAACTACCCACCAACTGCTTCAATCGCGCCGCCTGCTGCTCAAGATCGGCGCACGCTCGCAGGGTAGCCTGCAGGTTCTCCACGCCTTCCTGATTCAGCGTATTGATCTCGGTAATGTCGACATTGATCGACTCCACCACAGCCGTCTGCTCCTCAGTGGCGGTCGCCACCGACTGGTTCATGCCGTCGATCTCACCGATGCGCTGGGTCACGCTGCCCAGTCGTTCTCCAGCCTGGTTGGCGATACCTACGCTGCTTTCGCTCTGGCGCTGGCTGTCGGTCATGATGCCCACTGCCGCCCGGGCACCGACCTGCAGCTCTTCGATCATTGTCTGTACTTGTTGCGCTGAATCCTGGGTGCGATGGGCGAGATTGCGCACTTCATCGGCCACTACCGCAAAACCACGTCCAGCTTCACCGGCGCGGGCCGCTTCGATCGCCGCGTTCAGTGCCAGCAGGTTGGTCTGCTGGGAGATGCTGGTGATCACTTCCAGAATCTGCCCGATGTTGACCGTGTTGCTGTTGAGCGTCTCGATGTTGCCGCACGAGTCGCTGATCTTCGCCGAGAGCTGCTGCATCGCCGCGATGGTTTTATCCACAACCTGCTGGCCATCTTCGGCCAGGGAGCGGGCGTCGCTCGAATGCTGGGAGGCGAGGGCGGCGTTCTGGGCGATTTCCTGCGCGGCGGCGCCAAGCTGATTGATCGCAGCGGCGACACTGCTGGTGCGCGAGGCTTGCTGGTCAGAGTTGAACATCGACGAGTTCGAAGCCGCCACCACGCGCAACGCCACTTCGTTGACCTGGCCGGTGGCGGACGAAACTTCGATGATCGAGGCGTGGATGCGTTCGACGAAACGGTTGAACGACATGCCCAGCGCGCCAAACTCGTCATGACCGTGAATGGTCAGGCGTTTGGTCAGGTCACCATCGCCTTCGGCGATGTCATGCATGGCTCGGCCCATGGTCAGCAGCGGCTGCATCAGCAGGCTGATCAAGATACCCAGCAGGACGATGATGATCACCACAGCGATGACCATGGCGATGATCGCCGAGGTGCGGAATTCGCTGAGCATCGAGAAGGCGGTGTCCTGGTCGAGCACCAGGCCGACGAACCAGTCCGCCGACGGCACGCCGTTGACGTGTGTAAAGGTGATGAACTGGCGCTTGCCGTCGATCTCCACTTCTTGCATGCCCGGGCGGACTTTTGGTGTGTCGCCCGGGTAGGCCTCGCTCAGGCTTTTGAGCACCAGTTTGCTGTCCGGGTGGATCAGGATCTTTCCGTCGGCACTGACGATGAACGCATGGCCGTGCCCACCGAAGTTCAGCGAGTTGATGGTCGCGCTGACGCTGGACAGGTCGATGTCGGCACCGGCGACGCCGATCATCTGGCCCTGGTGTTGCACCGGGGTTGCCACGGTGATGACCAGTTTGCCGGAAGAGGCCGCGATGTAAGGCTCGGTGACGATGGTTTGTCGGGCGCCATTGGCGGCCTTGTACCAGCCGCGGGCGCGCGGGTCGTAATCCGCCGCGCGGTTGCCCGCCGGGACCGAGAACATCACGCCGTCGGCACCACCGAAATAACTGAGCTGGAAATTGGCGGTGTAGGCGGGCAGGTCGATGATGCGTTTCAGGCTGGCAGCGGCATTGCCGTCGGCGCTGACCTGTTGCGCCATCGATTGCAGCAACTGCATGCGGCTTTCCAGCCAGGTCTGGATGTTGCTGGTGGTCAGGCTGCCGAGTTCCTGCATCGAAGCTTCGGTACTGCTGCGCAGGGTCTGGCGCTGGCGATAGTCGTTGAACAGGATGAAACAAGCGAATGCGACGGCCACCACGAGGGCGGCAGCCAGCAAGATCTTGTGGCTGAATTTCATGTTTCGGGTCATTGGGTGCGCTACCGCAGAAGGGCTGGTCAACAAAAAAAGGGGGCAAGGGCCACGGGCGTGGTTTTGCGTTGCATTTATGTCGACTGGGCAGCGCCAAAGATTAGGCCGTTTCAATTAAAACCGGCGAAATATCCCAAAGGGCGGGAAAGTCGCTGATATTTCGGCAAAAGGCAGACGAGTGGACCAATAAATAGCCTGCCGGGCAGGGAACCAGATGGGGGTTTTCACTTCTAAGCTTCAGCTTGGCAGTCATGCCAATATCCTCGTACCCGGAGTTACCCCATGTCGCTGCGATCCATCGCCCTGCTTTCGTTCTGCGTGCTGCTGGCTGCATGCAGCAAGGTCAATCAGGAAAATTACTCGAAGCTCTCGGCCGGCATGGCCAAGACGGAAGTCGAGACCCTGCTGGGCAAACCCACCGATTGTTCAGGCGCGCTCGGCATGTCCAGCTGTACCTGGGGCGACCAGAAAAGCTTTATCAGTGTGCAGTTCGCCGGTGACAAAGTGCTGATGTTTTCCGGCCAAGGCCTGAAGTAAACCGGGGCTACGTGCCCACGGGAGAAGAATAATGAAGCGGTTATTGATCATCCTTTTTGCCAGCCTGGTGTTGGCTGGCTGTGCCACGTCTGGCCAGGATCCGTTGGCGCCCAAGACTGCCAACAGCGTCAACCTCAAGCGCTATCAGGGCACCTGGTACGAATTGGCCCGTCTGCCGATGTTCTTCCAGAACGAGTGCGCACAATCGGAGGCCCATTACACGCTCTTGCCTGACGGCAAAGTAGCGGTGCTGAACCGGTGCCTGACAGCGCAGTGGCAATGGAAAGAGGTCAAGGGCACGGCTTATCCACAGGTGCCAGGCAAGACCGACAAATTGTGGGTCGAGTTCGATACCTGGTTCTCCAGGCTGATACCGGGCGTGGCGAAAGGTGAGTACTGGGTGTTGTACGTCAGCGACGACTACAAGACGGCCATTGTCGGTGACCCGAGTCGCAAGTATCTGTGGCTGTTGTCACGCACACCGAAGGTCAATGGCGTTGTTCGCGAGGAGCTGCTGAGCAAGGCGCGTCAGCAAGGGTACGACACGACCCGGTTGATCTGGCGTACGTCTGACACGCAGATGGCCGAGACCTCAAACTGATAAACCTCGCCACATAACCAATGTGGGAGCGGGCTTGCTCGCGAAGGCGGTTTAACATTCAACGAAGATGTTGAGTGTTACGACCCCTTCGCGAGCAAGCCCGCTCCCACTTTTTATTTCTTGTCAGCCCAGTAGTTCGCGCAGGACCTGGGTGAAAGCGCGATTGCTTTCTTCCTCAGCCGCATGGCGCCCATCTCGCACCACCCACTGGCCGTTGACCAGCACATCGCGCACCTGACGATCGCCTCCGGCAAACAGCCAGCGATTGAGAATCCCGTCACCATCTGCCGTCGCCAGGTACGGGTCGTTACCGTCGAGCACCAGCCAGTCGGCACGTTTACCAACCTCCAGAGCACCAATCGGCTGGCCCAGTGCCTGCGCTCCGCCATCCAGCGCGGCGTCGAACAAGGTACGGCCGACCATCGGCTGATCCGCGCCATACAAACGGTTACGACGCTGGTCACGCAGACGCTGGCCATATTCCAGCCAGCGCAACTCTTCCACCACGCTCAACGACACATGGCTGTCGGAACCGATGCCCATGCGCCCGCCTTGGGCCAGGAAATCCACCGCCGGGAAAATCCCGTCGCCGAGGTTGGCTTCGGTGGTCAGGCACAGGCCGGCGATGGCGCGACTCCTGGCCATCAGCGTGACTTCTTCCGGGTTGGCGTGGGTGGCGTGGACCAGGCACCAGCGCTGGTCGACTTCGGTATTTTCGTACAGCCACTGCAGCGGGCGACGACCGCTCCAGGTCAGGCAATCGTCGACTTCTTTCTGCTGTTCGGCGATATGAATATGCACCGGGCACTGCTTGTCGCTGGCCGCCAGTACTTCGCTGATCTGCTGCGGAGTCACCGCGCGCAACGAGTGGAAACACAAACCCAGGGACTGTGCCGGTTGCTGCGCCAGCAGCGGCTGTAAACGCGATTGCAGGTTGAGGTAGTTTTCGGTGCTGTTGATGAAGCGGCGCTGGCCGTCGTTCGGCGTCTGGCCACCGAAACCGGAATGGCTGTAGAGCACCGGCAACAGGGTCAGGCCGATCCCGGCGGAGCTGGCTGCCTGGCTGATGCGCAGGGCCAGCTCGGCCGGATCGGCATAAGGCTGGCCATTGGTGTCGTGGTGTACGTAATGAAATTCCGCGACCGAGGTGTAACCGGCCTTGAGCATTTCGATATACAGCTGACGGGCGATCACGCCGAGTTGCTCCGGGCTGATCTTTCCGACGAGGCGATACATCAAGTCGCGCCAGGTCCAGAAACTGTCGTTCGGATTACCCGCCACTTCCGCCAGCCCGGCCATGGCGCGCTGGAAGGCGTGAGAGTGCAGATTCGGCATGCCCGGCAGCAGCGGACCGCTCAGCCGTTCGGCGCCATCTGCATGTGAATCGGCCTGGATATGGGTCAGGACGCCATCGGCGCTGAGCTCAAGACGTACATTGTTGGCCCATCCATTAGGCAGCAGCGCGCGTTCGGCAAAGAAGGCGGACATGGTTCAGCACCCCATCGTGTGTTATTTGTATATACATATACAGACGTTTGCCTGCCCGGTAAACTCCGGCAAGCTAGCAATCTTCCAACAAATAACAGGGATCAACCGTGCCGACTCCGCCTCCAGTCTCTCCGTTGGCCGCGAACATGGGCGACAGTCCGGCGCCCTTGTACGCCCGCGTCAAACAAATGATCACCCAGCAAATCGACAGTGGAAACTGGCCGCCGCATTACCGCGTGCCGTCGGAAAGCGAGCTGGTCAGCCAGTTGGGCTTCAGCCGCATGACCATCAACCGTGCCCTGCGCGAGATGACCGCCGATGGTCTGCTGGTGCGCATGCAGGGCGTCGGTACGTTCGTCGCCGAGCCCAAAAGCCAGTCAGCGCTGTTTGAAGTACACAACATCGCCGACGAAATCGCTTCCCGTGGGCATCGCCACACCTGTCAGGTCATCACGCTTGAAGAAGAGGCCGCCGGTTCCGAACGTGCGCTGGCCCTGGACATGCGTGAAGGCCAGAAGGTGTTTCACTCGCTGATCGTGCATTTCGAAAACGATATTCCGGTGCAAATCGAAGATCGCTTCGTCAATGCGCTCGTAGCGCCGGACTACCTCAAGCAGGATTTCACCCTGCAAACGCCATATGCCTATCTGAACCAGGTCGCGCCGCTGACCGAAGGCGAGCACGTGGTCGAGGCGATCCTGGCCGAGTCGTCCGAATGCAAATTGCTGCAGATTGAAAAAGGCGAGCCGTGCCTGCTGATCCGTCGTCGCACATGGTCCGGCCGACAGCCGGTGACCGCCGCTCGTCTTATCCACCCTGGTTCCCGTCATCGACTTGAAGGTCGGTTCCACAAATGAGCGAATTGAAAGTTTTACGCGCCAAGGATTACCCGCGCATGCCATGGAAAAACGGCGGCGGCAGCACCGAAGAAATCACCCGCGATGCCGGCACCGGCCTGGATGGTTTCGGCTGGCGCTTGTCGATTGCCGATATCGGTGAATCGGGCGGGTTTTCCATGTTTGCCGGTTACGAGCGGATCATCACCGTGTTGCAGGGCGACGGCATGACCCTGTCGGTGGATGGTCGGAACACTCGAGCACTGTTACCACTGGATCCGTTTGCCTTCAGTGGCGAAAGCCACGTGTCCTGCACATTACTGGGTAGTCCGATTCGCGACTTCAACCTGATTTATGCGCCGCAGCGTTATGCCGCGCGGTTGCAGTGGTTGAAGGGGGAGCAGCGGTTCTTCAGTTCGGCGGGCACCGTGTTGGTGTTCAGCAACAGCGATGCGCTGGAAGTGGTGGTCGGTAACGGCGCTTCGAAACTGGGTCGGCATGATTGTCTGCAACTGGTCGGTAACAATGGGTTGGTCGAGATCGGCGTCAACGCTGACTGCTGTGTGATTGAGCTGGCTGCACACTGATCCAGCTGCTAGCGAAATTTCATTGTGGTGAGGGGGCTTGCCCCCGTTGGGTCGCGGAGCGGCCCCAAAGCCTGCGGCCGAATCTTTTCGGATGCACCGCACAAGTCGGTTTGCGACTGCTTCGCAGTCGAACGGGGGCAAGCCCCCTCACCACAAAAGCATTCACATTTCTTGTTTCAAAACCCGCACTACTTTGTTACCGAACGCCCCAGCGTGGCGCAAAACCACGTTCAAGTAACAACCAACATCGCTTGCAGAATATCCCCCAGAAAAAATTCATCTTCGCCAGAACCCCTGTTTCAGGCGCTCTCCAGCTGTTTCAGAATTTTTCTCCACTGCGCATCCAGCAAGTTGGCCGCTCGATTGCATATGCTTGTATGTACAAGTAAAGACGTATGCGTATGAGTCGACCGAGACTCCCCGCAACGTCCACTGATTCGCTTGTGGCGCTTTGACGCGCGCAGGCTGGCTTACCCACCGCCAGGGTTGGTTTGGATTGATCGCTGAGGAGTTTCTTTCGTGACTGACAACAAGATGACCAAGTTTCGTGACGTCGAAGTCCGCGCTGCCCGCGGTAACAAGTTGACCGCCAAAAGCTGGCTGACCGAAGCGCCGTTGCGCATGCTGATGAACAACCTCGACCCGGAAGTCGCCGAGAACCCTAAGGAGCTGGTGGTTTACGGTGGCATCGGTCGTGCGGCACGTAACTGGGAATGCTATGACAAGATCGTTGAAAGCCTGACCAACCTGAACGACGACGAGACCCTGCTGGTGCAATCCGGCAAGCCGGTCGGAGTGTTCAAGACTCACAGCAACGCACCGCGCGTATTGATCGCCAACTCCAACCTGGTGCCGCACTGGGCGAGCTGGGAGCACTTCAACGAACTCGATGCCAAAGGCCTGGCCATGTACGGCCAGATGACCGCCGGCAGCTGGATCTACATCGGCAGCCAGGGCATCGTCCAAGGCACCTACGAAACCTTCGTCGAAGCCGGTCGTCAGCACTACAACGATGACCTGAAAGGCAAATGGGTACTGACCGCTGGCCTGGGCGGCATGGGCGGCGCCCAGCCTCTGGCCGCAACCCTGGCCGGTGCGTGCTCGCTGAACATCGAATGCCAGCAGGTCAGCATCGATTTCCGCCTGAAAAGCCGTTACGTCGATGAACAAGCCACCGACCTCGACGACGCTCTGGCCCGCATTGCCAAATACACCGCCGAAGGTAAAGCGATTTCCATCGCCCTGCTGGGCAACGCGGCAGAAGTCCTGCCGGAACTGGTCAAGCGCGGCGTTCGCCCGGACATGGTCACTGACCAGACCAGCGCCCACGACCCGCTCAACGGCTACCTGCCGGCCGGCTGGACCTGGGATCAATACCGCGAACGCGCCAAGACTGAACCAGCCGCTGTAATCAAAGCCGCCAAGCAATCGATGGCCGTACACGTTAAAGCGATGCTCGACTTCCAGAAAATGGGCGTACCGACTTTCGACTACGGCAACAACATCCGTCAGATGGCGCAAGAAGAAGGCGTGGAAAACGCATTCGACTTCCCAGGCTTTGTACCGGCCTACATCCGTCCGCTGTTCTGCCGTGGTATCGGCCCGTTCCGCTGGGCTGCACTGTCGGGTAACGCTGAAGACATCTACAAGACGGACGCCAAGGTCAAGGAACTGATCCCGGACGACGCGCACCTGCACAACTGGCTGGACATGGCCCGCGAGCGCATCAGCTTTCAGGGCTTGCCGGCACGTATCTGCTGGGTTGGCCTGGGTCTGCGCGCCAAGCTCGGCCTGGCGTTCAACGAAATGGTCCGCAGCGGCGAGTTGTCCGCGCCCATCGTGATCGGTCGGGATCACCTGGACTCAGGTTCCGTATCGAGCCCGAACCGTGAAACCGAATCGATGCAGGATGGTTCCGACGCCGTGTCCGACTGGCCACTGCTCAACGCACTGCTCAACACCGCAAGCGGCGCGACCTGGGTTTCCCTGCACCACGGCGGCGGCGTCGGCATGGGCTTCTCCCAGCACTCGGGCATGGTGATTGTCTGCGACGGTACTGACGAAGCGGCCGAGCGTATCGCTCGCGTCCTGCACAACGACCCGGCGACCGGTGTCATGCGCCATGCCGACGCGGGCTACCAGATCGCAATTGACTGCGCCAAGGAACAAGGGCTGAACCTGCCGATGATTACCGGCAAGTAAAACTAACCTGTGCAAACTGCTTTGTGGGGGAGCGGGCTTGCTCGCGAATAGGCCGGTACATTCAACATCTGTACTGGCTGGCACGCCGCTTTCGCGAGCAAGCCCGCTCCCACAAAAAAGCAGCGCCATGGAAAACGGTTTCACAACGAATTCCCGGTTGAATCAAAGCGCAACCCTGGATCGTTTGTTCCTGCCGTCGAGCAGGACGCGATATCGAACAAAAGCTGAGTGTCGGTCGCGCCGCGGCGCAGGCCTGATTGGATGTGGACAGGGCTGGATGCCTCTTGACTGCCGTAAGCCAATTCATGATTAGGAGCGTCACAATAATGAAATCGAACAAGACCCTGCTGACCACGTTGCTTTCCATGGGCCTGCTGGCCAGCGCTGGCGCCACTCAGGCGGCGGGCTGGTGCGAGTCCGGCAAACCGGTGAAGTTTGCCGGCCTGAACTGGGAAAGCGCCATGTTGCTGACCGATGTGCTGCAAGTCGTGTTGGAGAAAGGCTACGACTGCAAGACCGACAGCCTGCCCGGCAACTCCATTACCATGGAAAACGCCCTGAGCAGTAACGATATCCAGGTGTTTGCCGAAGAGTGGGTCGGTCGCAGCGAGGTCTGGAACAAGGCCGAGAAGGCCGGCAAAGTCGTTGGTATCGGCGCTCCTATTGTCGGCGCCATCGAAGGCTGGTACGTACCGCGCTATGTGATCGAAGGCGACGCCAAGCGCAAGCTGGAAGCCAAGGCGCCGGACCTGAAGAACATTGCCGATCTGGGCAAATATGCGGCGGTATTCAAAGACGCCGAAGAGCCATCCAAGGGCCGTTTCTACAACTGCCCGGCCGGCTGGACCTGTGAGCTCGACAACAGCGAAATGCTGAAAAGCTACGGCCTGGAAAGCACCTACACCAACTTCCGTCCAGGCACCGGCCCGGCGCTGGATGCCGCGGTGCTGTCGAGCTACAAGCGTGGCGAGCCGATCCTGTTTTACTACTGGTCGCCAACGCCGCTGATGGGCCAGATCGACGTCGTGAAACTTGAAGAGAAACCAGGCGTGAACAAGGCCGTGGATATCAAGGTCGGTCTGTCCAAGACTTTCCACGACGAAGCGCCGGAGCTGGTGGCCGTGCTGGAAAAGGTCAACGTTCCAATCGAACTGCTGAACGAGAACCTCGGTCGCATGGCCAAGGAGCGGATCGAATCACCAAAACTGGCCAAGATCTTCCTGAAGGAACATCCTGAAGTCTGGCACCAGTGGGTTAGTGAAGACGCAGCCAAGAAAATCGACGCGGCCTTGTAGGTCCGGCCTCTCCGACTGTCGTAACCGGCAGTCGGAGGCTTGATCGCAACCCCTTGATTGAGAGTCTCTTATGTTTCCCGAAAGCTTTACCTTTTCCATCGCCGACTGGGTCAACAGTTGGGTCGATTCGCTGGTCACCAACTACGGTGACGTGTTCCGGCACATCTCCGACACTCTGTTGTGGGCCATCGTCAATCTTGAAGGGTTGCTGCGCGCTGCGCCCTGGTGGCTGATGCTGGCCATCGTGGCGGGCGTGGCCTGGCACGCGACACGTAAGGTGGTGACCACCGCCGTGATCGTCGGTCTGTTGTTCCTGGTCGGCGCGGTCGGCCTCTGGGACAAATTGATGCAAACCCTGGCGCTGATGATGGTGGCGACGATCATTTCGGTGCTGATCGGCATACCGCTGGGCATTCTCTCGGCCCGCAGCAATCGCCTGCGTTCAGTGTTGATGCCGTTGCTCGACATCATGCAGACCATGCCGAGTTTCGTGTACCTGATCCCGGTACTGATGCTGTTCGGCCTGGGCAAGGTCCCGGCGATTTTCGCCACGGTGATCTACGCCGCGCCACCGTTGATCCGCCTGACCGATCTGGGCATTCGCCAGGTTGACGGCGAAGTGATGGAAGCGATCAACGCCTTCGGTGCCAACCGCTGGCAGCAATTGTTCGGTGTGCAACTGCCGCTGGCGCTGCCGAGCATCATGGCGGGCATCAACCAGACCACCATGATGGCCCTGTCGATGGTAGTGATTGCCTCGATGATCGGCGCCCGTGGCCTGGGTGAAGACGTGCTGGTGGGGATTCAGACCCTCAACGTCGGACGTGGCCTTGAAGCCGGTCTGGCGATCGTGATTCTGGCTGTGGTGATCGACCGCATTACTCAGGCGTACGGTCGGGCACGGCATGAGGTGAGCAAATGAACAACGCAACCGTGAGCAAGATCGAAGTCAAAAACGTCTTCAAGATTTTCGGCAACCGTTCCAAGGATGCGCTGGCCATGATCGGCCAGGGCAAGACCAAGGACCAGGTATTGTCCGAAACCGGCTGCGTGGTCGGCGTGAACGACCTGTCGTTGAGCATCGGCAGCGGCGAGATCTTCGTGATCATGGGCCTGTCGGGTTCCGGCAAGTCCACACTGGTGCGTCACTTCAACCGCCTGATCGACCCGACCAGCGGTGCGATCCTGGTGGACGGCGTGGACATCCTGCAATACGACATGGACGCCCTGCGCGAATTTCGTCGGCGCAAGATCAGCATGGTATTCCAGAGCTTCGGCCTGTTGCCGCACAAGAGCGTGCTGGACAACGTTGCCTATGGCCTGAAGATCCGTGGCGAGAGCAAGGCCATGTGCAGCGAACGCGCGCTGCACTGGATCAACACCGTGGGCCTGAAGGGCTACGAAAACAAATACCCGCATCAGCTCTCCGGCGGCATGCGTCAACGTGTGGGCCTGGCCCGTGCTTTGGCGGCGGACACTGACATCATCCTGATGGACGAAGCGTTCAGCGCCCTTGATCCGCTGATTCGTGCGGAGATGCAGGACCAGTTGCTGGAGCTGCAAAAGACCCTGCACAAGACCATCGTGTTCATCACTCACGACCTCGACGAGGCCGTGCGCATCGGCAACCGCATTGCGATCCTCAAGGACGGCCGCCTGATTCAGGTCGGCACTCCGAGGGAGATCCTGCATTCGCCGGCGGATGAGTATGTCGACCGCTTTGTGCAGCGCCGGGCGGCGGTGGTTTAAGAGATTTTCGGTGGCTGTTCGGGCCCCTTCGCGAGCAAGCCCGCTCCCACATTTGGAATGCAATCCCCCTGTGGGAGCGGGCTTGCTCGCGAAGGCGGCGGTGAAGCTGCATCAATATTTGGATGAGGTTCAAAATGTCCCAGGCTGAAAAAATCGTTATCACCGAAGCGCAGGTCACTTGGCAGGACGTGGTCGCCGTTGCTCGTCATGGCGCACGGCTTGAGCTGTCGGCACCGATCTGGGCACGCATCGAAAACGCGCAAGCCATTGTCCAGCGCATCGTCACCAGCGGCGAGAATGCCTACGGCATCAACACCGGCCTGGGCGCGCTGTGCAACGTCTCGCTGCATGACGAGCAACTCAGCCAGTTGTCGCGCAATACTTTGCTCAGTCACGCCTGCGGCGTCGGCGCGCCGCTGACCGACGAGCAGACCCGCTCAATCATCTGCGCCGCGATTATCAATTACAGCCACGGCAAGTCCGGCCTGCACCGGCAGGTAGTCGAAGGGCTGCTGGCGTTGCTCAACCATGGCATCACCCCACAAGTGCCATCTCAAGGCTCCGTCGGCTACCTGACTCACATGGCCCACATCGGTATTTCACTGTTGGGGGTCGGCAATGTCAGCTATCGCGGCCAGATCGTTTCCGCGCAGCAGGCCCTGGCGGAAGAAGGGCTGCAACCGGTCAAGCTTGGCGCCAAAGATGGCCTGTGCCTGGTCAACGGCACGCCGTGCATGACCGGCCTGAGCTGCCTGGCAATTGCCGACGCCACGCGCCTGCTGCACTGGGCTGATGTGATCGGCGCCATGAGCTTTGAAGCCCAGCGCGGGCAGATCAACGCGTTCGATGCCGAGATCATCGCGCTCAAGCCGCACCCGGGCATGCAGCAGGTCGGTATCAACCTGCGGGCATTGCTCGAAGGCAGCGAAGTCATCGCCCAGAGCAAAGGCATTCGCACCCAGGATGCCTTGAGTATTCGTTCTATTCCGCAAGTGCACGGCGCCGCCCGTGATCAGCTGGTTCATGCGACCAGGCAGATCGAAACGGAACTCAACGGCATCAGCGACAACCCGATGGTGCTGGGCACTCCAGACAATTATCGCGTGGTGTCCCAGGCCAACCCGCACGGCCAGTCCGTGGCGTTGGCGGCGGACCTGCTGGCCATCGCCATGGCGGAAATCGGCTCGATTGCCGAGCGTCGTCTGGACCGCCTGATCAACCCGCACGTCAGCGGATTGCCGGCGTTCCTGGTGGCCAACCCGGGCGTGAACTCCGGGATGATGATCGTGCAATACGTTGCCGCCTCGCTGTGTGCGCAAAACCGTCAGTTGGCGCAACCGGCGGTGCTCGACAATTACGTCACTTCGGGCCTGCAGGAAGATCACCTGAGCATGGGGACCAACGCTGCCTTGAAACTGCATCAGGCACTGGAAAACTGCACGCAGATCCTCGCTATCGAGTATCTGCTGGCGGCCCAGGCGTTCGAGTTTCTGAAAGAGCAGAGTTTTGGCGCTGGTACCGATGCCGCTTGGCGTCTGCTGCGCGAGCGTGTCCCGGCTTATGATCAGGACCGTTGGCTGGCACCGGACATTGCCGCCGCTGCCAGTGTTTTGAAAGACGCGAATTTGCTGCACAAAACCTTACCGAATCTGAACTGATTTCCATACAAAACCAGCGTGCCAAGGCGCCAGCCCCCTTAAAAAGGGGGAGGCGACGGACAACGGATATCTCCGGAGCGACTGGTAGGTCTCTTTACACAAGAGACGAAACTCATACAAGGAGCCAAAAATGACTGCCCTAAACCTAATTCCCGGCCAGTTGAGCCTTGCTCAGCTGCGTGACGTTTATCAGCAACCGGTGACACTGACCCTAGACAACAGCGCCTCGGCGCAGATCGAAGCCAGCGTTGCCTGCGTGGAGCAGATCCTCGCCGAGAACCGCACCGCCTATGGCATCAACACGGGTTTCGGCCTGCTGGCTTCGACCCGTATCGCCAGCGAAGATCTGGAAAACCTGCAGCGCTCGCTGGTGCTGTCCCACGCCGCCGGTGTCGGCCAGCCGATCAGCGATGACTTGGTGCGGCTGATCATGGTGCTCAAGGTCAACAGCCTCAGCCGTGGTTTCTCCGGTATCCGCCGGGTGGTGATCGACGCGCTGATCGCCCTGATCAACGCTGAGGTTTACCCGCACATTCCACTCAAAGGCTCGGTCGGTGCATCCGGCGACCTGGCACCGTTGGCGCACATGTCGCTGGTGCTGCTGGGTGAAGGCAAGGCGCGTTACAAGGGTGAGTGGATGGAAGCGACCGAAGCGCTGAAAGTCGCCGGTCTGACCCCGCTGACCCTGGCCGCGAAAGAAGGCCTGGCGCTGCTTAACGGTACTCAGGTGTCCACCGCTTTCGCCCTGCGTGGCCTGTTCGAAGGCGAAGATCTGTTCGCCGGCGCCCTGGCCCTCGGTGGCCTGACCGTTGAAGCCGTGCTGGGCTCGCGCTCGCCGTTCGATGCGCGCATCCACGCCGCCCGTGGCCAGAAAGGCCAGATCGACGCCGCTGCCGCTTACCGCGATTTGCTCGGCGAGCGCAGTGAAGTGTCCGACTCCCACGAGAACTGCGAAAAGGTCCAGGACCCGTACTCCCTGCGCTGCCAGCCGCAAGTCATGGGCGCCTGCCTGACCCAGTTCCGTCAGGCGGCCGAAGTGCTGGCTGTCGAAGCCAACGCCGTATCGGACAATCCATTGGTGTTCGCCGCTGAAGGCGACGTGATCTCCGGCGGTAACTTCCACGCGGAACCGGTGGCCATGGCCGCCGACAACATGGCCCTGGCCATCGCTGAAATCGGCTCCCTGAGCGAACGCCGCATCTCGCTGATGATGGACAAGCACATGTCGCAACTGCCGCCGTTTCTGGTGGCCAATGGCGGCGTGAACTCCGGCTTCATGATCGCCCAGGTGACCGCAGCGGCACTGGCCAGCGAAAACAAGGCGCTGTCCCATCCGCATTCGGTGGACAGCCTGCCGACTTCCGCCAACCAGGAAGACCACGTGTCCATGGCCCCGGCTGCGGGCAAGCGCCTGTGGGAAATGGCCGAAAACACCCGCGGGATTCTCGCGGTGGAATGGCTGGCGGCGGTTCAGGGGCTGGATTTGCGCAATGGCCTGAAGACTTCGCCAGCGCTTGAGAAGGCTCGGGCGATTTTGCGTAAGGAAGTGCCGTTTTATGAGAAGGACCGGTTCTTTGCTCCGGACATTAATGCAGCCACTGAGTTGTTGGCTTCGCGCTGCCTGAACGAACTGGTGTCGGCGAAGTTGCTGCCGAGCCTGTAAGAACCAACCCCCTCACCCCAACCCTCTCCCCCAGGGGGGGAGAGGGGGAAAGGGAGCAGATCTTCAGGTTTTTCCAGGTTTGAGTTCGACTCGAGTTTAGGGACGATGCCGACCTGACTAACACCACGGTCAGTTCCCTCTCCCGCAAGAGGAAAGGGAGCAGATCTTCATGTTTTTCCAGGTCTGGGTTCGACTCGAGGTTTCAGGTGGATGCAAACCGGACAAGCAACACGGTCAGTTCCCACCCGCATGAGGAAAGGGTTTAGATCTTCGTGTTTTTCCAGGCCTGAGTTCGGCTCGAAATTTCAGGTCGCAGTACATCGAACATTCAACCTGGTCAGTCCCCTCTCCCTCCGGGAGAGGGTTAGGGTGAGGGGGCTCTTGAGGGCTCCCCGCCAAACGAATCCCAACGGAGGCCAACAGTGAAAACCCTCTGGCAACACTGCCACGTCGCAACCATGGCCCAAGGCGTCTACTCGATCATCGAGGATGCGGCCATCGTGACATCCGGTGCGCTTATCGAATGGGTCGGACCGCGCACCGAACTGCCGGCGGGCGAATACCCGGCGGTCAATGACTTGAAGGGGGCCTGGGTTACTCCGGGCCTGATCGATTGCCATACCCACACGGTCTTCGGCGGCAACCGCAGCGGTGAGTTCGAGCAGCGTCTGCAAGGCGTCAGCTACGCGCAAATCGCGGCGGCCGGCGGCGGCATTGCCAGCACCGTGCGTGCCACCCGCGCAGCCAGCGAAGACGAACTGTTCATCAGCGCGGCCAAACGCCTGAAAAGCCTGATGCGCGATGGCGTCACCAGCATCGAGATCAAATCCGGCTACGGCCTGGACCTCGCCAACGAACGCAAGATGCTGCGCGTGGCGCGTCGCCTCGGCGCCGAACTGCCGGTCAGCGTGCGCAGCACCTGCCTGGCGGCGCATGCCTTGCCACCGGAATACGCCGATCGCGCCGACGATTATATCGATCACATCTGCGCGGAAATGCTGCCGGCCCTGGCTGCAGAAGGGCTGGTAGATGCGGTGGACGCGTTCTGTGAATACCTGGCGTTTTCGCCGGCCCAGGTCGAGCGCGTATTCGTCACTGCGCAAAAACTCGGACTGCCCGTGAAACTGCATGCCGAGCAACTTTCGTCACTGCACGGCTCTACTTTGGCGGCGCGTTACCACGCCCTGTCCGCCGATCATCTGGAGTTCATGACCGAAGAGGACGCCATTGCCATGGCCGAGTCCGGTACGGTGGCCGTACTGCTGCCGGGCGCGTTCTACTTCCTGCGCGAAACCCAGTTGCCGCCAATGGACGCCTTGCGTAAACACGGGGTAAAAATCGCCATCGCCAGCGACCTCAACCCGGGCACCTCGCCGGGCCTGTCGCTGCGCCTGATGCTGAACATGGCCTGCACCTGTTTCCGCATGACCCCGGAAGAAGCCCTGGCCGGCGCCACGATTCATGCCGCCACCGCGCTGGGCATGGCCGCTACCCACGGTTCGCTGGAGGCCGGCAAGGTCGCTGATTTCGTCGCCTGGCAAATCGATCGCCCGGCCGATCTGTCGTACTGGCTGGGCGGCGACCTGGAAAAACGCGTCGTGCGTCACGGCGTCGAGACAAGCCTGTAGGAGAGCGTTGTGGATAAGGTTCTGAACTTCAAACAAGGCCGCGTGCCGCTGCTGATCAGCATGCCCCACGCCGGTGTGCGTCTGACCCCGGCGGTGGAAGCCGGATTGATTCCCGACGCGAAAAGCCTGCCGGACACCGATTGGCATATCCCGCAGCTTTACGATTTCGCCGCCAAGCTGGGTGCCAGCACCCTGGCCGCCGAATATTCGCGATTCGTCATTGACCTGAACCGGCCGTCCGACGACAAGCCTTTGTACGTGGGCGCCACCACCGGTCTGTACCCGGCGACGCTGTTCGACGGCATACCGTTGTTCCGCGAGGGGCTGGAGCCTTCGAAAGAAGAGCGCGCGACTTATCTGGAGCAGATCTGGACGCCGTACCACAGTACCTTGCAGAACGAGCTGGCACGGCTGAAGGCCGAGTTCGGCTACGCGCTGTTGTTCGATGCCCACTCCATCCGCTCGATCATCCCGCACCTGTTCGACGGCAAGCTGCCGGACTTCAACCTTGGCACCTTCAATGGCGCCAGTTGCGATCCTCAGCTGGCGACCGGGCTGGAAGCCATCTGCGCCCGTCACACGGAGTACAGCCATGTACTGAACGGGCGCTTCAAGGGTGGTCATATCACCCGGCATTACGGCAACCCGGCCGAGAATATCCATGCCGTGCAGCTGGAGTTGGGGCAGTGCACTTACATGGAAGAGTTCGAGCCGTTCCGTTACCGGCCGGATCTGGCGGAGCCGACGCGGGTGGTCTTGAAAGAGTTGTTGCAAGGGTTGTTGGATTGGGGCGACAAGCGCTACCAGCGTTAAACGTACCCCTCTGTAGGAGCGAGCATGCTCGCGATGGACGTTAACGATGACGAGGGCTGCCTGGATGAATGCGGCGCCTTCAGGTTCTTCGCGGGCAGGCTCGCTCCTACATGTGCATGCTCACCGACGTAATTCGGGTTTATGATGCCCAACGGCAGAATAATAGAAGTCCCCCCAGGGATGACCTCGACCCCTTACGGAGTGCGCAATGCAGACTTTGTACCCGCAGATCAAACCCTACGCCCGGCACGATCTGGCCGTCGATGCAACTCACACCCTCTACGTCGACGAAAGCGGTTCACCGGCAGGTTTGCCGGTGGTGTTCATTCACGGCGGCCCCGGCGCCGGTTGTGATGCCCAGAGTCGTTGTTTCTTTGACCCCAACATCTATCGCATCGTCACCTTCGATCAACGCGGTTGCGGTCGCTCCACGCCTCACGCCAGCCTGGAAAACAACACCACCTGGGATCTGGTCGCCGACCTGGAGCGGATTCGCCAGCACCTGGGCATCGACAAGTGGGTGCTGTTCGGCGGTTCGTGGGGTTCGACCCTGGCACTGGCCTACGCGCAAACCCATCCGGAGCGTGTGCACGGCTTGATCCTGCGTGGGATATTTCTCTGCCGTCCACAGGAAATCGAATGGTTCTATCAGGCCGGTGCCAGCCGTCTGTTCCCCGATTACTGGCAGGACTACATCGCGCCAATCCCATTGGACGAGCGTGACGACTTGCTCACCGCCTTCCACAAACGCCTGGTTGGCAACGATCAAATTGCCCAGATGCATGCGGCCAAGGCCTGGTCGACCTGGGAAGGCCGCACCGCGACATTGCGCCCGAACCCGCTGGTGATCGATCGTTTCTCCGAGCCGCAACGTGCATTGTCCATTGCCCGCATCGAATGCCATTACTTCAGCAACAACGCCTTCCTTGAGCCGAACCAGTTGATTCGCGACATGGGCAAGATCGCCCACTTGCCGGGTGTGATCGTGCATGGCCGTTATGACGTGATCTGCCCGTTGGATAATGCCTGGGAATTGCACCAGGCCTGGCCGAACAGCGAGCTGCAAGTCATTCGCGACGCCGGCCATGCCGCCTCCGAACCGGGGATCACTGACGCGCTGGTGCGGGCCACCGACCAGATGGCACGGCGCCTGCTCGACTTGCCGCCCGAAGAAGCATGAAAGGCTTGTTGCAACGCGTGCGCGGCGCGCGCGTCGAGGTAGCAGGTGAGGTGGTGGGTGCCGTCGATCAGGGCTTGCTGGTTCTGGTTGCAGTGGAACCGGGGGACACCCGGGCGAGCGCCGACAAACTTCTGCATAAGCTGCTTAACTATCGGGTGTTCAGTGACGCCGAGGGCAAGATGAATCTGTCCCTGGCGGATGTGGGCGGCGGGTTGCTGCTGGTCTCTCAGTTCACCCTGGCCGCAGACACTAAAAGCGGCCTGCGTCCAAGTTTTTCGACCGCGGCCCCTCCTGCTTTGGGCGAGGAGCTGTTCGACTATCTATTAAGCAAAGCGAAACAGGTGCATGGCACTGTGGCATCAGGTAGATTCGGCGCGGATATGCAGGTGCACCTGGTCAATGATGGCCCGGTCACCTTCCTGTTACAGACCTGAAAGCGCTTGAAACAACTTTTTAAGCTCATTTCCACTGAAAACAGGGGCTTTTCGCGATAAATACTTTGTTACGCCTGATGCGTTGTAACGCGGCCTGCTAGATAATCGCGCGCTACGGGGATCGGCGTTCGTTGGTCCATTTTGACTTAGGTAGAGACTTGTCCGGAACCGTTTGGGGAATCATTTTGCCTCATCGGAGTCGGAACAATGCTCGCCAACTTGGCAAGAGTGGTTTGTGAGGTCGGCTTTTTCAGGCTCGGTAACGCACAGGCCCGTCAACTGGCCGTTGGTTTTTTGATCTGTTTTCGGCGAGGGTTGCTCGTGATTGTTAGTCCCTGTAATGCACCAAGAATGTCTGCCAAACGGTTTCGTAGCGCTCTGGTAGCGGGCTCAGCCCTGCTCTGCCTGCTCAGCGCCGGCCAGCTTTGGGCATTCAGTCTGGATGATGTCTCGGTCAAGGCAAAAGAGCTGGCCGCGCAGAAGTACGAAGTACCGCGCAGTAACCTGCCGAACGAATTCCGCGAAATGAAATTCGCCGACTATCAGAAGATTCGTTTTCTGACGGAAAAAGCAGAATGGGCCGACCAGAAGACGCCATTCAAGCTGTCGTTCTACCACCAGGGTATGCATTTCGATACGCCGGTGAAAATCAATGAAATCACGGCGAACACCGTCGAAGAGATCAAATACGACCCGAGTCGATTTGATTTCGGCGATTTGCAGTTCGATCCTAAAGCCACCGAGCAACTGGGTTATGCCGGTTTCCGCGTGCTTTACCCGATCAACAAGGCCGACAAACAAGACGAAATCATGACCATGCTCGGCGCGAGTTATTTCCGCGTCGTGGGCAAAGGTCACGTCTATGGCCTGTCCGCTCGCGGCATGGCAATCGACACCGCCTTGCCGTCCGGCGAAGAGTTTCCGCGTTTCCGTGAATTCTGGATTCAACAGCCGAAGCCGGGCGACAAGCACCTGGTGATTTTCGCGCTGCTGGATTCCCCACGGGCCACCGGTGCCTATCGTCTGACCCTGCGTCCGGGCAGCGACACCATTGTCGACGTCAAGGCGCAGATGTTCCTGCGTGACAAGGTCGGCAAACTGGGCATTGCGCCACTGACCAGCATGTTCCTGTTTGGTGCCAACCAGCCGTCGAAAGTCCTCAACTATCGTCGTGAGCTGCACGACTCCAGCGGCCTGGCGATTCACGCCGGCAACGGCGAATGGCTGTGGCGCCCACTGAATAATCCGAAACACCTGGCGGTGAGCAACTTCTCGGTCGAGAACCCGCGTGGTTTCGGTCTGTTGCAACGTGGTCGCGACTTCAGCCACTACGAAGACCTCGACGACCGTTACGACAAGCGCCCAAGCGCCTGGATCGAACCTAAGGGTGACTGGGGCAAAGGTACCGTCGATCTGGTCGAGATTCCGACCGCCGACGAAACCAACGACAACATCGTGGCTTTCTGGAATCCGGAAAAACTGCCAGAGCCAGGTCAACCGCTCGACGTTGCTTACCGTATGCACTGGACCATGGACGAAGCCTCGATTCATGCGCCTGACAGTGCCTGGGTCAAACAGACTCTGCGCTCCACTGGCGACGTCAAGCAGTCCAACCTGATTCGTCAGCCGGACGGCAGCGTTGCCTATCTGGTGGACTTCGAAGGCCCGTCCCTGTCGGCATTGCCTGCAGATACGGAAGTTCGCAGCCAGGTGAGCGTTGGCGACAACGCTGAACTGGTGGAAAACAGTGTGCGCTACAACCCTGAAACCAAGGGCTGGCGCCTGACCCTGCGGATGAAGATCAAGGACCCGAGCAAGGCCACCGAGATGCGCGCTGCGCTGGTGCAGAACATCGTACCGGCGGACCTGGCCAAGACCTCGGTTCCAGCGTCCAACTCGTCGGTTGCCAAGGCCGACAAGGTTGCCGCCAAGCAGCAGGAGAAAGCGGACAAGGAAGCCAAGCAAGCGGAGGCCAAACAGGCCGAGACCAAGCCGGTTGCTGATGCCAAGGATCAGGCCAAAAAAGACGCCAAGCAGCCTGCCGCTGCCGACGCGGTCCCAGCCACACCGGAATCGGCCCCGACTGAAGAAGTCCTGACCGAGACCTGGAGCTATCAGTTGCCTGCCGATGAGTAATTCTCAAGTACAGCCAGAGACGCTTTCCGAGTATCTGGCGCATCTGCCCATGACCGACGAGCAACGCGCGGAACTCGCGGGTTGCAAGTCCTTCAGCGAGTTGCACGAGCGTTTGTCGTCCTCGATGTTCGACGCTCCGACCGAGGCCGTCCAGGCTTCGGTCGGCAAGCGCCTGACCCTGAGCACCGCCGAAGAGTTGCAGGACGCCGAAATGCTGGCGCTCGACGCCAGCGGTCGCGTTTGCCTGAAGGCGACGCCGCCGATTCGTCGGACCAAGGTTGTGCCGGAGCCGTGGCGCACCAACATTCTGGTGCGCGGTTGGCGCCGGATGACCGGACGGACCAATCCGCCGAAGCCGCCGAAGGATGAGCGAGTACTGCCGGCAGCGCGCTGGCGTACGGTCGGCTCGATCCGTCGTTATATTCTGTTGGTGTTGATGCTGGGCCAGACCATCGTCGCCGGCTGGTACATGAAAGGCATCATGCCGTACCAGGGCTGGTCGTTCGTCGACCTGAACGAAGTGCTGAACCAACCGTTGTTGCAGACTGCGACGCAAGTGCTGCCGTATGCGCTGCAGACCAGTATCCTGATCCTGTTCGGTATCTTGTTCTGCTGGGTGTCGGCCGGTTTCTGGACGGCGCTGATGGGCTTCCTCGAGTTGCTCACCGGTCACGATAAATACCGTATCTCCGGTAAAAGTGCCGGTAATGAGCCGATTCCCAAGGATGCACGCACCGCGTTGGTGATGCCGATCTGCAACGAAGACGTGCCTCGGGTATTCGCCGGTCTGCGCGCAACGTTCGAGTCGGTTGCGGCCACGGGTGATCTGGATCGCTTTGACTTCTTCGTCCTCAGCGACAGTAACGACGCCGATATCTGTGTCGCCGAACAGCAGGCCTGGCTGGACGTCTGCCGCGAAGCGAAGGGCTTCGGCAAGATTTTCTATCGCCGCCGCCGTCGCCGCGTGAAGCGTAAAAGCGGCAACCTCGACGACTTCTGCCGTCGCTGGGGTGGTGACTACAAGTATATGGTCGTGCTCGATGCCGACTCGGTGATGAGCGGCGAGTGCCTGACCAGTCTGGTGCGCCTGATGGAAGCCACGCCGGACGCCGGGATTATCCAGACCGCGCCACGTGCGTCGGGCATGGATACCCTGTATGCGCGCATGCAGCAGTTTGCTACCCGCGTGTACGGTCCGCTGTTCACCGCCGGTCTGCACTTCTGGCAGTTGGGCGAATCCCACTACTGGGGTCACAACGCGATCATCCGCATGAAACCGTTCATCGAGCACTGCGCCCTGGCGCCGTTGCCCGGTAAAGGCGCGTTTGCCGGTGCGATTCTGTCCCACGACTTCGTCGAAGCCGCGCTGATGCGTCGTGCCGGCTGGGGCGTGTGGATTGCCTACGACTTGCCAGGCAGCTACGAAGAGCTACCGCCAAACCTGCTCGACGAACTCAAGCGTGACCGTCGCTGGTGCCACGGTAACCTGATGAACTTCCGGCTGTTCCTGGTAAAAGGCATGCACCCGGTACACCGGGCGGTGTTCCTGACCGGCGTGATGTCCTACCTGTCGGCGCCGTTGTGGTTCTTCTTCCTCGTGCTGTCGACGGCGCTGCTGGCGGTCAACACGCTGATGGAGCCGCAGTACTTCCTTGAACCGCGCCAGCTTTATCCGCTGTGGCCACAATGGCACCCGGACAAGGCCATCGCGCTGTTCTCGACCACCATCGTGCTGTTGTTCTTGCCGAAGCTGTTGAGCATCATCCTGATCTGGGCCAAGGGCGCGAAAGAGTTCGGCGGCAAGTTCAAGGTGACCCTGTCGATGCTCCTGGAGATGTTGTTCTCCATGTTGCTGGCGCCGGTGCGGATGATTTTCCACACCCGTTTCGTTCTCGCCGCGTTCCTCGGCTGGGCCGCGACCTGGAACTCGCCGCAACGTGACGACGACTCCACGCCATGGAGCGAGGCGGTCAAGCGCCACGGTCCGCAAACCTTGCTGGGCTTCTTCTGGGCCTTGCTGGTGATCTGGCTGAACCCGAGCTTCCTGTGGTGGCTGGTGCCGATCGTCGGCTCATTGATGCTGTCGATTCCGGTGTCGGTGATTTCCAGCCGCGTTGGCCTGGGCCTGAAGTCCCGTGACGAGAGTCTGTTCCTGATCCCTGAGGAATACAATCCGCCACAGGCGTTGCTGGCAACCGACCAGTACACCCATGAAAACCGCTGGCATGCGCTGAACGACGGCTTCGTTCGTTCGGTGGTCGATCCACAGCAGAACGCCCTGGCGTGCTCGCTGGCAACCTCCCGTCACGGGCAGGCCGAGCCGATCGAATGGCTGCGGATAGAACGGGTACGGCACGCCATGAAGGTCGGGCCTGATGGGCTGAACAACAATGAGCGTGTGCAACTGCTGAGCGACCCGGTGGCATTGGCTCGCTTGCACGAGCAAGTGTGGAGCGAAGGTCACCCCGAGTGGCTGGCTGCGTGGCGCAAGTCGGTGAAAGCCGATCCCCATGCGCCGCTGCTGCCGCTCAAGCCGCTGAGTGCGCAGCCTCAGTTGGCATGATAAAAAACCCCGCTAAGTTAGCGGGGTTTTTTTTGGTGCCTGTGATTCACAATAGATGTCATTGTTGCTGCTGTTAAAGGGCAACTACTACGACTGTGTTGCTATTTTCTTGGGAGATGTAGGCCTTCGAGCCGTCAGGAGTAATGGCTATAAAAGCGCCCCCGCCCACCCAGATTTCTTGGATGATTTCATGCGTGTTTGTGTTGATAATTAATAAAAAATTACCTGAAACGACGTACGCTAGTGGCATGCTTGGGTGTGTTGCAATACTGCGGACGCTATCACGAGTGATCAGGTCGCCGATGACCGTATTGGTCGCGGTATCGATAACTACTAATTTGCTCCCGCCACAGTACAAGTATGGGCTGTGGGCGTTGGTTCGGGTCAAGGCAATTGTTTGGCTGGCGCTTGCCGGAATTCTCTCTATTATTTGCAAATCATTAACGTCAAGAACCAGTACGTCATCTGATGATGGGTGCACTGAATAAAGGCAAGTATTACGGGGGCATAATGCCAGGGCGAAAGAGTCGATGTCATTCACGGCTAACTGATTTCCAGAAAGAGCGCGGAATCGTCTAACGGATCTATTATTAGCATTGTATACGTTTTCGCCATCTGTACTGAATTTCATGTCGAAGGTGCCAGTAAGGCCATCTAAGTCATGAGTCATCTCATAGGAATTCGTATTGTAGACATATGTGTATGAGTCTGCGTTGTCACATCCGTAGAGGTGCTGCCCGCCGGGATGAACAGCGATGGTTGTAGCCTTCCCGCGAGGTCGGGGTATAGTGTGTATTACGGTATTGCTTTTAGTGTCAATGACAGAAATGCTTTGGCTTCCACTGTTTGCTACAAAGACTTTCCCTCCGTCAATGCTAACTCCAACTTGTGTTGGGGAAGTACCAACAGCAATGGTAGCGATGACTTTAGGTTCTCTTGCTATGTGATATTCGCGAACTACAAAAGGGACGGCAGAACTTATCTCGCCCGTTGCATTCAGCGAGACCAGGGCAATCACTTTAACTACTTCGTCATGGGGCAGCGTATTCAGGTAGTCTGCCGGAATCATTTGTTCGATCCGCTTGGCATCAAACTCCAATTGACTCACGGGGACCCCGTCGCGCAGCGTATATTTTCCCTGGTTTCCTTCCAGGAAAATCCAGACTGCCAGGCCTGTTCGCATAAATGGAAACTCGGAGATCTGAACGGCGTGGCTGTCGCGCGGATCGAGCTTACCGTCTACAGCTCCGGGCACTTTCACCAAATCCATAGCCGAAGGCAGCAGAGGTAGCACCTTCACTTGCAGAACATCCGACAATTTGCTTCTGCTACCACGCGTGTACTTGTAGCTTGCCGTGAAGTTTTGACCCAAGTTGGCCGCGATGACGTTGATATCCAAATAGAAATCAACCAAGCGCTTATCGGCATCACCATATTTTGGCGGGATCACTGGTGTTCCGGCGTTGGGGGTACCCTTAACGTACGCCTCGATCTCGTCGGTGCCGAGCATGTCGGGGTTGCGTACACGGAGCGTGAAAGTTCCCAACTCCAGGACTTTCATGGGGTCAATCGTGGCCGTGGCGGGATTGTCCAGGGTCGCTTCCAGTATCTCCGGCACGGGCAATTCCAGTGCCGAGCCGACCCACATCTCCACGACCTCGGAGCAGCGGGAGCTCTGCCCATCCACCAGCGTGTAGTAGATTTTTACAGGGCCATTCAGGTTCGCCAGGACAATCGCGCGATCAACGGTGAAATACAGGTCCTTGCCCTCCCAGATAAACTCAATCGGAAACTCCTTGGTGATGCTGCCTCCCGCCGCACCGCCTTCGAAATGCAGCCAAACAGAACGCCCGGCGATAAAGTCGGGGTGTGTCCGGGCGATGATCGTCGCATCAAACAGCGATTGCTTCGGGTCAAACACGAATCCCGGTGCCGCAGCTTCCACGATATCGACGCGCGGTAATTTTTCCGTGACGACATTGAGGTGCAGTGTTTCAGAGGGTAAATGCGTCCCTTGCTGGGTGACGATCTCGTAGGTAATTTTGAGGATTTTCAGGTTCTCGATATCGATGTCGCGCTCGTTGATCAAGCGAAAAATGATAGGGCCATTGCCTGTGGGCCTTGGCGGAAGGGTCCAGTGATACGGCATGCCGTCCTCACGGATACCATTCAATATGAGGAGGATGGCGTCAAGAGGGTTACCCTCGTGCGGCTCGATATTCACGGTGATCAGTGCCGATTTTTTCGGCAATTCGCCATTTGGGGCTTCAGTGACGATGGCGGCCGGCAAGAGGGATGTGGCTATATTGGGGGAGGTAGTAGACACGTTGAACTCCTTGTCAGTATTGGAATGAGGCCCTTGAGAGATGAGAATCCGACAGGGGCGCCTACCCAAGTAAATTCTTAAAAGCGCTAGCTGTGTAGCTGTCATAAATGACAGTTGCGACCAGTGGCTGCGACCCGATGCATAGGTCAGTACAGTTACTTTCATGGAATAACGGGCTTTTTTTGCCTGAACGTCGCCAAGCTCTTGTGCAAATGAACGAGTGCGTTAGCATCCATCCCCGAATTGGTGCGCCCGGATAATTTTTCTCCGTATTGGTGTGTTTCCTTACGGAAGCCACCATTTGCGCGCCTCATATCGCAATGGTTTTGGGGACTTGAAGATGAAGAAGTATCTGTCGATGCTGCTGGTCGGCGTCACGGCATTGGTTGCAGTCGGCGCGGCGCAGGCCGGTGCCATTGATGACGCGGTCAAGCGCGGCACCTTGAAGGTCGGCATGGACCCGACCTACATGCCGTTCGAGATGACCAACAAGCGCGGCGAGATCATCGGTTTCGAAGTCGACATCCTCAAAGCGATGACCAAGGCCATGGGTGTCAAGCTGGAGCTGGTGTCTACTGGTTACGACGGCATCATCCCGGCCCTGCTCACCGACAAGTTCGACATGATCGGCAGCGGCATGACCCTGACCCAAGAGCGCAACCTGCGCCTGAATTTCAGCGAACCGTTCATCGTGGTCGGCCAAACCTTGCTGATCCGCAAGGAGCTGGAAGGCACCATCAAGTCCTACAAAGACCTGAACACTGCCGACTACCGCATCACCTCCAAGCTTGGCACCACCGGTGAGATGGTCGCGAAGAAGCTGATCTCCAAAGCCAAATACCACGGCTATGACAATGAGCAGGAAGCGGTGCTCGACGTGGTCAATGGCAAGGCCGATGCCTTTATCTACGACGCGCCTTACAACGTTGTGGCCGTGAACAAGGTCGGCAACGGCAAGCTGGTATTCCTCGACAAGCCGTTCACCTACGAGCCCCTGGCGTTCGGCCTGAAGAAGGGTGACTACGACAGCATCAACTTCATCAACAACTTCCTGCACCAGATCCACGAAGACGGCACCTACGATCGCATCCATGACAAGTGGTTCAAAGACACCGCTTGGCAGAAGGACATGGAGTAAGGCTCGGTCAGATAGACCGCGTCGCGCCGAATCGCCAGCAGGCTGGCTCTCACAATGAAATGCATTCCCCTGTGGGAGCCAGCCTGCTGGCGATGACGGCCTCCAAGGCAACACAAATTCCGGAACCTGCAATGAAACAGAAAAAAGCCCAATGGCCCTGGCACGCCCTGACCGTGCTGGTGCTGATCGGTCTGGCCGGCGCGTTGTATTACGCCACCTCGCTGATGTCCTACGAATGGCGCTGGAACCGCGTACCGCAGTACTTCGCCTACCACGCCGAAGAATCCCAACGCGCCGCCGACATCTCCACCGTCAGCGAACTGGTGCGTAAAGGCGACAAGGCGCAAGTGACCCTGCGCAACGATGCAGGCGATGAACAACACCTGACCGTCGACGAAAACAGCCTGCAAGTCGCCCAGGGCGATGATTTGGCCGAAGGTGACGTGGTCGGCGTAACCCGCCATTGGGCCGCAGGACCGCTGATGTGGGGCCTCTGGACCACCTTGTGGCTATCGGTGGTCTCTGGTGTGCTGGGTCTGCTGATCGGCCTCGCCACCGGCTTGTGCCGCCTGTCGAACAACCCGACCTTGCGCGACCTCTCGACCATTTACGTCGAACTGGTGCGTGGCACGCCGCTGCTGGTACAGATCTTCATTTTCTACTTCTTCATCGGTACGGTGATGAACCTGTCCCGGGAGTTCGCCGGGATCGCTGCGCTGTCGCTGTTTACAGGTGCTTACGTAGCGGAAATCATCCGCTCGGGCGTGCAGTCGATCGCCCGTGGTCAGAATGAAGCTGCACGGTCCCTGGGCCTGAGTGCGGGTCAGTCGATGCGCCATGTGGTGCTGCCGCAAGCGTTCAAGCGCGTGTTGCCACCGCTGGCCGGGCAGTTCATCAGCCTGGTCAAGGACACCTCGCTGGTGTCGGTGATCGCGATTACCGAACTGCTCAAAAGCGGTCGTGAAGTCATTACCACGTCGTTCTCGCCGTTCGAAATCCTGTTCTGTGTCGCCGGCCTGTACCTGTTGATCAACCTGCCGCTGTCGAAAATCGCCAGCCGGCTTGAGCGGAGGCTCGCGCAAAGTGATTGAAGTCCGCGATCTGGTAAAAGTCTACGACACCCGTGGTCAGGTGGTGCGTGCGGTGGATAACGTCAGCACCACGGTGGCCAAGGGCGAAGTACTGGTGGTGATCGGCCCGTCCGGTTCCGGCAAGTCGACCTTTCTGCGCTGCCTCAATGGCCTGGAAGAGTTTGATTCGGGCTCGGTAAGCATCGATGGTCTGCAACTGGCCGATCCGAAAACCGATGTGAACGCCTATCGCCGAGAGGTCGGCATGGTGTTCCAGCACTTCAATCTATTCCCGCACATGACCGTTCTGGAAAACCTTTGCCTGGCGCAGAAAGTCGTGCGCAAACGCGGCAAGAAGGAGCGTGAAGCCAAGGCCTTGGCGCTGCTGGAAAAGGTCGGGATTGCGCAGAAGGCCAACGAGTTTCCGTCACGCCTGTCCGGCGGTCAGCAACAGCGCGTGGCGATCGCCCGGGCGCTGGCGATGGAGCCAAAGGTGATGCTGTTCGATGAGCCGACCTCGGCGTTGGACCCGGAAATGGTCGGCGAAGTGCTGGATGTGATGAAGAACCTGGCCGTGGAAGGCATGACCATGGTGTGCGTCACCCACGAAATGGGTTTTGCCCGGGAAGTAGCCGATCGTGTGCTGTTCTTCGATCATGGCAAGTTGCTGGAAGATGCATCGCCAGCGCAGTTTTTCGATGCCCCGAAAGATCCGCGGGCTCAGGCATTTTTGCGCCAGGTTCTATAGCGCAAGCGCCTGTAGCCAGGTTATCCAGCACGTCGCTTTGCCGTGAGCAGGCTCGGCGACGTGGGGGCGGATGCTGATATCAGCCGATATCAATTAGCTGCGCGCGCCTCTGGCCTTGTTAAGCTCAATGCATTTTTCGACGATGCCTGTGTCTTGAATGAAGTCTGCATTGATGATGTTGAAAACGCTATGTTGCGGATGGAACACGTCTGTCCAGACTTTCTCGCCTCGCCTCAGGCGCATTGGGCCTCCGGTGTTATAAATGGTCGCTGACAGTGAGCTGAATGTACTGCTGGAAACTCTTGCCCTGGCTCTGTTGATGAAACTTTCAAGTTGTGCTCGAGTTGTCTGATCGCCTTCCCATATGTGCTGGATGGTATTCCAGTAGGTGCCGCCTTCCCAGCAAATGATTACATTGCGATTAGGGTGGCTCTTTTTGATTTCGGCCAAAGTCAGGTTTCTAGCGGTGGGTGGGATCAGTAAATGATTCAGTTGGCTTAACTTGTTTCGAAAGCGTCCAATGCTGTCATTAAGATTTCTGCCACGGTCAAACTTGTGAATGTCCAGTATTATCAGCTCGCCACGATTTGACTCCGCGAACCTTTTGACCTCCGCAAGGCATTGGTCGAAATTTCTTCCAGGTAAACCATGTACACACTTGAACTCCTCGATGAATTTGTATCGAGGGACCTTCGAGCCACCAACATCTTTTCTGTAACTGTAGTCGGTAACGCGCAAATCGAGGACACGGGCACCCTGGTTCAATTGGGTGCCGAAAAAATAGTCCTGGCATGCCATCCAATTGCCGAAAACAGGATCCAGTGAGCCTTTATCCACACCGGAATTATGGGCAGAGGGTAGAGCGAGCTGGTGCACGCGCAGGTTCTTGATATGTTCATAGATGCCCGTCATCCAGGCATTGCCAAGTGTAAAATTTGTTACGTTCATGATGTTCACTCCTTGTGATTAGCCAACAACAAGCATGTCTATGCGTAATAATCGCGTCTGCGCTATTAACATAGTGCTTTGCTGTGGTTCCTTTGATTGAGGAGTGAACTTAGCATGCCGGGTTTTTGGTTTGTGTTCGGCGCCTTTGTATTCAGTTTTTCTACAGTCGTAAGTTAGTGTTTTTATATTGTTGAGTGAGGGAGGGCTTGTCCGCGTTGGGCAAGCCCTCTTTAAATATTCAAACTTTAAAGCGCCCCACCAACATTTGCAGATGTGTACCCAACCGCGCCAGCTCAACACTGGACGTTGCCGTTTCTTCACTCGCCGCTGACGTCTGATCCGACACATCCCGTACGTTCAACACGCTTCGGTTGATTTCCTCGGCCACGGCGCTTTGCTGCTCGGCCGCCGCTGCAATCTGTTGGTTCATCGCCTGAATGGTCGATACGGTACGGGTAATGCTTTCCAGTGAAGTACCGGCACGGCGGGTCAGTTCGACGCTGCTGTCGGTCAGGTTGCGGCTGTTGTCCATGATGGTCGCCACTTGCTGGGTGCCGTTTTGCAGGCCGACGATCAGTTCTTCGATCTCTTCGGTGGACTTCTGGGTGCGCTGGGCCAGACTGCGGACTTCGTCGGCGACCACGGCAAAACCGCGCCCGGCCTCCCCGGCACGGGCCGCTTCAATCGCCGCGTTGAGTGCCAGCAGGTTGGTTTGCTGGGCCACGGATTTGATCACGTCCAATACGCTGCCGATCTTGTCACTCTCGCGCTTGAGCTCACCCATGGCTTCGGTGGAGTTACCGACTTCCCTGGCCAGGCGCTCGATCTGGGCGATCGCTTCGCCGACCACCTTGTCGCCTTCGCGGGCCTGCTGGTCGGCGGCGACCGCCGCTTCGGATGCTTCCTCGGCGTTGCGTGCGACTTCCTGCACGGTGGCGGCCATTTCGTTCATGGCGGTGGCGACCTGATCGGTCTCGACTCTCTGACTGTTAACCCCGGCGCTGGTCTGCTCGGTGACGGCGGACAACTCCTCGGCAGCGCTGGCGATCTGGGTGACGCCATCACTGATCCCACCGATCAGTTCGCGCAGACCCCGGGTCATGCCTTGCATGGCGCGTTGCAGTTGACCAAGCTCATCGCGGCGCAGGGACACAAGGTTTTGCGTCAGGTCACCGGCGGCCACGCGTTCGGCCACTGCCAGGGTCTGGTTCAGGGGGATGACGATTTGCCGGGTAATTGCCCATGCCGCCAGCAAGCCGAAGGCAATCGCCAGCGCGGTAACCAGGGTCAGCATGTTCTTGGCGTGAGCGGCATCGGTGTCGCGGACAACGGTTTGCGAAACGGTGAGTTTCTTGCTCAGGTCCAGCAGGATGTCGCCTTGGGCGGCCATGCGCGCCAGTGATTGGGTCGTGGCCATCTGGGAATCGCTGAACTGGCTGACAGCGGCGCGATAGGCCTTGAGGGCGTCGGTGGCCTGTTGCAGGTTGGCCAGGTGCTCTTCGGGCAATGTGGCTGGAAGGCTCTCGAGGTTTTTCAGGGCATTGTCGATCGCGTCCAGGGCGGGCTGTGCAGCTTCGCTCTTGCCGCTGTAGGTGTAGCCGCGTACCTGGAAGCGTGCCTGCTGGATCAGCTTGCTGAGGTTGATCACGCTGTTGAAGGCGCTCACGCTGTCGCCTTGCAGCATGGATTTTTCCACTTCGGCGACACGGGCCGCTGCGGTGTCGGCAGTGGCGCCGAGTTTGCTGCGGGCGTCCTCGCGCTGGGCGCCTGCCCGGGTCATGTCGCTGAACGCGCGGCGGTACTCGGCGACAGCGGCCAGTTGTTGATCCACCATGGCGGCGTCAGCTGGTTGCTCGATCAGGCTGCGCGCGGTATGCAGGCCGGTTTCGAGCTTGCCTAACAGGTCGTTGACGGCTGCGGGGCCTTGCTCGCCGCGACGCATTTCATAGTCCATGCGCGCCAGGCGCAGATCCTTGGTCAGCTCGTTGACAGTGGCGATGAAGCCAAGCTTGTCGCCACGGCTGATCACGCCGCTCAGACCGGACCAGCCGGTGAAGGTGATCAGCAGTGTCAGCAATAACAGCAGGCCAAAACCGATTCCCAGTTTGCGTTTGACACGTATGTGCCCAAGATTCTCGGCTAGCCAACTGTACATGCTACTTCTCCCCGGACCGCAAATTGGTTTTGTGGGGGGTATATCGGCGGCGCGCAGATATTCTGTAGGGCTGTGTGAATTTAGAAGAGGCGGGCCAATAGCGCGGTTACGGCGGTTTCGACGCGAAGGATACGCTCGCCCAACTGCACCGGTTGCAGGCCGGACTTGCCCAGCAGGTCGATTTCGTAGGGGATCCAGCCGCCCTCGGGGCCGATCGCCAGGGTCACCGGCTCGTTCAGCGCACGAGGGCAGGGCGGGTAGTTGCCCGGGTGCCCGACCAGGCCCAGGGTGCCTTCGCTAATCGCCGGCAGGCGGTCTTCGACAAACGGCTTGAAGCGCTTCTCGATAATAACCTGTGGCAGCACGCTGTCCCGGGCTTGTTCCAGGCCGAGGATCAATTGCTCGCGAATCGCTTCAGGCTCAAGGAATGGTGTCTGCCAGAAGCTCTTCTCGACGCGATAGCTGTTGACCAGCACGATGCGTGGCACTCCCATGGCGGCCACGGTCTGAAACACCCTGCGCAGCATCTTGGGTCGTGGCAGGGCCAGTACCAGGGTCAGCGGCAGCTTGGCCGGCGGCGATTGGTCGAGTGTGACGCGCAACTCCGCTTCAGCGGCGTCCAGGCGCAACACCTCGGCCGATCCCATCAGCCCGCCGATCCGCCCGACACGCATGCTGTCGCCGACTTCGCAGCGATGTACTTGCTGCATGTGAGTCAAACGACGGTCGCGCAGGACCACCCGGTCAGCCGCGATGAAGTCGGCCTCCTCGAGGAGCAGCAGGTTCACGCTTGAGTCGCTGGCGGCTGGTCGTTGTGATCGTCAGCCGGTTGGTCGTCCGGATGTTCGCCGCGCTTGCTGATCAGGCTGCCGAACAGGATGCCAACCTCGAACAGCATCCACATCGGCACGGCCAGCAGTGTCTGCGAGAAGATGTCCGGCGGCGTCAGGATCATCCCGACCACGAAGCAGCCGATGATCACGTACGGGCGGATTTTCTTCAGGTATTTGACGTCGACCACGCCTATCCACACCAGCAGCACCACGGCCACCGGAATCTCGAACGCCACGCCGAAGGCGAAGAACAGCGTCATGACGAAATCCAGGTAGCTGCTGATGTCGGTCATCATTTCAACTCCGGCCGGGGTGGCGGCGGCGAAGAATTTGAAGATCAGCGGGAACACCAGGTAATAGGCGAACGCCATGCCAGCGTAGAACAGCAAAATACTCGAAACCAGCAGGGGCACGGCGATGCGCTTTTCATGCTTGTACAGGCCCGGGGCGATGAAGCCCCAGATCTGATGCAGGATCACCGGGATGGCCAGGAACAGCGAGACCATCATGGTCAGCTTCAGCGGCGTCAGGAACGGCGACGACACGTCGGTGGCGATCATCGTCGCGCCGACCGGCAGGTACTCGCGCAGCGGCGTGGAGACGAAGGTGTAGATCTGCTGGGTGAAAGCGAACAACCCGGCGAAGATGATGAAGATCGCCGCTACACAACGCAGCAGGCGGGTACGCAGCTCGGTGAGGTGCGAAACCAGCGGCATGTGCTGGTCATTTTCAGGAAGGTCGCTCATGGGGCTCGCGGCGGCAAAGTAGTGTCGTTGGGCGCTGCCGTGGTCGGCGCGGCGGCTGGAGCAACAGGTTCTTCCGGGGTCGCCACAACGACTGGCGCAGCTTCAGTTGTGGCGACAGCGGGCGCCGGCGCAGGTGTTGGCGCGGCGGCAGTGTGAATCGTCTGCGCTCCAACGTGTTCGACCGGCGTCGGCTCCTGCTGGGTCGGCGTGAAGATCTTCCGCGCCTCCTGCTCAAGCGACAGGATGTGTTCGTTGTGCAGTTGCCGACGAATTTCGTCGGCACCGATCTCACGTTCAACTTCCTGTTTGATCGCATTGAAGCTGCGCTTCAGTCGCCCGACCCACAGGCCTGC
This sequence comes from Pseudomonas sp. GW821-FHT09H03, assembly GCF_059415945.1. Taxonomy (NCBI): domain Bacteria; kingdom Pseudomonadati; phylum Pseudomonadota; class Gammaproteobacteria; order Pseudomonadales; family Pseudomonadaceae; genus Pseudomonas; species Pseudomonas sp. GW821-FHT09H03. Next base: position 208,554 of record NZ_JBWKOF010000002.1, on the reverse strand, counting down.
GGTGCGCGCAGCGCCCGGCAGACGCTCGGGGCCCAGCACCAGCAGGGCCACGAGGCCGACAAGCAGCAATTCAGAGAAGCTGATACCAAACATTAGTCAGTGCTCACACGTCTTTGCGGATCGGCTCTTCGACTTTCTGTGCCTGCACGTCGATGGTGTGCGGCTGGTTTACAGAGGCCTGTGGCTGAACCGGCGGAACCGGTTGGGCTGGGGTCGCGGTCGGATCGGCCGGTTTTTCGTCATCGTTCATGGCTTTGCGGAAGCCCTTGATCGATTCACCGACGTCGGTGCCAAGGTTTTTCAGTTTCTTGGTACCGAATACCAGCACCACGACAACCAGGATGACGATCCAGTGTTTCCAGTCAAAAATGCCCATGCTGCTGCTCCTCTCTAATCGTTATTCAGGCGGACGGGCGCGAGGCTTTCTCGGCGTGTCCGGACAGACCGAAACGACGGTCCAGTTCATCGAGTACAGCCTGTGGATGCTGCCCCAGTTGGGCGAGCATGACCATGCTGTGGAACCATAAGTCGGCAGTCTCGTAGATTACATCGCTGCAGTCACCGCTGACGGCGGCATCCTTGGCTGCAATGATGGTTTCGACCGACTCTTCGCCGACTTTTTCCAGAATCTTGTTCAAGCCCTTGTGGTACAGGCTGGCGACATATGAGCTGTCGGCGGCGGCGCCTTTGCGCTCTTCCAGCACTTGGGCCAGACGGGTCAGCGTGTCACTCATGTTTGTGTCCTGCGCAATAGATGGCGTGCGGATCTTTCAGGACGGGGTCGACAGTCGTCCAGTCGCCGTTTTCGAAAACGCGATAGAAGCAGCTCTGGCGACCGGTATGACAGGCAATGTCACCGATCTGCTCGACCATCAGGATAATCACGTCGGCATCACAGTCCAGGCGCATCTCGTGCAGGGTCTGCACGTGGCCGGACTCTTCACCCTTGCGCCACAGTTTGCCACGCGAGCGTGACCAGTAAATGGCGCGGTTCTCGGCTGCAGTCAGTTCCAGTGCTTCACGATTCATCCAGGCCATCATCAGGACGCGCCCGGTCTTGTGATCCTGGGCAATCGCCGGCACCAGGCCATCTGCGTCCCACTTGATCTCGTCCAGCCAGTTTTTCATTTTCGACTCCGACAGCGAACCCGACATTTCATGAGTCAGGCTCAACGTTGAAACAGTGTGCCAGTGCGCAGCACAACTGGCTATCGGCGTACGACCAGATACAAACCGACAGCCATCATGATGCCCGCCGGCCAGTAGGCCAGATCGTTCAACGGCCCGCCTGCGGCGAGGACCGCGCCACCGGCCAGATGGGCCGTGCCGAGCAGGCGCAGGAACCAGTCGTCGTGGCGACGGTGCCACGGTGGTGGCGGGTCGTAGGCGTGGGGCTGGGACATTCGTTCGAGCAGGTCGCGGGCCATGTTGGCCAAGTGCGGGATCTGTTCGAACTGGCTCTGCACATTGCCCAGTAGAGCTTTGGGGCTGACCCGTTCGCGCATCCAGCGTTCGAGGAACGGTTGCGCGGTGTTCCACAGATCGAGGTCCGGGTACAGCTGGCGGCCCAGGCCTTCGATGTTCAACAGGGTTTTCTGCAAGAGCACCAGCTGCGGTTGCACTTCCATGTTGAAGCGCCGCGCGGTCTGGAACAGGCGCATCAGCACCTGGCCGAAGGAAATATCTTTTAACGGTTTTTCGAAGATCGGTTCGCACACGGTACGGATCGCGGCTTCGAACTCGTTGAGTTTGGTTTCCGCCGGCACCCAGCCCGAATCGATGTGCAGCTGTGCCACGCGGCGATAATCGCGCTTGAAGAAAGCGAACAGGTTTCGCGCCAGGTAATCCTGGTCCTCCGGCGTGAGGCTGCCAACGATGCCGCAGTCGATCGCGATGTATTGCGGACTCCATGGGTTCACGGTGCTGACGAAGATGTTGCCGGGATGCATGTCGGCGTGGAAGAAACTGTCGCGAAACACCTGGGTGAAGAAAATCTCCACGCCGCGCTCGGCGAGCATTTTCATGTCGGTGCGCTGGTCGGCGAGGGTGGCCAGATCGGTGACCTGGATGCCGTAGATACGCTCCATCACCAGTACTTTCGGCCGGCACCAGTCCCAATAGACTTGTGGTACGTACAGCAGCGGCGAGCCTTCGAAGTTGCGCTTCAACTGGCTGGCGTTGGCCGCCTCGCGCAGCAGGTCGAGTTCGTCGTAGATGGTTTTTTCGTAGTCCTGAACCACGTCGACCGGATGCAGCAGGCGCGCATCGGCGGAAAGTTTCTCAGCGGCGCGAGCGAGAATGAACAGCCACGCCAGGTCCTGGGCGATCACCGGTTTGAGGCCCGGGCGGATCACCTTGACCACCACTTCTTCGCCGGTTTTCAACTGCGCGGCGTGCACTTGTGCCACCGAGGCCGAGGCCAGCGGTTCGACGTCGAAACGGCTGAACACTTCACTGATTTTCTTGCCGAGCTGTTCTTCGATCAGCTTGACCGACACCTGCGAGTCGAACGGCGGCACGCGGTCCTGCAGCTTCATCAGCTCATCGGCAATATCCTCGGGCAGCAGGTCGCGGCGAGTGGACAGAATCTGCCCGAACTTGATGAAAATCGGCCCCAGGTCCTGCAGTGCCAGGCGCAGGCGCGCGCCACGGCTCAGGTCCAGAGTCTTGCGCGGGAACCAGCGCCACGGCAGCGCATACCGCAACGCCCGTAAAAACCAGGGCAGCGGCAGGGCGAACAGCAGGTCATCGAGACGGTAGCGGATCACAACGCGCTGGATGCGCAACAAACGGCGGACGGCAAGCAGCTTCATGCGTTATCGCTTGGGTCGAGGGATCGGGAAAGGCGCTCGAAGCGCGCCTCAAGTCGTTCCAGATCGAGTTTGATCCGGTCCAGTTCACTGAAGCGGGCCTCGGCTTCGCGCTGACCGACGAGGGTGCGCGATTCTTCGGCCAGGTAATCACCCAGGTTCTGGTTCAGGCTGGCGAACCCTTGCTGATACCAGCGGGCGCGACTGCGCAGGTGACCACCGACCAGTTGGGTGGCGACCGGCCCCAGCCAGCGCGAGAGTTCGTACTCCCAGTCCAGCTCAAGGTCCTGAAGGATCGCCGCCAGTTCCAGCAGCACGCCGCTGTCACCGTCGAGTTCGACTTCCGGGGCGTGCAGCACCGCAGTCTTGTCCTTGCTCATGGCCAGTTTCAGCAGGCTCGAGGCCGGTGCACGCAAGGTGCAGTCAGCGCCGGTTTCCCACTGGGAGGCGAGCATCAGGCCTTCATCACTGGGCAGGATGAACAGTTGCAGCGCCGGGCTGCGGCAGTCGACGGCTATTACCTTGCCGCTCAAATGCGCCAACCGCGGCAGCGCCGTGCTGTCGAGGCGCAGCACCCGGTTCAGGCCGGGTTCAACGCTGGCGAGCAGGCCGGCGAGCAGCATCAGGGCTTGATGCCGCGGTGCAGGGCAACGATGCCTGCGGTCATGTTGTGATAGGTCACGCGGTCGAAACCGGCCTCGACCATCATCGACTTCAGGGTTTCCTGGTTCGGGTGCATGCGGATCGATTCGGCCAGGTAGCGATAGCTTTCCGAGTCGTTGGTGATCAGCTTGCCCATCAGCGGCATGAAGGCGAACGAGTAAGCGTCGTAGGCCTTGGACATCAGCGCGTTGGTCGGCTTGGAGAACTCCAGAACCAGCAGGCGGCCGCCTGGCTTGAGCACGCGCAGCATCGAGCGCAGGGCGTCTTCCTTGTGGGTCACGTTGCGCAGGCCGAAGGCGATGGTCACGCAGTCGAAATGGTTGTCCGGGAACGGCAGTTTTTCCGCGTCGGCCTGGACGAACTCGACGTTGCCGGCCACACCCAGATCCAGCAGGCGGTCACGACCGACCTTGAGCATGGATTCGTTGATGTCGGCCAGTACGACCTGGCCGGTCGGGCCTACCAGATGCGAGAACTTTTTGGTCAGGTCACCGGTGCCGCCGGCGATGTCAAGTACGCGGTTACCGCTGCGCACGCCGGACAGTTCGATTGCAAAACGCTTCCACAGACGGTGCATGCCGCCCGACAGAAGGTCATTCATCAAGTCGTACTTGGCGGCTACCGAGTGGAAAACCTCGGCGACTTTTTCCGCTTTCTGGCTTTCCGGAACGTTTTTGAAGCCGAAGTGAGTGGTGGGTTCGGCATCGCTGCCTTTGCGCTGATCAGTCATATCGCTGTCACCAGAAGAGAATGCGCGCCATTCTAATCCCCAAGGCATGCTTTGTCTTGGAATGGCTAAAGGTAAGATAGGCAATCGCCGGGACGATTTGACGCAGCGCGGGTCAAATGTCCTGACCAAGCATTCATAAAGCAGGAGTCATTCAATGGCCCGAATTAGTGTTGAACGTGCCCACGGCCTGGGTAAGGAAGCGGCGCGCGAGAAGGCCGACCAACTGGCACAGAAACTCTCCGATCAGTATGGCCTGGAGCCGCAGTGGTCAGGCGATACCCTGAACCTCAAGCGCTCCGGGGTCAAAGGCGCGGTGCATGTCAGTGAAGACTCGATCAAGGTCGATGTCGAACTGGGCCTGATGATGTCGGCCATGAGTGGCATGATCAAATCGGAAATCGAAAAGGCGCTGGATAAAGCCCTGGTCTGATTTGCGGGTCGAACCACATCCCTTGTGGGAGCCAGCAGGCTGGCTCCCACATCTGTTTTCAGGTGCGTGCGAGCTTTCAAGTTCGTTGTTAGGGTGCCGTTTCTAATTTTTCTCCCTACTTTGTGCCAGAGCCCGACACCTATCCGGGCAGTTCCTCAAACCTTTTGCGCGTGAGGTGCACCATGGCCAAAGTTATTCTGAAGAAAAAAATCGACGCATCGACCAGCGCTCTGGGCGACGTCAAATCCTACGCCCGCAAGATCTGGCTGGCAGGGCTGGGTGCCTACGCCAAGGTCGGCCAAGAGGGCGGCGAATACTTTCAAGAGCTGGTCAAGTCCGGTCAAGCTGTTGAAAAGAAAGGCAAAAAAGTAGTCGCTGAGAAAATCGAAGCGGCCAATAGCGAGATCGACGAAGCCAAGAGCGAAGTCAGCACTTTCAAAGGCAAGGTTGAAGTTCAGCTCGACCGCGTCGAGAAGGCCTTTGACACGCGTGTCGCAAGTACCTTGAATCGTATCGGTATTGCGTCTAAACATGACGTTGAGACACTCTCTGCCAAGCTCGATGAGCTGACGGCATTGCTCGAACGCGTCGCGCGTAAATCTTAAGGAGAACGGGATGGCTGTTAAAAAGAACACCGAGAAAGAAGGCAGCTCGTGGATCGGGAAAGTCGAAGACTACTCCCGTAAGATCTGGCTGGCTGGCTTGGGTGTGTACTCGAAGATCGACACTGACGGCAGCAAACTCTTCGATGCATTGGTAAAAGACGGCGAGAAAGCCGAGAAGCTCACCAAAAACGCTGTTGGCAAAAAAGTCGACGCCGCCAAGGATTCCGCTTCTTCCGCCAAGTCGCGTATCAGCGACGTGAAAGATCGTGCCCTGGGCAAATGGGATGAGCTGGAAGGTGCTTTCGACAAGCGTCTGAACAGCGCCATTTCGCGTCTGGGCGTACCAAGCCGCAATGAAGTCAAGGCTCTGCACAGCAAGGTTGATACCCTGACCAAGCAAATCGAAAAACTGACCGGTGCCAAGGTTGCGCCTGTTGCGGCCAAAACCGCGGCAGCCAAGCCAGCAGCTAAAACCGCTGCCAAGCCACTGACCAAGGCGGCTGCCAAGCCTGCGGCGAAAACTGCCGCTGCCAAACCTGCTGCAGCCAAAGCAGCGGCCAAGCCGGCCGCCGCCAAGCCAGCGGCTAAAACTGCAGCAGCCAAACCTGCAGCCAAACCGGCCGCAAAAAAACCTGCAGTGAAGAAGCCGGCAGCTCCGAAGGCCGCCGCAGCAAAACCAGCAGTGCCTGCCGCCAAGCCGGCAGCACCAGTCAGCGCATCGAACTCCGCTACCGCGCCGACCCCTGCTGTGACCCCGACTGTCGCGCCAGCTCCATCGACGCCAACCAGTCAGTCCTGATTCTTCAGGGCTCAAGAAAACGCCCGGCCTGCGAAGGTCGGGCGTTTTTTTATGCGTCGCATTTCCCCTGTAGGAGCGAGCATGCTCGCGATGGTCGTCAACGATAACGCGGGTTTCCTGAATGCCTGCGGCGCCCTCAGGTTTTTCGCGAGCAGGCTCGCTCCTACAGGGACTGCATTGTCAGAGTTATCCGTGCTCGTCGAGATACTGCATCGCCATCTGCTCAGTCGCAGCCTTGAGCGACGGCAAAAGGTGTGGTGCCACCAGCATCATCACTTGATAAACCACCAGTCGCACTTCACCTTCGCGATCGAGAATTCGCTGATAGTCCAGGGAAAACAGCAGCGTCATGGTGGTCTGCTCCACCAGCTGTCCCAGCGCCTGGGTATCGCTGACCACCAGCCCCCGAGCCTGCAATCGCGCGAGCAACGACGCCATGGTGCGCTTGAGTGCATTGAGCAGATTACGAATGCCCTTGGCCAGTTTCGGCAGGCGTCCGGCGAGGTTGGACAGGTCCTGGAACAGAAACCGGTAGTGCGCCAGGCGTTCTACGATCAGGTGCAGGAACAGCCAGTAATCCTCTGGCGCCAGCTCGACATCGGCCGGTGGATCGAGCAGCGGTGAAAGCTCGCTCTGAAAGCGTTCGAACAGCGCAAGAATCAGCGGTTCCTTGCCGTGGAAGTGGTAGTACAGGTTGCCCGGGCTGATGCCCATTTCGTTGGCAACTTCCATGGTCGAGACGTTCGGTTCACCCTTCTGGTTGAACAACTGCAAGGCACATTCGAGAATCCGGTCGCGGGTTTTCATCCAGTCTTCTTAATGGTTCGTTTAGCGTCAGCGTACGCGCACGTAAGTACCGGGCGCCGCCTCCATCGGTGGATAATTCTGATTGCCGAGAGCCATGTGGGTTTCTTTCTTCGCGCCGGAGCGCTCCTGAATCCAGAGCAGCCATTGAGTCCACCAGCTGCCATCGACATGCTTGGCGTCGTAGTACCAGGCCCGTGGATCGCTGCTCAGTTTGCCGTTTTCGACGTAGTTGGCCTTCGGGTTGCCCGGCGGATTGAGAATGCTCTGCACATGACCGCTGTTGGACAGGACAAAGCGCCGCTCCCCACCCAGCAGCAGGGCGGAGCGGTACACCGCGTCCCACGGCGTGATGTGATCGTTGATGCCGGCCACGCTGAAGCTGTCGACATTTACCTTTTGCAAGTCGATTGGTGTGCCGCAGACTTCCAGCCCGCCGGGGTGAGTCAGCGGGTTGTGCTTGAAGAAGTCCAGCAGGTCGCCATGCAGGGCGGCCGGCAGGCGCGTGTTGTCGTTGTTCCAGTAGAGGATGTCGAACGCTGGCGGCTCCTTGCCCAACAGGTAGTTGTTGACGAAGTAGCTCCAGATCAGATCGTTGGGGCGCATCCAGGCGAAAATCCTGGCCATGTCGCGCCCGTCCAGCACGCCCTTCTGATACGAGCGGCGCTTGGCGGCTTCAAGGGTCTGTTCATCGGCAAAGAGCGCCGCCGGACTGTCCATCTGGCTGTCCAGCAGGCTCACCAGATAGGTTGCGCTGGACACCCGCCGAAGCTGACGCTTGGCCTGCAGGTGGCCCTGCAACGCGGCAATGGTCAGCCCGCCGGCACAGGCGCCCATCAAGTTGACCTCGCGCGCACCGGTGATCGCCCGGCAGACATTCATGGCTTCTTCCACGGCTGCAACGTAGGTCGACAGCCCCCACTCGCGGTGACGCACATCCGGGTTGCGCCAACTGATCATGAAGGTTTGCAAACCGTTTTTCAGTGCGTACTGGACGAAGCTGTTATGGGGGCTCAGATCGAATATGTAGTATTTGTTGATCTGCGGCGGCACCACCAGCAGCGGTTTGGAATACTGCTTTTCGCTCATCGGCTTGTACTGGATCAACTCCAGCAATTCGTTGCGAAACACCACGGCACCCGTGGTGGTGGCGACGGTCCTGCCGACCTCGAATGCCTGCTTGGTGACTTGCCTGGGCAGGCCGTCGTTGTGCAGAAGATCGTCGATCAGATGGCTGATGCCGCGGACCAGGCTGTTGCCGCCGGAGTTGAAGATCTCCTTGATCGCCAGCGGATTGAGCAGGCTGTTGGACGGCGACACCGCGTCGTTGAGCAAGGTAAAAACGAAGTGAGCCCGGGCGCGATCATCCGTGCTCATGTTGCTCTCGTCGATCCAGGTTTTGGTCTGTTTCTGCCAGCTGAGGTAGGCCTGCAGACTGCGACGGTAAAACGGGTTGAGGCTCCATGCCGGGTCGGCGAAACGAGCGTCATGCGGATTGGTCGGGTGCAGGGTATCCCCCAGCAGCACGCGGCCAAGCTGACCACCGAGTTTCAAGGCATGTCGTGCGCTGTGCAGCGGATTGCGTACGCCGTAGGCGGCAACGCTGCGCAGGGTCGATAACAGATCTCGCCCACTCAGGCCGCTAATCGCACTTTGTGCATTGATAAACACGGCGGGAGTGGGTAGGGAATCCCTCGCTGGTTTCTCGCGCATGAATCAACACTCCTTCGTCTTCAGGCCAAACAAAACACCGAACCAGAACAAACATAGACACTGTAATGGGTTGTTGCGCGGCGCGGCGTCCTGCCAATGCCTTTGCGCAAGCAAAAGCCAGGCCGGTTTAGCCGCCCAATGGTGCCGGATGCGGATGCATTACCGCACGCTGGCGCTCCTCCTCAAGGAATTTCATGATGATCGGCGCCACTGCTTCGGCCCGGGTAATCAGAAACAGGTGTCCGTCGTCGATGATGTGCAACTGGGCGTTGGGAATTCGCCAGGCCAGCAGGCGCATGTTGATCAGCGGAATCAGTGGATCGTCATCCCCTGCCAGCACCAGGGTTGGCTGGTTGATTTTGTGCAGCCAGTGAACGCTGGTCCAGCCGAAGCCGGCAAACAGCTGCCAGTAGTAGCCGAGCTTGCCCGCCGAACGGACCTTTGCCGCGTGATTGGCGGCCAGGGTCGGATCGCGACGGAACGAGCCGCCATAGATCAGCGGTGCAATGCGGATAACGTGGGAGGGCTGGATGTAGCGTCGAGGGCTGGCCATCATCCACAGCACTTTCGGCTTGCCCGGCACCATCACTGCGCCCGCCGCTGTCGCAGCCAGTACCAGTTTCTTGCAGCGCTCGGGATAGTCATAGGCGAACTGCTGGGCGAGGGCGCCTCCCCAGGAAACGCCGATTACATTGACTTGTCCGTAGTCGAGATAATCGAGCATGCGTGCCGTGAGCTTGGCCAGTCCGGGAAAGCGATATGGCCGACTCGGCGTCGATGAACCGCCGACACCGGGAACATCGAAGGCGATGACTTCCAGGTCCGGGTCCAGGGCCGCGATGAACGGAAATACCAGCTCCAGGTTGGCGCCGATGCCGTTGAAAATCAGCAGGGGCGTCAAATGAGGCTTGCCGGGGCGTACCGCGGTGCGGAGCGTCTGGCCATCCAGATCGACGGTACGGAATATAAAGGGTTGCGGCATGCTTCAGGCCTTGTGAGTCGCAGTTTCGAATTCTGCCTCGATCCCCTGTGGGAGCGGGCTTGCCCGCGAAGGCGTCAGGTCAGTCGACATTGATGTTGATGTTGATGATCCATAGCTTTCGCGAGCAAGCCCGCTCCCACAAAGGGGGGCGGGGTGTGTCTGTTACCGCTCGTGTACGTAAGTGCCCGGTGCAGCTTCGCCTGCCGAATAAGCCTTGTTGCCCAGTTTCAGTGGAGCCTTTTTCAGGTTGCCCGAGCGCTCGCCCAGCCATGCGTGCCAGTGCAGCCACCAGGAGTCGGTGTGTTTGGTCGACTCTTCCTGCCAGTCATCGGCATTGACGGGCATTTCGGTGCTGGTCATGTAGCGCGACTTCGGATTGCCTGGCGGGTTGAGGATGCTCTGGATGTGGCCGCTGCTGGACAGTACGAATTCAACCTTGCCGCCGAACAGTTGTGCCGACTTGTAGCACGAGCGCCACGGGGTGATGTGGTCGCTGGTACCGGCCAGGGAAAACACATCGACCGTGACCTGCTTGAGATCGATCGGCGTGCCGCACACTTCCAGTGCATTAGGTCGAATCAGCGGGTTGTTTTTGAACATTTCGATCAGGTCGCCGTGGAACGCGGCCGGCAAGCGGGTGGTGTCGTTGTTCCAGAACAGGATGTCGAATACCGGAGGCTCGTTACCCAACAGGTAGTTGTTGACCCAGTAGTTCCAGATCAGGTCGTTGGGGCGCATCCAGGCGAAAACTTTCGCCATGTCACGGCCTTCAAGAACGCCGGCCTGGTAGGACTGGCGCTTGGCGGATTCGAGGGTTTGCTCGTCGACAAACAGGGCCACGTCGCTGTCCAGGGTGGTGTCGAGCACACTGACCAGCAGAGTCAGGGAGTTGACCTTCTTTTCACCGAGCGCCGCGTAATGACCCAGCAGCGCGGTACAGGTGATGCCGCCGGAGCAGGCGCCGAGCATGTTGATGTCTTTACTGCCGGTGATTGCGCTAATCACGTCGACCGCTTCCTTGAGCGCCTCGATGTAGGTCGAGAGGCCCCACTCGCGTTGCGCCTTGGTCGGGTTGCGCCAGCTGACGATAAAGGTCTGTACGTTGCTGCGCAGGCAGAAGCGCGCCAGGCTTTTTTCCGGACTCAGGTCGAAAACATAGAACTTGTTGATCTGCGGTGGTACCACCAGCAACGGCCGTTCATGGACCTGCTCGGTGGTCGGTTTGTACTGGATCAACTCCAGTACGTCATTGCGGAACACCACCGCACCTTCGGTCACAGCCAGGGTCTTGCCTACCTCGAATGCGCCCATGTTGACCTGGCTCGGCATGCCGCCGTTGTGTACCAGATCCTTGGCCAGATGCGAAAGGCCGTCGAGCAGGCTTTTGCCGCCGGTTTCGAAGAAGCGTTTGACCGCAGCCGGGTTGGCGGCGGTGTTGGTCGGGGCCATGGCCTCGGTCATGAGGTTGATCACGAAGTGCCCGCGACTGACGTCACCGGCAGACAGGTTGCTTTCATCGATCCACTGGTGGAGCTCCTTGCGCCACGCCAGGTAAGTCTGCAGATAACGTTTGTAGAGCGGGTTCTGGCTCCAGGCCGGATCGTTGAAGCGACGGTCATCGCTCGACGGGTTCAACTGGGATTTGCCCAACAATACGTTCTTGAGTTCCAGGCCGAAATGGGCAACATGCCGGGCGCTGTGAATTGGTTGTTTGATGGCCTGCCTGAGCACCATGCGAGCAGAAGCCAGTAGATCCTTTCCACGTAATCCAACGACTGGATTCAAACCCAGGGTGTTTTCCGAGGCTTGGTATTTCAAGTCATCGTTATTCTTGTCACTCATCTACGACGCTCCATTGTCCTGAGACCAGTACCGGGTCCTGCTGTGTACTCACACAGCTAATGCCAGGTACTCCCGCCCAGGTGACCGTTAATACTGCATCGCTGCTTTTCAGTTCAGAGATCACTGCAGGGAACTTGCCAGTTCCATTGGTTACCCGAGTTTTATTTTTTTCGCAAGCAGGCCGATCTGTGGCGCTGGAGCCGAGCATTCAAACAGATGAAATTAGAAAATGCCTTCTAAAGAACGACAGGCTCGGATTAGAGCATCAGCTTGACCACGGACTGGTCCGGGTCGCGGGTTTTTCCGGCCGCTTTGAGCTCGCCAAGATAATCGTCCCAGAGTGCGTCATAACGTCGCGCCAATTCGTACAGGTATTCCCAGGTGAACAAGCCGCTGTCGTGACCGTCGTCGAATGTCAGTTTCAGTGCGTACTGACCGGCCGGTTCTATCTTGGTGAGAGCGACGTTGATTTTGCCGAATTGCAGGATGGGGTTGCCGTGGCCCTGGACCTCGGCGGAAGGCGAGTGCACGCGCAGGAATTCGGCAGGCAGGGTGTACTCCTCGCCGGACGCGTATTTCAGCGACAGGGTTTTCGAGGCTTTGTGCAGTTTGATGTCGGTGGGGAGTTGGGTCATGACCAAATGTCCGTTTGTATGCGTGGCCTGACCTTGTAGGAGCCGGCTTGCTGGCGATGGCGATCTGAGGTGCGCCATCGCTAGCAAGCCGGCTCCTACAAGGAATCACATGACCTACAGGATATAACGGGACAGGTCTTCGTTCTGCGCCAATTCGCCCAGGTGGCTGTTGACGTAGTCGGCGTCGATCTGGATGACCTTGCCGTCATGGCTGCTGGCCAGATCGCCGGCACTGAACGACACCTCTTCGAGCAGGCGCTCGAGCAGGGTGTGCAGGCGGCGGGCACCGATGTTTTCGGTCTTTTCGTTGACCTGCCAGGCGATCTCGGCGATACGCTTGATCCCGCTCGGCTGGAACTCGATGCCCAGGCCTTCGGTTTTCAGCAGAGCGCAATATTGCTCGGTGAGCGATGCGTGCGGCTCGCTGAGGATGCGTTCGAAGTCTTCCGGCGACAGCGCCTTGAGCTCCACGCGAATCGGCAGACGACCTTGCAGTTCGGGCACCAGGTCGCTCGGTTTGCTCAGGTGGAACGCACCGGAAGCGATGAACAAGATGTGGTCGGTCTTGACCATGCCCAGCTTGGTGTTGACGGTGCAGCCTTCGATCAACGGCAGCAGGTCGCGCTGCACACCTTCGCGGGACACGTCGACGCCACCGGAATTGCCGCGCTTGGCGACCTTGTCGATTTCGTCGATGAACACGATGCCGTGCTGCTCGACCGCTTCCAGAGCCTTGGCCTTCAACTCTTCATCGTTGACCAGACGGCTGGCTTCTTCGTCGCGCACCAGTTTCAACGCTTCTTTGACCTTGAGCTTGCGAGCTTTCTTTTTGCCCTTGCCCATATTGGCGAACAGGCTTTGCAGCTGGTTGGTCATTTCTTCCATGCCCGGAGGCGCGGAGATATCGACGCCGGCCATTTCGGCGACTTCGATTTCAATCTCCTTGTCATCCAGCTGACCTTCACGCAGGCGCTTGCGGAACAGCTGGCGGGTGTTGGAGTCGGCAGTCGGGGTGTCGTCGTTGCTGAAACCCATGCGCGGCGGAGGAAGCAGTGCATCGAGGATGCGTTCTTCGGCGGCGTCTTCGGCGCGGTGGCGGACCTTGACGATTTCCTGTTCGCGCAGGAGTTTGATGGCGGCATCGGCGAGGTCACGGATGATCGATTCGACATCGCGGCCAACATAGCCGACTTCGGTGAACTTGGTCGCTTCAACCTTGATGAACGGCGCATTGGCCAGCTTGGCCAGGCGACGGGCGATTTCGGTTTTGCCGACGCCGGTCGGGCCGATCATCAGGATGTTCTTGGGCGTCACTTCAACGCGCAGCTCTTCGGGCAGCTGCATCCGGCGCCAGCGATTGCGCAGGGCAATGGCGACGGCGCGCTTGGCATCGTCCTGGCCGATGATATGGCGATTGAGTTCGTGGACGATTTCGCGGGGAGTCATGGACATAATATTTGGCGGACCTCAAGCAAGAATGAGCCGTGGCGCGATGGCCTGCACGGGCTTACTCGGCGCAGTCCTGCTCCTCAATGGTCTGGGTGTGGTTGGTGAATACACAGATGTCGCCGGCGATGCCGAGGGCGGTTTCGACGATTTCCCGGGCAGACAGGTCGGTTTTTTTCAACAGCGCGCTGGCAGCGGCTTGAGCGTAGGCTCCACCGGAACCCATGGCGATCAGGCCGTCTTCGGGCTCAACCACATCGCCGTTACCGGTGATGATCAGGGACGCATCTTTGTTTGCAACCGCGAGCATGGCTTCCAGGCGGCTCAGGGAGCGGTCGGTGCGCCATTCTTTGGCGAGTTCGACAGCGGCGCGAACCAGATGGCCCTGGTGTTTTTCCAGCTGGCCTTCAAAGCGCTCGAAGAGGGTAAAGGCGTCAGCTGTAGCGCCGGCAAAACCGGCGATGACCTGACCGTGATACAGGCGACGAACTTTTTTCGCGTTGCCTTTCATCACGGTGTTGCCAAGGGAAACCTGGCCGTCGCCGCCCATGACGACTTTGCCGTGGCGGCGAACTGAAACGATGGTGGTCAAGGGAAGAGTCTCCACGCAGCGGGGCGAAAATGCCTTATGCCCATTCATATGGGGGTGGTGGAGTGGATTTCAACTGAGAGAAGCGATGGGGGACGAATGGCGTGCACTAACTTGTGGCGAGGGGCTTGCTGTGGTGAGGGGGCTTGCCTGTGGTGAGGGGGCTTGCCTGTGGTGAGGGGGCTTGCCCCCGTTCGGTCGCGCAGCGGCCGCAAAATCAGTATCCCGGATTTGCCTGAGGCAACGCGGTGTAGGGGTTTTGGGGGCGCTTCGCACCCCAGCGGGGGCAAGCCCCCTCGCCACAGGGGTTTTGGGGGCGCTTCGCACCC
>NZ_JBWKOF010000002.1:0-194077 GCF_059415945.1 Pseudomonas sp. GW821-FHT09H03 | reverse complement strand
AGGGGTTTTGGGGGCGCTTCGCACCCCAGCGGGGGCAAGCCCCCTCGCCACAGGGGTTTTGGGGGCGCTTCGCACCCCAACGGGGGCAAGCCCCCTCGCCACAGGGGTTTTGGGGGCGCTTCGCACCCCAGCGGGGGCAAGCCCCCTCGCCACAGGGGTTTTGGGGGCGCTTCGCACCCCAGCGGGGGCAAGCCCCCTCGCCACAGAGGTTTGGGGATGCTTAAGCCCCTCACCACAGGGGCGGTGGGGTGCTTAAGCCCCCTCACTACAAGGTTTGGGGGCGAGCTCTATTCAGCGGTTCTGGCGTTGTTGTAACAACAGATTGCTGAACCCGGCGCCGGCCAGTTGCTTCTGGGCTGTGGTCAGTTGTTCGCGGTTGCTGAACGGACCGACCAGAACGCGATACCAGGTTTCGTCTTTCACGGTGCCGGACTCGACCGCCACAGCCTGGCCGAGCAGGATGATCTGCGCACGAACCTTGTCTGCGTCAGCCTCTTTGCGGAACGAGCCCGCCTGCAGGAAGAACCTGGTCACCGGCGCAGCCTTGACCGGCGGCGCTGGCGGCGGCGTGATACCGGCCAGGGCTGCCTGCGCGCGGGCGGTATCGATCTTCGCCGCTTCCGCCGGGGTAACCGGCGTCGTCGGAATCGCCGGCACTTGTGGCGTCGGCAGGGTTTTTTCCGGCACGGCGTCCGGCGGCACGATGACTTCCGATTCCGGCAGCAAGGTGTAGAAGTCGTACTTCGGCTTCACCGGTTGCGTCGGGCTCGGCGGCGTCTTGTTGGCCTCGGCGATCTTGGCTTTCTGCTGTTGCTCGACCTTTTCGCGTTTGACCGTGTCACTGCCTTTGCCGGGCTCCAGCTTCATCAGGAACACGATGAACGCGCCGACCGTCAGGCCGATGGCCATCCACAGCCAGCCCGGGATCGGCTGCTTTGCTGGAGCTTGGTAACGGCTGGCGCCACGCTTGGGTGCAGGTTTTTTCTTGGCAGCCAACTTACATACGCTCCAGAGTTTCCAGGCCCAAGAGTTCCAGGCCTTGCTTGAGAGTGCGGCCGGTCAGCGCGGCGAGGCGCAGGCGGCTCTGCATTTGTGCCGGGGTGTCGGCGGCGAGGATCGGGCAGTTCTCGTAGAAACTGGAGAACAGGCCGGCGACATCGTACAGGTAGGTGCAGAGGGTGTGCGGCGTGCCTTTTTCCGACACATTGTTCAGCACTTCGCCAAACTGCGCGAGTTTCGCTGCCAGTTCATGCTCGTGCGGCGCCTCCAGAACGATCTGGCCTTCGACTTCGCTGAATTCCTTGCCGAGTTTGCGGAATACGCCAGCCACGCGGGTGTAGGCATACAGCAGATACGGCGCGGTATTGCCTTCGAAGTTCAGCATCAGATCGAAGTTGAAGCTGTAGTCGCTGGTGCGGTGCTTGGACAGGTCGGCGTATTTCACCGCACCGATGCCCACGACCTTGGCGATGTTGCGCAGGTCGGCCTCGGCCAGCTCCGGGTTCTTGTCCTTCACCAGGGTGTAGGCGCGCTCCTGGGCTTCGGTCAGCAGGTCGATCAGCTTCACGGTGCCGCCGTCACGGGTCTTGAATGGACGGCCGTCAGCGCCGTTCATGGTGCCGAAGCCCATGTGTTCCATTTCCATCGGATGGGTCACGAAGCCGGCCTTGCGCGCCACGGCGAACACTTGCTGGAAGTGCAGGGCCTGACGCTGGTCGACGAAATACAGCGCGCGATCAGCCTTGAGCTTGCCGCTGCGGTAGCGCACGGCGGCCAGGTCGGTGGTGGCGTACAGGTAGCCGCCATCGGCCTTGACGATGATGACAGGCAGCGGGTCGCCATCGGCATTTTTGAATTCGTCAAGGAACACGCATTGGGCGCCGTTACTCTCGACCAGCATGCCGGCGGCCTTGAGGTCATTGACCACGTTGATCAGGTCGTCGTTGTAGGCGCTTTCGCCCATCACGTCGGCCATGGTCAGTTTGACGTTGAGCAGTTCGTAGATCTTCTGGCAGTGGGACAGCGAGATGTCCTTGAACTTGGTCCACAGGGCCAGGCAGTCGGCATCGCCGGCCTGCAGCTTGACCACCAGGCCACGGGCGCGGTCGGCGAACTCTTCGGATTCGTCGAAGCGTTGCTTGGCGGCACGGTAGAAGTTTTCCAGGTCCGACAGTTCGTCGCTGGTGATCGGGTTTTCCTGCAGGTAGGCCATCAGCATGCCGAACTGGGTGCCCCAGTCGCCGACGTGGTTCTGACGGATCACTTCGTCGCCGAGGAATTCCAGGACACGTGCCACGCCGTCGCCGATGATGGTCGAGCGCAAGTGGCCGACGTGCATTTCTTTGGCCAGGTTCGGTGCCGACAGGTCAACCACCGTACGCTGCACCGCAGCGGCCTTGCGCACACCAATGCGCTCGTCGGCCAGGGCCGCGTCCAGGCGCGAAGCCAGGGCCTGGGTGTTCTGGAAGAAGTTCAGGAAGCCGGGACCTGCGATTTCGGTCTTGCTGACGTTTTCGTCTGCCGGCAGCGCGGCGATGATTTTCTCGGCCAGGTCGCGTGGCTTCATGCCCGCAGGCTTGGCCAGCATCATCGCGATGTTGCTGGCGAAGTCGCCGTTCTTCTTGTCACGAGAGTTTTCCACCTGGATCGCCGGCGACAGGCCTTCAGGCAACACACCTTCGTTGACGAGTTGGGTGATGGCTTGTTGGATCAGCTGGCGAATGGTGTCTTTCATGGTCTTCTCTTTCGACCGCTGGCGCGGCGGCGCATCGTGCGCTGGTGGAAAAACTGGGCATTATCCGTTGCGAAGACGGGCTTGCCAACCTTAGCAGGCTGCTTATGGATGTGTGGTGACAAATAGACCGCTTTTGCGAGCAAGCCCGCTCCCACAAGGGTGGTGATATGACGCAGAACATGTGAACGCCGCGGGTCCTGTGGGAGCGGGCTTGCTCGCGAAAGCGATCCGCCAATCAATACAGATCCACGGGATCGACATCCAGGGACCAACGCACCGCCCGTCCGCTCGGCATCTGCTCCAGCACCAGCAACCAACTGGCCAGCAACCGATGCAACGGCGCCCGAGCCGTGGCCTGCAACAATAGTTGCGCCCGATATCGCCCGGCCCGGCGTTCCATCGGCGCCGGCACCGGCCCCAGCAGTTCAATTCCGGTCAGGTTCTGTTCGGCCAGCAAACGTTCGGCTTCGCTGCACGCCTCATCAAGAAATCCTTCCGCCTGCCCCGGTTTATGCGCTTCGGCCCGCAGCAGCGCCAGGTGCGCAAACGGTGGCAGGCCCGCCGCACGACGTTCACTCAAGGCCTGCTCGGCAAAGGCGAAATAGCCTTGCTCGGTCAATTGCACCAGCAACGGGTGATCAGCCAGGTGGGTCTGGATGATCACCTTGCCGGGCTCTTCGGCGCGGCCAGCACGGCCCGCGACCTGGACGATCAGCTGCGCCATGCGCTCGCTGGCGCGGAAATCACCGGAGAACAAGCCGCCATCAGCGTCGAGGATCGAGACCAGCGTTACCCGTGGAAAGTGGTGTCCTTTGGCAAGCATTTGCGTGCCGATCAGAATGCACGGCTGGCCTTTCTGAATGGTCGCGAACAACTGGTTCATTGCGTCCTTGCGCGACGTGCTATCGCGGTCTACCCGCAGCACCGGATAATCCGGGAACAGAATCGCCAGGCGCTCTTCGGCCCGTTCAGTGCCGGCACCTACCGGGCGCAAGTCGACCTTGTTGCATTTAGGGCACTGGCGCGGCACGCGTTCGACGTAGCCGCAATGGTGACAACGCAGTTCCCCGTAACGTTGATGCACGGTCATGCGCGCGTCGCAGCGCTGGCATTCGGACATCCAGCCGCAGTCATGACACAGCAGGGTTGGCGCAAAGCCCCGGCGGTTGAGGAAAACCAGAACTTGCTGACCGGCAGCAAGGGTCTGGCCGATGGCCTGTTGCATCGGCCCGGAAATGCCGCTGTCCAGCGGGCGACTTTTTACGTCCAGGCGCAGGAATCGCGGCTGCTTGGCGCCACCGGCACGTTCGTTCAGCCGTAACAGCCCATAGCGACCGGTGTAGGCGTTGTGCAGGCTTTCCAGCGAGGGTGTGGCGGACCCGAGGACAATCGGAATGTTTTCCTGCCGCGCTCTGACCAGTGCAAGGTCACGGGCGTGATAACGCAGGCCTTCCTGCTGCTTATAAGAGCCATCGTGCTCTTCGTCGATGATGATCAGCCCGGGGTTCTTCATTGGCGTGAACAGCGCCGAGCGGGTGCCGATGATGATGTCGGCCTCGCCGTCCCGGGCGGCAAGCCAGGCCTCGAGGCGCTCGCGATCATTGACCGCCGAGTGGATCAGGGCGATGCGTGCATTGAAGCGTTGTTCGAAGCGCGCCAGGGTCTGCGGCCCTAGGTTGATTTCCGGGATCAGCACCAAGGCCTGTTTACCGGCTTCCAGGGTTTCGCGGATCAGCTGCAAATACACTTCGGTCTTGCCGCTGCCGGTGACGCCGGCCAGCAGGAAGGCGTGATAGCTGTCGAAGCCGGCGCGAATCGCTTCATACGCGGCCTGCTGTTCGGGGTTGAGCGGCAGCTCCGGTTGCGCCAGCCAGTGTTCGTGGCGAGCACCAGGGGCGTGCCGGCGAATTTCGACCTGCACCAGATCTTTGGCCAGCAGCAGATCGAGGCTGTCCTTGCTCAGCATCAATTTGCTCAGTAACTGATGGGCGACGCCGTGGGGATGCTGCGCGAGTGTCGCCAGGGCTTCGCGCTGGCGCGGGGCGCGGGCGATGCGCGGGTCATCGAGGCTGGCGCCGGGTGCGGCGGACCAGAAGCGCTCCTGGCGTGCTTCAGCCAGTTCGCCCTGACGCAGCAGCACCGGCAACGCCCAGCTCAGGGTGTCGCCAAGGCTGTGCTGATAATACTGCGAGGTCCACAGGCACAGTTTGAACAGCGCCGGTGGCAGCGGCGGCGTGGTGTCGAGCAGGGCCAGGGCCGGCTTGAGTTTTTCTGCGGGTACTTCACTGGTGTCGGTGACTTCCACCAGGATTCCGATCATTTCCCGTCGACCGAACGGCACTCGCAGGCGCATGCCGGGGTGCAACTGGGCGCGCAGCACCCCGGCCGGCGCGCGATAGTCGAACAGGCGGCGCAGAGGCGAAGGCAGGGCGAGGCGCAAAATGGCGTCGGGCACGCGGGGATCTCGATAGGCGGAACAAACAGCAGAGCTATGACCTGTGGGAGCGGGCTTGCTCGCGAAGACGGAGTGTCAGTCAGCATTCAAGTCGTCTGACACACCGCTTTCGCGAGCAAGCCCGCTCCCACAGGGACGGCGATTTGGTCGGGAGCCTAGCAGACGACCGGTTTGAGGGACAGCTTGCGTGATTGGCATTGTCTGGTAGAATCCGCGGCCTAATTACGTGCGGTATTCAACAATAGTGTTGGGTGGCGGCACGCTAGCCCGAGGAAGACACCATGAAAGCTGATATCCATCCAGAATACCCAGCAGTTGCTGTTACCTGCAGCTGCGGCAACAAGTTCGAAACCCGTTCGACCTTCGGCAAAGCCCTGGCGATCGACGTTTGCAACGAATGCCACCCGTTCTACACCGGTAAGCAGAAGACTCTGGACACTGGCGGCCGCGTTCAGCGCTTCGCCGACCGTTTCGGTGCATTCGGTGCGAAAAAGGCCTAAGGCCGATCAACTTGGGAAGCCGTTACGGTTTTTCCTTGCTGATGAAAAAGGCGTCCCTGGTGGGCGCCTTTTTTATGTCCGCGATTTGGCTATCAACGGCCCAGGCCTTCTGTCCGGCGCCCATCGGCCTGACCTCGGTCGCGGTAGAACGCGTGATAGACGGCGACACCTTGCGCCTGAACGATGGCCGCAGCGTGCGCTTGATCGGCTTGAATACCCCGGAGCTGGGCAAAAAGGGGCGTAGCGACGAACCCTTCGCCGTGGCCGCGCGCAAACGCCTCGAAGCGCTGGTGGCGGCGAGCGATGGACGGGTCCAATTGTTGCCCGGTAAAGAAAGCAAAGATCACTACGGCCGTACCCTGGCCCATGTCTACGGTGCCGATGGAGCCAACTTCGAAGCGCAAATGCTCGCCGAGGGCCTGGGTTTTCACGTCGCGGTCGCACCGAATGTCGATCTGGTCTTCTGTCAGCAAGAGGCGGAACGCAGCGCCCGTCAGGCCGGGCTCGGCGTGTGGCGCCAGTCACCTGTGCTGAAAGCGGATCAGATCAACGCTCCCGGCTTTGCCGTGCTCAGCGGTCGTGTGAGCAAGGTTCAACGCAATCGCGGCGGGTTTTGGATCGAGTTGCAGGATTCAGTTGTATTGCACGTTGCCCCCAATTGGCTGGCGCGGTTCGATGAAAAATCTCTGGAAGGGTTGAAAGGCAGGCAAGTCGAGGCTCGCGGCTGGGTGCTGGACCGTTCGCGACGTGGAGGGCGAAAGGAAGGGCAGGCGCGCTGGATGTTGCAATTGACCGACCCGGCGATGCTTCAGGCAACGCAATGATAAAAAATTGTAGACATTTTTTATTTCGATTGTGAACACTGTATCCCTTGTGTTCCGTGGCTCTTGGGCCAAAGTCGTAGAGCAGGGCGCTTGACAGGGGTGACCGGTCAGTCTTGTGGGGACTTTGCGAGGCGCGTATCCTCGCTGACCAGTCTGTCCCACAGTAAAAAGCGGAATGCCAAAATGTCTGATCTGAAAACTGCCGCTCTCGAATATCATGCCAATCCTCGTCCAGGGAAGCTGAGTGTCGAGCTCACCAAGGCCACTGCTACCGCCCGCGACCTGTCGCTGGCCTACAGCCCGGGCGTAGCCGAACCAGTGCGCGAGATCGCCCGCGATCCTGAACTGGCCTACAAGTACACCGGCAAAGGCAACCTGGTCGCAGTTATTTCCGATGGCACCGCGATTCTCGGCCTGGGTAACCTCGGCCCATTGGCCTCCAAGCCAGTAATGGAAGGCAAAGGCGTACTGTTCAAACGCTTCGCCGGCATTGATGTTTTCGACATCGAAGTCGACTCCGAAAGCCCGCAAGCCTTCATCGACACCGTCAAGCGCATCTCCATCACCTTCGGCGGCATCAACCTGGAAGACATCAAGGCGCCTGAGTGCTTTGAGATCGAGCGCACCCTGATCGAGCAGTGCGACATTCCGGTATTCCACGATGACCAGCACGGCACCGCCATCGTGACCGCCGCAGGCATGATCAACGCCCTGGAAATCGCCGGCAAAACCCTGGCGCAAGCCAAGATCGTTTGCCTGGGCGCCGGCGCCGCCGCTATCTCCTGCATGAAATTGCTGGTGAGCATGGGCGCCAACATCGAAAACATCTACATGGTTGACCGTACCGGCGTGATCCATTCCGGCCGTGACGACCTGAACCAGTACAAGGCCGTGTTCGCTCACGCGACTGACAAGCGCACCCTGGCTGACGCACTGCAAGGCGCGGACGTATTCGTCGGCCTGTCCGGCCCGAACCTGCTGAGCCCTGAGGGCCTGCTGTCGATGGCGGCCAACCCGATCGTGTTCGCGTGCTCCAACCCGGATCCGGAAATCTCCCCGGAACTGGCCCACGCCACGCGTAACGACGTGATCATGGCTACCGGCCGTTCGGACTACCCGAACCAGGTCAACAACGTACTGGGCTTCCCGTTCATCTTCCGTGGTGCCCTGGACGTTCGCGCCAAGCGCATCAACGAAGAAATGAAAGTGGCTGCTGCCAATGCCCTGCGCGAACTGGCCAAGCTGCCAGTGCCTCAGGAAGTGTGCGACGCCTACGGCGGCATCAAGCTGGAATTCGGTCGTGAGTACATCATTCCAAAACCAATGGATGCCCGTCTGATCACCCTGATCTCCGACGCTGTGGCCAAGGCTGCGATCGAAACCGGCGTGGCGACCCTGCCGTATCCGAAGAACTACCCGCTCAAAAGCGTGGATGATGTGTTCAACGGCTAAGTCGTTGTAGCGCTTCAACAAAAAGCCCCGGCTCGTGAGAGTCGGGGCTTTTTTGTGCCTGAAAGTTTTGTGTCTAGAGTGACGGCCGCATCGCCAGCAGGCTAGCTCCCACCTTGAAATGCGATCCTCTGTGGGAGCTAGCCTGCTAGCGATAGGGCCAGTCCAGTCAGCACATAACCCATTGACAATAAAAAGCCCCGACTCTCACGAGCCGGGGCTTTTGCATTGCGCTACATGATCAGAACAAGTCGATCGGCGCAGCTTCGTCAGCCGGCAGCGGGCTGCCAGGAAGATTGCCGTTGCCCAGTTCGTCGGCTGACGGCGGGGTGTCTTCGGCCTTGAACAGCTCGAAGTACGCACCTGGCGTGCCTGGAGTGGCGGCACGGCCGCTGATCGGGTCTACGCGCAGGCTTAGAATGCCCTCCGGTTCCGGCTGGGTGTGTGGCGGCTTGTCTTTGAGGGCCGCACCCATGTAGCTCATCCAGATCGGCAGCGCGACTGTACCGCCGAATTCCTTGCGGCCCAGGCTCTCGGGCTGATCGAAGCCGGTCCACACGGTGGTGACGTAATCGGCGTTATACCCGGAGAACCAGGCGTCCTTGGATTCGTTGGTGGTACCTGTCTTGCCGGCGAGGTCGCTGCGACCCAAGGCCAAAGCGCGTCGACCGGTGCCGCGCTTGATCACGTCCTCGAGCATGCTGTTGAGGATGTAAGTGGTGCGCCCATCGACGATACGTTCGGCCACCGCCGGTGTTTGTGGCGCTGGCGTAGTGCCCGGGGTTTCGGCCGGGGTCGCATTGACGGTAAACGCTTCAGCGGCCGGTACGGCGATGCCGTCGCTGATGGTGCCGCCCTGAGGCACGCTTGGCGGGTTGGCGACGAACAGCGTGTCGCCATTGCGGCTTTCGATCTTGTCGATGATGTACGGGGTGATCTTGTAGCCGCCGTTGGCGAAGGTGCTCCAGCCGGTGGCGATTTCCATGGGCGTCAGGGTAGCGGTGCCCAGCGCCAGGGACAGGTTGGGCGGCAGGTCCTGCTTGTTGAAGCCAAAGCGAGTGATGTAGTCGATGGTTTTGCCAACGCCCATCGCCTGCAACAGGCGGATCGATACCAGGTTGCGCGACTTGTACAACGCTTCGCGCAGACGGATCGGGCCGAGGAAGGTGTTGGTGTCGTTCTTCGGACGCCAGACCTTGTCCAGGTACTCGTCGACAAATACGATCGGGGCATCGTTCACCAGGCTGGAGGCGGTATAGCCACTATCCAGCGCAGCGCTGTACACAAACGGCTTGAAGCTCGAACCCGGTTGGCGCTTGGCCTGCATTGCGCGGTTGTAATTGCTCTGCTCGAAGGCGAAGCCGCCGACCAGTGAGCGTATGGCGCCGTTCTGCGGGTCCAGGGAAACCAGCGCGCCCTGGGCTTGCGGGATCTGGCTGAATTTCAGCGAGTTGTCCGCCTGGCGCTGCACGCGAATCAGGTCGCCGACCTGGGCCACATCCGCAGGCTGCTTCGGATTGGGGCCCATGCTGTTGGTGTTAAGGAACGGGCGGGCCCATTTCATGGTGTCCCAGCTGACATGTCCCTCACCGCCACGGGTCAGTACTTGCAGGCCGTTCTTGTCGACCTGGGTGACGATGGCCGGTTCCAGGCTGCTGATGGTGCGTTGCTTGGTCAGTTCGGTGGCCCAGGCTTCACGGGTCTTGCCCGGCAGGCGTGACTCGGGGCCGCGATAGCCGTGGCGCTGGTCATAGGTCATCAAGCCTTCATGGACTGCGGTGTTGGCCAGCTCCTGCAGATCACTCGGTACCGTGGTGGTGACGCGAAAGCCTTCGGTATATGCGTCGCTGCCGTACCGGCCGACCATTTCGGCCCGCGCCATTTCGGCGATGTAAGGTGCGTTCACTTCCGGTGTCGGCACGTGATAACTGGCGTTCAATGGTTCGTTGATCGCGGTGGTGTAGTCGGCTTCGCTGATTTTTCCGAGCTTGTACATGCGCCCCAGGATCCAGTCGCGACGCTCCTTGCTGCGCGCCGGATTGGCCAGCGGGTTGAAGCGCGACGGCGCCTTGGGCAGGCCGGCAATCATCGCCATCTGCGCCAGGCTGACGTCGCGGATCGACTTGCCGTAATAGACCTGCGCCGCTGCCTCGATACCGTAGGCACGGTTGCCCAGATAGATCTTGTTGACGTACAGCTCAAGGATTTCGTCCTTGGTCAGCTGTCGTTCGATCTGCAGGGCCAGAAGGATTTCAGTGGTTTTGCGCGAGAAGCTGCGTTCGCTGGTCAGGAAGAAGTTCTTCGCCACCTGCATGGTGATGGTGCTGCCGCCGGACTGGATGTGTCCGCTTTTTACCAGTTGGGTGGCGGCACGCATCAGGCTGCTGGGGTCTACGCCGTAGTGGTTGGCGAAATTGTCGTCTTCAGCACTTAGTAACGCATTAATGAAATTGGGGGGAATGTCGGCGAAACGGATCGGGGTTCGGCGCATTTCGCCAAACTCTGCAATCAACTTGTTATCGCTGCTGTACACCCGCAAAGGGATCTGCAACTGGATGCTTCGCAGCGCCTCCACCGATGGCAAACCAGGGCTAAGGTAGAGAAACGCCCCGCTCAGACCCAAGAGGAGTCCGCAGAAAACCGCGACGATGGACCAACCGAAAAACTTCAGCAGACGAATCAAGGCTTTTGGATATCCAGGGCAAAGAATGAATTGGGCAGCAGGGTTCGGGCAAACAAGGAGAACGTCCCGCGCTCGAGCAAAAAGCGGAAAAAAACGCTGGGCATTATAAGCATTTTTCCGTCGAGAGCGTCATTTGCACTGGTGTCAAGACGGGCGGTTTGAACGCAATGGATATTGCACAGTCCGTAACTCACGGAAAGTCATAGGGAATTTGTAGTGCCAGGACTCTTCAACAAAAAGACCAATACGCTTTTGGGAATCGACATCAGCTCCACCTCGGTCAAGCTTCTGGAGCTCAGTCGCCAGGGGGAGCATTACCGGGTCGAAGCCTACGCGGTGGAGTCACTGCCTGTCGGTGCCGTCATCGAGAAAAACATTGTCGAGGTCGATGCGGTGGCGCAGGCCCTTACGCGTGCGCTGCTCAAGGCCAGAACCAGCCTCAAGAAGGCGGCAGTGGCGGTGGCGGGCTCGGCGGTGATCACCAAAACCATCGAGATGGATGCCGGCCTTGGTGACGACGAGATGGACCGCCAGCTGAAGGTCGAGGCAGATCAGTACATTCCCTATCCGCTGGATGAAGTGGCGATCGACTTTGAGGTCCAGGGTCTCTCGGCCCGTAATCCCGGGCGCGTCGACGTACTGCTCGCCGCCTGCCGCAAGGAAAACGTCGAAGTCCGTGAAGCCGCGCTGGCGCTTGCCGGTCTGACCGCCCGTGTGGTCGACGTGGAGGCTTATGCGCTGGAGCGTTCATATGAGTTGCTTTCCCGCCGGCTGGAGGCTGCCCGGGAGCCCGTGACGGTAGCGGTGATGGACATTGGCGCGACGATGACCACCCTGAGCGTGTTGCGCGGCGGGCGGACTATCTACACACGCGAGCAGTTGTTCGGTGGCCGCCAGCTGACGGAAGACATCCAGCGCCGTTATGGCCTGACAATGGAGCAGGCGGGGCTGGCAAAGAAGAATGGCGGGTTGCCGAACGATTACGTCAGCGAGGTGTTGCAGCCGTTCTGTGAGCTGCTGGTACAGCAAGTGTCGCGTTCGCTGCAGCAGTTCTTCGCTTGCGGTCAGTACAACTCGGTCGACCACATTCTGTTGGCGGGCGGGACGGCGTCGGTCCCGGGGCTGGATCAATTGATAGAACAGCGATTGGGCACTGCGACGCAGGTGGCAAACCCGTTTCTGGGCATGTCCCTGTCCGGCAAGGTCAGCAAGGCGGCTCTGGTGAGTGACATGCCGGCACTTCTGATTGCCTGCGGGCTGGCCATGCGGAGTTTCGACTGAATGGCGCGGATCAATCTTTTACCCTGGCGCGACGAGCAGCGGGAAGTCCGGCGTAAACAGTTTCTGCTGATTCTTCTGGCCGTGCTGGTGGGTTCGGCAGGGGCGGTTTTGATCGCTAACCAGGTTGTCAGCGCCGCCATTGACCGACAAGTCGCGCGCAATGATTACATCGGTGGGCAGATTACTGTGGTCGAGGAGCGCATCAAACAGGTCGATGACCTCAGGGATCGCCGCCAGCAACTGCTCGAGCGCATGCGCATCATCCAGGACCTGCAAGTTAACCGACAGATCAGCGGGCGGATATTCGACCAGTTGGCGCGCACCTTGCCCGATGGCGTGTATTTCACTGAAGTGGAAATGACCGGCCGCAACCTGTTCATCACTGGCGTGGCGCAATCGAACAATCGTGTGTCGGACCTGATGCGCAATCTGGAGGCTTCGGACTGGTTCGGCGCGCCGAGCCTTACCGAAGTCAAAACGACCACCGCCGGTCAGATGGGGCAGGCTAACGTTTTTCAACTGAGCGTTCGCCAGACTCAGCCTGCGGCAGCGGAGGACGGGCAATGAGTCCGTCTGAATGGGTCGAAGGACTGCGCAGGATCGACATCAACGACCTGGATACCAGCAACATGGGTTCCTGGCCACCAGTCATCAAGTTCCTGGTGGCCGTCCTGGTCATGATTGTGGTGGTTGCGGCGGGCTACAATTTTTCTACCCGTGAACTTGAGAGCCAACTCAATCTCAAGCATGAGGAGGAGCTCCTGCTAATGGAGCGATTCGCCGCCAAAACCCAAGTGGCAGCGAGTATGGAGCTCTACACGCAGCAACTGAAAGAAATGCAGAGTTCTTTCAACGTGCTGCTGGGGCAACTACCCAGTGACACTGAAGTGCCTGGCCTGCTGGAGGACATCACGCGTACCGGTCTGGGCAGCGGCCTGGAGTTTGAAGAGATCAAACTGCTGCCGGAGATTTCCCAGCCGTTCTACATCGAACTGCCAATCCAGATCACCGTCACCGGCGCCTATCACGACCTGGCCAGGTTCGTCAGTGGCGTGAGTGGTTTGCCGCGGATCGTGACCCTGCATGACTTCGACCTGGTGCCGGTCAATCCGGATGCTGGTCCGAAGTTGCGCATGAATATCCTGGCCAGGACTTACCGCTACAACGACCAGGGGCTGCATCAATGAGCCCTGCACGTTGTTTATCGGTCGCGGTGTTGTCGGCTGTGCTCGCCGCTTGTGACGCCGGTAATGACTTCAGTGACGTTGACGCGTACATGAGCGAAATGCGCCAGCGAGCCCCCGGCAAAATTGAACCAACGCCGACATTCCGGTCTTACCCGACATTCACCTACAGCGCGGCGAATCTGCGCAGTCCGTTTTCGCAGCAGGTCAGACTCGATTCGGCAGTTGGTGACCACGGCTCGCGCGCCGTCAGTCCCGACCCCTATCGGGACAAGCAATACCTCGAAGGTTTCAATATCGAGCAGTTTGAAATGGTCGGCACAATCTCCAATGCAACCGGATCTTTTGCGCTGCTGCGCGGGGCTGGTGGCGTGCATCGGCTGAAAGTCGGCGATTACCTGGGGCGTAATGACGGGCGAATAATCGCGATCAGCGGCTCGCAAGTCGATGTGGTGGAAATTATCCCCGACGGTGAAGGTGCCTGGCTGGAACGCCCCCGGATTCTCCCTTTGAAACAGCACTCATAGTGGAACTCGAAAAATGAACAGGATTTTCACCGCCATCGGCCGTTCGCTATGGATAGCGTTGTTGTCGCCGATGGTCTGCGCATCCAGCCTCACGGCGCTGGACGTCGCCGCACTGCCGGGAGATCGCGTCGAGCTGAAATTGTCGTTCGACCAGCCGCCTCCCACGCCTCGGGGTTACACCACAGACTCGCCGGCACGTATTGCCCTGGACTTGCCCGGTGTCGTCAGCCGGCTGACCAGCAAGACCCGCGACCTGGGTAACGGCAATGCCCGCAGCGCCACGGTGGTGGAGGCTGCAGACCGCACGCGGCTGATCATCAATCTGACCCGGCGCGCAGCGTACAGCGCGCGGGTAGAGGGCTACGATCTCTTCGTGGTGGTCGGACCGGCTGCGCAGGGGGCGCAGGCAGGGCAGGTGGCCACTGTAACGCCGGCCCCGCCCCGGGCCAGTCTGTCGGCAGGCAAGGCTATTGGTGGTGTTGATTTCCAGCGTGGCCCCCAAGGTGAGGGCAATGTGCTCATCGACCTGTCGGATCCGTCGATCGTGCCGGAGGTCCAGGAGCGCGGGGGCAAGATCATCCTCGGCTTCGCCAGGACTGGATTGCCCGAGCGATTGCGCGTACGCCTGGACGTGAAAGACTTCGCTACACCGGTGCAGTTCGTCAGCGCCAGCGCGACCGGCGATCGGGCCACCATCAGTATTGAGCCTGGTGGACCGTACGAATACTCGACCTATCAGACCGATAACAAACTCACGGTTAGCGTCCGTCCGAAGACCGCCGACGACCTGCGCAAGCGTAATGCCGACCGCAATGCCTACAGCGGGGAAAAGCTCTCGCTGAACTTCCAGGACATCGATGTGCGTTCAGTACTGCAACTGATCGCAGATTTCACCAACCTGAATCTGGTGGCCAGCGATACCGTCCAGGGCGGTATAACCTTGCGCTTGCACAATGTGCCCTGGGATCAGGCGCTGGATCTGGTACTGAAAACCAAAGGTCTGGATAAACGCCAGGTCGGTAATGTCCTGCTGGTTGCACCAGCCGATGAAATCGCCGCCCGCGAGCGGCAAGAACTGGAATCGCAGAGGCAGATCGAAGATCTCGCGCCGCTGCGCCGCGAGTTGTTGCAAGTCAACTACGCCAAGGCAGCCGATATCGCCAAGCTGTTCCAGTCGGTGACCAGCGCCGAAGTGAAAGCCGATGAGCGGGGTTCGATCACCGTTGATGAGCGGACCAACAATATCATTGCCTACCAGACCCAGGATCGGCTCGAGGAGTTGCGCCAGATCGTGGCACAACTGGATATTCCGGTGCGCCAGGTCATGATCGAGGCGCGGATCGTCGAGGCTAATGTCGACTACGACAAAAGCCTGGGCGTGCGCTGGGGTGGCTCGATCCGCAACAGGGGTAACTGGAACGCGTCGGGAATAAAAAATGGCGGCGACGATGCCTCATCGATCCTCGGAACACCAGGCAGCACCAGCACCAATTCACCGTTCGTCGATATGGGGGTTGTAAACAATACATCGGGAATCGGCATTGCCTTCATCACCGACAATGTCTTGCTGGATCTGGAGTTGTCGGCCATGGAGAAGACCGGCAACGGGGAAATCGTCTCGCAGCCCAAGGTGGTCACGTCCGACAAGGAGACCGCCAAAATCCTCAAGGGCACCGAAATTCCCTATCAGGAAGCCAGTTCCAGTGGCGCTACCTCGGTGTCGTTCAAGGAGGCATCGCTGTCTCTGGAAGTGACCCCGCAGATCACTCCTGACAATCGGATCATCATGGAGGTCAAAGTCACCAAGGACGAGCCGGACTACCTGAACAAGGTGCAGGATGTACCGCCGATCAAGAAAAACGAAGTGAACGCCAAGGTGCTGGTCACGGATGGCGAGACCATCGTAATTGGCGGCGTTTTCTCAAATACTCAAAGCAAGGTCGTAGATAAGGTGCCATTTCTTGGCGATGTGCCGTATCTTGGCCGCCTTTTCCGGCGTGATGTGGTTTCGGAGAAAAAATCCGAGCTGTTGGTATTCCTCACTCCGCGTATCATGAATAATCAGGCGATTGCTGTGAGTCATTGATTCTGTGCGAAATTTGATTCTTGTTGGACCGATGGGCGCTGGCAAAAGCACCATCGGCCGGTTGCTGGCCAAAGAGCTGCGCCTGCCGTTCAAAGATTCCGATAAGGAAATTGAATTGCGCACGGGCGCCAATATCCCATGGATCTTCGATAAAGAAGGCGAACCGGGCTTTCGGGACCGCGAGCAGGCAATGATTGCCGAGCTGTGCGACTACGATGGCGTGGTGCTGGCGACGGGCGGTGGCGCGGTGATGCGCGAAGCCAATCGCCGGGCGCTGCATGCCGGTGGGCGAGTGGTTTATCTGCACGCGTCTGTTGAGCAGCAGGTCGGTCGCACCTCTCGCGATCGCAACCGGCCCCTGTTACGTACCGCCGACCCGGCCAAGACCCTTCGGGATCTGTTGGCGATCCGCGATCCGCTCTATCGGGAAATTGCCGACCTGGTGGTCGAAACCGATGAGCGACCGCCGCGAATGGTCGTGCTCGACATCCTTGAACGCTTGCAGCATCTGCCGCCCCGTTAAAGCGCCGGACGAAATGCGCTATCCTCGGCGTCCTGCCATGGTCGCTCAAGACTGTGGCGCAAGGCTCCGGAACGGCGTCAGACCAGCAGAGGCCGTGGATATTCGTTAACTCAAGGCAGGACGCCTGATTCATCTTCACTGTGGGGACACATGCAGACACTCAAGGTCGATCTAGGCGAGCGCAGCTACCCGATTCATATTGGCGAAGGTTTGTTGGATCAGCCTGAGCTGCTGGCCCCGCACATTCGCGGTCGGCAAGTAGCCATCATCTCCAACGAGACTGTCGCGCCGCTCTATCTCGAGCGTCTGACTCGCAGCCTGGCGCAGTTCTCGGTGATTTCCGTGGTGTTGCCCGACGGCGAGGCCTTCAAGACCTGGGAAACCCTGCAACTGATTTTCGACGGTCTGTTGACCGCCCGGCATGACCGCCGCACCACGGTGATCGCCCTGGGTGGCGGTGTGATCGGCGATATGGCCGGTTTTGCGGCCGCCTGCTATCAGCGCGGTGTCGATTTCATCCAGGTGCCGACCACCCTGCTGTCGCAGGTCGACTCTTCGGTGGGCGGCAAGACCGGGATCAACCATCCGCTGGGCAAGAACATGGTCGGCGCCTTCTATCAGCCGAACGTGGTGCTGATCGATACCGCCAGCCTCAATACCCTTCCGGCCCGCGAACTGTCCGCCGGGCTAGCCGAAGTCATCAAGTATGGGCTGATCTGTGATGAGCCGTTCCTGACCTGGCTTGAAGAAAACGTCGATCGGCTGCGCAATCTGGATCAACAGGCGCTGACCTACGCCATCGAGCGTTCCTGTGCGGCCAAGGCTGCCGTGGTCGGCGCCGACGAGAAAGAGACCGGTGTTCGTGCCACGTTGAACCTGGGGCATACCTTCGGCCACGCGATTGAAACCCACATGGGGTATGGTGTGTGGCTCCATGGGGAAGCGGTGGCTACCGGCACTGTAATGGCGCTGGAAATGTCCGCGCGCCTCGGCTGGATCACCGAACAGGAGCGCGATCGCGGTATTCGCCTGTTCCAGCGAGCCGGCCTGCCGGTCGTTCCGCCAGAAGAGATGACTGAAGCCGATTTTCTCGAGCACATGGCAATAGATAAAAAAGTGATCGACGGTCGTTTGCGCCTGGTGCTGCTGCGCCACATGGGCGAAGCGGTGGTGACCGACGATTATCCGAAAGAGGTTCTACAGGCCACGCTGGGGGCGGATTACCGCGCTCTGGCTCAGCTGAAAGGTTAATAAGAACACAATGACTAGTTTGCATGCCGACGAGGCTTTCCTCGGCCATTACCAGTTGAGTCATGACCCATTTGCTCCACGGGTGCCTGGCTTCAAATTTTTCCCGGCCCAGCGCAAACCGGTGTTGGGGCAGTTACATCACCTGGCGCGCTATAGCCAGCTGCTGCTGGTGGTCACCGGCCCCCAAGGTAGCGGCAAGACCTTGTTGCGTCAGGCCCTGGTGGCGAGCACCAACAAACAGTCGGTGCAAAGCGTGGTGGTATCCGCCCGGGGTGCCGGCGATGCGGCGGGTGTACTGCGTCAGGTGGCCCAGGCCCTGGACGTCGCTCAGGCCGATGTGGGCGCGATTCTGGCCCAAGTGGTGCAACTGGCACTCACCGGGCAGGAAGTCTATCTGCTGGTGGACGATGCTGAGCAACTCGACGAGTCCGCGCTTGAGGCTTTGATGGCCCTGGCTGCCGGTGCACCGGAAGGTCGCCCGCACGTATTCCTGTTCGGTGAATCATCGCTGATCGCTCAGCTTGATGCTTTGCACCTTGAGGAAGAGCGCTTCCACGTCAT
Organism: Pseudomonas sp. GW821-FHT09H03; assembly: GCF_059415945.1. Classification (NCBI taxonomy): domain Bacteria; kingdom Pseudomonadati; phylum Pseudomonadota; class Gammaproteobacteria; order Pseudomonadales; family Pseudomonadaceae; genus Pseudomonas; species Pseudomonas sp. GW821-FHT09H03. The sequence goes on along the minus strand of NZ_JBWKOF010000002.1, from coordinate 176,019 downwards.
TGAATTGCAACCTTACAGCGAAGAAGAAACACGCGAATACCTGGACCAGCGGCTTGAAGGCGCCGGCCGGGGTATCGAACTTTTTACCGCGGATCAGATCTCTGATATTCACGAAAGCTCCGAAGGCTGGCCTGGCAACATCAATCAGGTCGCCCGTGATGCAATGATCGAAGCCATGATTGCCAGCCGCTCAGCGGTCAAGCGTCCAAGAATGGGGTTCAATATGCCGAAGAAACACGTATTGGCGATTTCCGCCGTCGTCGTGGTCGCGGTAGCTGCCGCCTGGTTGATTCCAGGTCGCAACAAGGCACCGACCACGGGGGCTCCGGCCAATGAGCAAGCGCAACTGCCATTGGGGGAGGGGCAATCGCAGGCCAATGGTGGTGCTCCCGCCGTTGAATTCGCCGGCAACACCCAGCCAATGCCATTGCCATTGGTCGGCAACTCGCAACCGGTCATGCGCGGTCCATTGGCCGAAGCGGCCGGTGGCATCACCGAGGGCGACGACGGCGTGCCGCTCGAAGGCTCCAGCGAAACACCGCCGACTGTAACCACCACTGCGCCGCCTTCGGGCGTGCCGGCTGGCCCGGCGCCAACACCTGCTGCCAAACCGACGCCAGCACCTGCTCAGGTAGCTACCGCCAAACCGGCGCCGGTTCCTGCCGCCAAGCCAGCTCCAGCCCCGGCCAAGCCAGCCGTCGCCGCAGCAGCTGCCAAGCCTGCCGAGAAACCGGCTCCTGCGGCCAAGGCTGCGGGTGGCACCTGGTACGCCGGTCAGGCTCCGGGCAATTACGTGGTGCAGATCCTCGGTACCAGTTCCGAATCGGCCGCCCAGAGCTTCGTCAAGGAGCAGGGCGGCGAGTACCGTTATTTCAAGAAAGTCCTCAATGGCAAGCCGCTCTACGTGATCACCTATGGCAGTTTTGCCAATCGTGATGCGGCCGTTTCCGCCATCAAGGCCTTGCCAGCGAAGGTTCAGGCTGGTAAACCTTGGCCTCGCACTGTCGCCAGCGTCCAACAGGAACTGGCAACAACTCGCTGAAGATTCGGCGGCCTTACCCAGGCCGCCTCTCCAAGCACCTCAAAATTTCTACAAGTGCGCGCAACCGTTCAGGCTGCGTGCCTTGTGGTGTCTGCGTCACAGTAGTCTTTGAGTCGTAGCGGTCAAAATTAAAAAAGTTTTGACTAGCACAGCGGATCGCTTTAAACCTTTCACAAATGCGACATGAATTTGCGACATTTCGTCGCCAAATTTGTGAGGCCAAGTGTCGGTGTGTACAATGACCTCCCTTTTGCCCCCGCAAAGCTGGCGTACGTTCGGCGCGGATGGTAAGTGGTTGAATTGAAAAGAAATTTGCCTCGAAAAGAGGCAGCCTGGTGAGAAAGTGTCTATGAAAGCAGGTCTGTACCAACCAGATGAATTCAAGGATAACTGCGGTTTCGGCCTGATAGCCCATATGCAGGGCGAGCCCAGTCATACCCTTTTGCAAACGGCCATCGAGGCCCTGACCTGCATGACCCACCGCGGTGGGATTAATGCCGACGGCAAGACCGGTGACGGTTGCGGTCTGCTGATTCAAAAGCCGGACGTGTTCCTGCGAGCGATCGCCCAGGAAACCTTCGGCGTCGAACTGCCCAAGCAATATGCCGTGGGCATGGTCTTCTTCAACCAGGACCCGGTCAAAGCCGAAGCCGCTCGCGAGAACATGAACCGCGAGATCCTGGCCGCCGGCCTGCAGCTCGTCGGTTGGCGCAAAGTGCCAATCGACACCAGCGTCCTCGGCCGCCTGGCCCTTGAGCGCCTGCCGCAGATCGAGCAGGTGTACATCGGCGGTGAAGGCCTGAGCGATCAGGACATGGCCGTCAAGCTGTTCACCTCCCGTCGTCGCTCCTCGGTCGCCAACGCCGCCGATAGCGACCACTACGTCTGCAGCTTTTCGCACAAGACCATCATTTACAAAGGCCTGATGATGCCGGCGGATTTGACCGCCTTCTATCCAGACCTGAGCGATGAGCGCCTGCAAACCTCGATTTGCGTGTTCCACCAGCGCTTCTCCACCAACACCCTGCCGAAATGGCCGCTGGCTCAACCGTTCCGCTTCCTGGCGCACAACGGCGAGATCAACACCATCACCGGTAACCGCAACTGGGCCGTGGCCCGTCGCACCAAGTTCACCAACGATTTGATGGACCTGGAAGAGCTCGGCCCGCTGGTCAACCGCGTAGGTTCCGACTCTTCGAGCATGGACAACATGCTCGAGCTGATGGTCACCGGTGGCATCGACCTGTTCCGTGGCGTGCGGATGATCATTCCGCCTGCGTGGCAGAACGTCGAAACCATGGACCCGGATCTGCGTGCGTTCTACGAGTACAACTCGATGCACATGGAACCGTGGGACGGTCCGGCCGGCGTGGTAATGACCGACGGTCGCTACGCGGTGTGCCTGCTCGACCGTAACGGCCTGCGTCCGGCGCGTTGGGTCACCACCAAGAACGGCTTCATTACCCTGGCCTCGGAAATCGGTGTCTGGAACTACCAGCCTGAAGACGTGATTGCCAAGGGGCGTGTCGGCCCGGGCCAGATCTTTGCCGTGGACACAGAAACCGGCCAGATCCTCGACACCGATGCGATCGACAACCGCTTGAAGTCCCGTCATCCGTACAAGCAATGGCTGCGCAAGAATGCCCTGCGCATCCAGGCAACCATGGAAGACAACGACCACGGTTCGGCGTTCTACGACGTCGATCAGCTCAAGCAATACATGAAGATGTATCAGGTCACGTTCGAAGAGCGCGACCAGGTGCTGCGTCCACTCGGCGAGCAAGGCTACGAAGCCGTGGGCTCGATGGGCGACGATACGCCGATGGCCGTGCTGTCCCAGCGCGTGCGCACGCCGTACGACTATTTCCGCCAGCAATTCGCGCAGGTCACCAACCCGCCGATCGACCCGCTGCGTGAAGCCATCGTCATGTCGCTGGAGATCTGCCTCGGTGCCGAGCGCAACATCTTCCAGGAGTCGCCGGAACACGCTTCGCGCGTGATCCTCAGCTCGCCGGTCATTTCCCCGGCCAAGTGGCGCTCGCTGATGAACCTCGATCGTCCGGGCTTCGAGCGCGCGATCATCGATCTGAACTACGACGAAAGCGTCGGCCTTGAAGCGGCGATCCGCAACGTTGCCGATCAGGCTGAAGAAGCTGTGCGCGCCGGTCGTACCCAGGTTGTGCTGAGCGATCGTCACATTGCCCCGGGCAAGTTGCCGATTCACGCATCCCTGGCCACCGGCGCGGTGCACCACCGCCTGACCGAAAAAGGCCTGCGTTGCGACTCCAACATCCTGGTGGAAACCGCTACCGCTCGCGATCCGCATCACTTCGCCGTGTTGATCGGTTTCGGCGCCTCTGCCGTCTATCCGTTCCTGGCCTACGAAGTGCTGGGCGACCTGATCCGTACCGGTGAAGTACTGGGTGACCTCTACGAGGTGTTCAAGAACTACCGTAAAGGCATCACCAAGGGCCTGCTGAAGATCCTGTCGAAGATGGGCATCTCGACCATCACCTCCTATCGCGGAGCACAACTGTTCGAAGCAATCGGCCTGTCCGAGGAAGTCTGCAATCTGAGCTTCCGTGGTGTGCCAAGCCGTATCAAGGGCGCGCGTTTCGTCGACATCGAAGCCGAGCAGAAAGCCCTGGCCACCGAAGCCTGGAGCCCGCGCAAGCCGATCCAGCAAGGCGGCCTGCTGAAATTCGTCCACGGCGGCGAATATCACGCCTACAACCCGGACGTGGTCAACACCCTGCAAGCCGCTGTGCAGCAGGGCGACTACAGCAAGTTCAAGGAATACACGTCGCTGGTGGACAACCGCCCGGTGTCGATGATCCGCGACCTGCTGAAAGTCAAAACCCTCGACACTCCATTGGACATCAGCGAGATCGAACCGCTGGAATCGGTGCTCAAGCGCTTCGACTCCGCTGGTATCTCCCTGGGCGCCTTGTCGCCGGAAGCTCACGAAGCCCTGGCCGAAGCCATGAACCGCCTCGGTGCGCGTTCCAACTCCGGTGAAGGCGGCGAAGACCCGGCGCGCTACGGCACCATCAAGAGCTCGAAAATCAAACAAGTGGCGACTGGCCGTTTCGGTGTTACTCCGGAATACCTGGTCAACGCTGAAGTGCTGCAGATCAAGGTCGCCCAGGGCGCCAAGCCGGGCGAGGGCGGTCAACTGCCAGGTGGCAAGGTCAACGGTCTGATCGCCAAGCTGCGTTACGCAGTGCCGGGCGTGACCCTGATTTCGCCACCGCCGCACCACGACATCTACTCGATTGAAGACTTGTCGCAGCTGATTTTCGACCTCAAACAAGTCAACCCGAAGGCACTGGTCTCGGTGAAGCTGGTAGCAGAAGCGGGCGTCGGCACCATCGCCGCCGGTGTGGCCAAGGCCTATGCGGACCTGATCACCATCTCCGGCTACGACGGCGGCACCGGCGCATCGCCGCTGACCTCGATCAAATACGCGGGCGCGCCGTGGGAACTCGGCCTGGCCGAAACCCACCAGACCCTGCGCGGCAACGACCTGCGCGGCAAAGTCCGGGTACAGACCGACGGCGGCTTGAAAACCGGCCTCGACGTGATCAAGGCAGCCATCCTCGGCGCTGAAAGCTTCGGCTTTGGCACCGCGCCAATGATCGCCCTGGGCTGCAAATACCTGCGCATCTGCCACCTGAACAACTGTGCCACCGGCGTCGCGACTCAGAACGAGAAGCTGCGCAAGGATCACTACATCGGCACCGTCGACATGGTGGTGAACTTCTTCACCTACGTCGCCGAAGAAACCCGTGAGTGGCTGGCCAAGCTGGGCGTTCGTTCCCTCGAAGAGCTGATCGGCCGTACCGATCTGCTGGAAGTCCTCGAAGGCCAGACCGCCAAGCAGCATCACCTGGACCTGACCCCGTTGCTGGGCAGCGATCACGTGCCGGCGGACAAGCCACAGTTCTGCGGCGTGGAACGCAACCCGCCGTTCGACAAAGGCCTGCTGGCCGAGAAAATGGTCGACATGGCCACCTCGGCAATCAACGACAAGAGCGGCGCCGAATTCGCCCTGGATATCTGCAACTGCGACCGTTCCATCGGCGCGCGGATCTCCGGTGATATCGCCCGCAAGCACGGCAACCAAGGGATGGCCAGCGCGCCAATCACCTTCCGCTTCAAGGGCACTGCCGGGCAGAGCTTCGGTGTGTGGAATGCCGGCGGCCTGAACATGTACCTGGAAGGCGACGCCAACGACTACGTCGGCAAGGGCATGACTGGCGGCAAGCTGGTCATCGTTCCGCCGAAAGGCAGCATCTACAAGACCCAGGACAGTGCCATCATCGGCAACACCTGCCTGTACGGCGCTACCGGTGGCAAGCTGTTCGCCGCCGGTACCGCAGGCGAGCGTTTCGCCGTGCGTAACTCCGGTGCCCATACCGTCGTGGAAGGCACTGGCGATCACTGCTGCGAGTACATGACCGGTGGTTTCGTCTGCGTCCTGGGCAAGACCGGTTACAACTTCGGCTCAGGCATGACCGGCGGTTTCGCCTACGTGCTCGACCAGGACAACACCTTCGTTGACCGGGTAAACCACGAACTGGTGGAAATCCAGCGGATCAGCGGCGAGGCGATGGAAGCCTATCGCAGCCACCTGCAAAACGTGCTGAACGAGTACGTCACGGAAACCGACAGCGAGTGGGGTCGTGAACTCGCCGAAAACCTCGATGACTACTTGCGCCGTTTCTGGCTGGTCAAGCCTAAGGCTGCCAACCTGAAATCGTTGCTTTCCAGCACCCGTGCCAACCCGCAGTGATATGCGCCTGAAGAGTTTGATGAGGTTTTAAAATGGCTGAACGTCTGAATAATGACTTCCAGTTCATCGAGGTCGGGCGCAAGGATCCGAAGAAGAAACTGTTGCGTCAACGCAAGAAAGAGTTCGTGGAAATCTACGAACCCTTCAAACCCCAGCAGTCGGCCGACCAGGCCCACCGCTGCCTGGGTTGCGGTAACCCGTATTGCGAATGGAAGTGCCCGGTGCACAACTTCATTCCCAACTGGCTGAAACTGGTGGCCGAGGGCAACATCCTCCAGGCCGCGGAGCTGTCGCACCAGACCAACACCCTGCCGGAAGTGTGTGGCCGGGTGTGCCCCCAGGACCGCCTGTGCGAGGGTGCCTGCACCCTCAACGACGGCTTCGGCGCGGTAACCATCGGTTCGGTGGAGAAGTACATCACCGACACCGCGTTCGCCATGGGCTGGCGCCCGGACATGTCCAAGGTCAAGCCGACCGGCAAGCGTGTCGCGATTATCGGCGCGGGCCCGGCGGGCCTGGGCTGTGCCGACGTGCTGGTGCGCGGTGGCGTGACTCCGGTGGTGTTCGACAAGAACCCGGAAATCGGCGGTCTGCTGACCTTCGGTATCCCCGAGTTCAAGCTGGAAAAGACCGTGCTGAGCAATCGCCGCGAAGTCTTCACCGGCATGGGCATCGAGTTCCGTCTCAATACCGAAGTCGGCAAAGACGTGACCATGGAGCAACTGCTCGAAGAATACGATGCCGTGTTCATGGGCATGGGCACCTACACCTACATGAAGGGCGGTTTTGCCGGTGAGGATCTGCCGGGCGTGTACGACGCGCTGGACTTCCTGATCGCCAACGTCAACCGCAACCTGGGCTTTGAAAAGTCGCCGGAAGATTTCGTCGACATGAAAGGCAAGAAGGTCGTGGTCCTGGGCGGCGGCGACACGGCGATGGACTGCAACCGTACTTCGATCCGCCAGGGCGCCAAGTCGGTGACCTGTGCTTATCGTCGTGACGAAGCGAACATGCCCGGCTCGCGCAAAGAGGTGAAGAACGCCAAGGAAGAAGGCGTGAAATTCCTCTACAACCGCCAGCCAATCGCCATCGTTGGTGAAGACAAGGTCGAAGGCGTGAAAGTGGTCGAGACCCGTCTCGGCGAACCGGACGCCCGTGGTCGTCGCAGCCCTGAGCCGATCCCGGGCTCCGAAGAGATCATCCCGGCCGACGCCGTGGTCATCGCTTTCGGTTTCCGTCCAAGTCCGGCGCCGTGGTTTGAGCAGTTCGAAATCCAGACCGACAGCCAAGGCCGCGTTGTGGCTCCGGAACAAGGTCAGTACAAGCACCAGACCAGCAATCCGAAAATCTTCGCCGGTGGCGACATGGTGCGCGGTTCTGACCTGGTGGTGACGGCGATCTTCGAAGGCCGCAATGCCGCCGAAGGGATCCTGGATTACCTGGGCGTGTAACCAACTTCCAATCCTGGAATGAAATACCTGTGGGAGCTGGCCTGCCGGCGATGCAGGCACCTCGGTCTACCAGACCAACCGAGGTGTCTGCATCGCCGGCAGGCCAGCTCCCACAGTGTTTTGTGATGCTGCAACGTCAGCATTCCCCCGCGACAAATTGACCCGATAGACAAAAGGCTGACCTGCAACCGTGCCTTTTGCGCCCGGCTCTGAGAAAATGCCCGCACTTTTTTTCCGGATGCCGACATGACTGCCCTGAAGAACGACCGTTTCCTGCGCGCCCTGCTCAAGCAACCCGTAGACGTCACTCCTGTGTGGATGATGCGTCAGGCCGGTCGCTACCTGCCTGAATACCGCGCCAGCCGTGCCAAGGCCGGCGACTTCATGAGCCTGTGCATGAACCCGGAGTTCGCTTGCGAAGTCACCATGCAGCCGCTCGACCGCTATCCACAACTGGACGCGGCGATCCTCTTCTCCGACATCCTCACCATCCCCGATGCCATGGGCCAAGGCCTGTACTTCGAAACCGGTGAAGGTCCGCGCTTCAAGAAAGTCGTCAGCACAATGGCCGACATCGAAGCCCTGCCGATCCCTGATCCGCACAAAGACCTCGGCTACGTCATGGACGCGGTCAGCACCATCCGCCGCGAACTGAACGGTCGCGTGCCGCTGATCGGCTTTGCCGGCAGCCCATGGACCCTGGCCACCTACATGGTCGAAGGCGGCTCGTCGAAAGACTACCGCAAGACCAAAACCATGCTCTACGACAACCCGCAAGCCTTGCACCTGCTGCTGGACAAGCTCGCGCAGACGGTCACCAGCTACCTCAACGGCCAGATCATGGCCGGCGCGCAAGCGGTGCAGATCTTCGACAGTTGGGGCGGCGCCCTCTCGGCGGCGGCGTACCAGGAATTCTCCCTGGCCTACATGCGCAAGATCGTCAGCGGCCTGATTCGCGAGCACGAAGGTCGCAAGGTGCCGGTGATCCTGTTCACCAAGAGCGGCGGCCTGTGGCTGGAAAGCATCGCTGACGCTGGCGCTGATGCATTGGGCCTGGACTGGACCTGCGACATCGGCAGCGCCCGTGACCGCGTCGGTAGCAAGGTAGCCCTGCAAGGCAACATGGACCCGACCGTGCTCTATGCCAAGCCGGAAGCAATTCGCACTGAGGTAGGCCGCATTCTTGCCAGCTATGGCAAAGGCAGTGGTCATGTGTTCAACCTCGGTCACGGCATTACCCCGGAAGTCGATCCGGAGCACGCAGGTGCCTTCCTGCGCGCTGTGCATGATTTGTCGGCGCAATATCACCAGTAACTAACACGCAACAAATCTAAAACCTGTCCGGACTAGCGCCGGACAGGTTTTTTTGTGCTGTTTAATTACCGATTAAACAAATTTTCTGAGTTTGCAGGAATTTGATGTCAGACAATTCCATCTGTGGAGTTTTCCAGCTGCTATTGAAGATTAATCCTACATAGAGGTTACCTTAAGCTCCGTAATATTCCTGATGGATTGCTCTAGGCGAAAGCAAAGGGCGATATCGCAAGCACTGGCGCAATTTATGCGCCTTAATTTCGATAAGTTGGGAATTTATGAGCGTTACTTTTGTTAAGAGAGCTACGTTAACTGCGGGCACATCGTCGGTACTGTTGTTGTCGGCAATGTTGGCGTCGCAAAGTGCTTCCGCCCACGGATATCTTGAAGTGCCGCCTTCGCGTGCACTGCTTTGCCAGCAAGGCAAAAACGTTAACTGTGGCGGAGCCCAATACGAGCCGCAAAGTGTCGGTGAAACCTTCAAAGGCTTTCCGGCAGGTATCGGCGGTGCTCCGATGCAGGGGCCAGTCGATGGCAAAATAGCGAGTGGCGGTCACTCGCTGTTCTCTGCCGTGGACGCTCAGTCTGCGAACCGCTGGCACCTCACGGAAATCAAGGATCGCAACATTGATTTCCAATGGCAGTATCCGGCTCCTCACCCGGCCACAAAGCACGAGTACTTCATCAGCCGCAATGGCTGGAACCCGAATGAACCGCTCACGCGGGCCACTTTCGAACCTGCGGCATTCTGCACAGTCGATGGCGGTCATAAGCTTCCGGTAGCCGGCGCCAAACAAAATTGCCAAATCCCGGCTGACAAATCCGGTCAGCACGTGATTCTGGGGATCTGGACCGTGGGTGATACCGACGCGGCGTTTTATAACGTGGCGGACGTGAACATCCTTGCAGAACCTGAGTTGCCGGGTGGCTGGTCGGGGGTAGGCAGCATTGCTTCCTCGGATACGTTGCTGGTCGGGGACAAGGTCAAGGCTCGCGCATTCACCGCCAACGGTGAGAGCCCGCAGTACAGCGTCGAAATCAGTATCGACAACCCTGAGGAAGGTTCACCGAACGAATGGTCGTTCAAGCTGGCTGAAAAAATCAACCAGACTCACAAGCTCATCCGCGCCGGCGTTCGTGACGAAAACGGCAATATCGAGCCGATCAAAGGCAATAACAGCCTGTACGCCCAAAAAGAAAGCGGTGTGACCAGTTACATCGTGAAGGCTGACATCCTGCCAGACCCTGGCGCCAGGTTGGCCATCGGTTCGAAGCCAGAAAAATATCAGCTTGAAAAAGGCCAGGCCAAAGTCGATTTCGGCATTGTCTCCACGCGCAAAATGAACATCGAAGTCAACCTGTACGACGAAAACCAGAAATCGGTGGGTTCCCTCAAACAAGAGATTGGCGCGCAGAACTATATTCTTTCGATGGATGTTCGCAGCAATCCCGGCGCACACACCCTGGTATTGACCGGCACAACTCTGGATGGTCGTACGACCCTTCAGGACAGCCAACCCGCAGAACTCGTCGGTGAAGGCGCAGGCGTCGAATACGACTTCGTATTCCCTGAGGGTATCAGCGGCTACACCGCCGGCACCAAAGTGCTGCAGCCAAAGACCAATGAAGTCTTTGAGTGCAAGCCATTCCCTGAGTCGGGCTACTGCAAACAGTACAGCCCCACCGCGAACGGGTACGAACCAGGTGTCGGTGCTCACTGGCACATGGCGTGGAACAAGCTGTAACTCACAGCGCAGTACTTCAGGCGACCTGAACAGGGTCGTCTGAAGACGGTGTTGCTGTGGAGCATCGAGTTAAACATGGCACTTTCAAATTTCATCAGCCAACGCATTCGCGTTCGCCTGGGCCGCCTTTTTTTGTACGTATTGCCAGTGACCTGCGCAGTATTCCTGGTATGGCAAGAGCGCAACTTTCGCGAGCAACTGGCTAAACCACCGCCTGCCATTGCTGCTCCGTCGGCACTGCCGGCACGACAGCCATTGGACGCGACAGCGGTATCCAGCGTATTCGGTCTGTCGACCGGTACCACGCTGCAGCCCAGTGCCGAGCCGCTGACTTTGCAGGGCAGTTTTGTCGTCAGCAATGGTTTGTCCAAGGCATTGCTAAGCAATGCGCAAGGCTCGCGCCTTTATCAAGTGGGTGAGCGCTTGCCCGGTGGCAGTGTTCTTCGCCGCGTGGAGTTCAATCAAGTCGTGTTGTGGAACAAGGGGCGCGAAGAGCTTTTAACGCTTGCACCTTCTACCGCGCGTTTTTTGCAGCGACTCGACCCTTCTGTCGCTGCGCAACCAGTGACCACTGCCGCGCGTTTCCTTCGCCCGAGTTCCGGGCAGACAGAGTGATCTAACCCATGAATAGCTACACCGGCGCGCATTCCCTGCGCACCACGCTGCTTTTCCTCGTTTTGGCGATGGCAGTCTTGCCGGGCGTACTTTGCGCCGAGGAAAAACAATGGCAGTTGGCGATGAACAATGCCGAGTTGCGGGACATCGTCGAAGAAATGTCCGGCATTCTCGGTACCACCGTAGTGCTGGACCCCAGAGTCTCCGGACGCATCACGGTCATGTCCCCCAAAGCCCTGGATCGCGAAGGCGTGCGTCGCCTGTTCTATTCGGTTCTCGATGCGCACAATTTCACCGTGATCGACGAAGGTGACCGCGTCCTGATTACCCCTGTCGCTGAAGCCAAGACCAGGGCCGGCAGCGGCACTGCAAAAAATGCCACGGCTTCGCAATATGTCACGCAGGTCATCGAGTTGAGTACCAGCAGCGCATCCGACATTGCCGGGCTGGTGAGACCACTGATATCGGCCAACGGCTATGTGGGTCCATCGGTATCAGCCAACGCTGTGGTCGTCACTGATACGGCCGCCAATGTGAAGCGTGTCGCCAGGGTTGTCGCTCAATTGGATGCCGGCCAGAACAATCTGCATGCGGTCGTTCAACTGCGTCACGCTCAGGCGACAGACATTGCTCCCGTGATGGAGGCCTCGCTGGGCAAGCGCAATACCGAAGCAGTCATACAGGTCCTGGCCGACGGCCGAACCAACCGTTTGATCCTCATCGGTCCACCAGCCGTTCGCCAACGCCTGACCGATCTGGCCCGCAGGCTTGATACACCTGCCAGCGAGACCCTGGACAATGCGCGGGTGATTCGCCTGCGTCATAGCGATGCAAAGCAGTTGGCCGAGATCCTCGAGTCGATGACCCAAGGCAGAAAGCAGGCAACCACCCTAGGCAATGCCAAGGACACATCGACTGTTTCAAATTTCATGATCAAGGCTGATGAAAGCCAGAACGCGCTGGTGTTGATTGCAGAACCAGCGCAGGTGCGGACCATAGAAAACATCGTCCGACAGCTGGACCAGCCCCGGGCCCAGGTTTTGATCCACGCCGCCATCGTGGAAATCTCCGGAGATATCGCCGAAGCCGTCGGCGTCCAGTGGAACCTCAATACCGGCGATGCGTCAGGCTTTATCAACTTTCCCGGAACCGACATCCCGATTGTCGGTGGGTTGAAATTCGACGAGAAAAAATCGGCGCCGGAAGGGGCGATGTTGCGGCTGGGCAGCGACCGCTTTGGCGCGTTGATCTCGGCCCTGGCCAGCAATACCCACAGCAACCTGCTGTCGACGCCGAGCCTGCTGACCCTGGACAACCAGGAGGCGGAAATCATCGTCGGCCAGAACGTGCCGTTCAAGACCGGTTCCTACGCCACCAATAGCAACGGCGCGGATAACCCGTTCACCACGGTCGAGCGCAAAGACGTCGGCATCAGCCTGAAGATCAAGCCTTACATCAACGAGGGCTCGACCCTGCGCCTGGAGGTCGAGCAGGAAGTGTCGGATATTGCGCCGTCGGTTTCGGGCATTGATTCCTCTGACTTGATCACCAACAAGCGCGCGCTCAAAAGCACCATTCTCGCCGACGATGGCGAAATCATCGTGATTGGCGGCCTGATCCGCGACAGCGTGCGCACTCAAAAAAGCGGCGTGCCGCTGCTGCGTGACATTCCTTATCTGGGCGCGATGTTCCGCTGGAACCGCGACACCCAGACCAAAAGCAACCTGATGGTGTTCCTGCGCCCCACCATCGTGCGCAGCAAGGAAGACCTTTCCCAGGTCAGTCAGCAGCGCTACAACGCGCTGCGTGACTTGAGCAAGTCGGGGGCGGGGGAAAACAATTCACTGCTGCTGCCGGCAGAAGCGCGGGGGTTGTTCGACCCGGATCCCGACGCACCGACGTTCGACTTGCGCAGCAAGACGCGGTGAAGTCATGAGTGCAATCTGCGAGCAATTGCCCTTTGGGTTCGCCCGACGTTTTGGCGTGCTGCTGGAGCGTGATGGTGATGACCTGCGCCTGGTTCTGCGTAGCGATGCGCCGCTGACGGCGTTGGCCGAAGCGCGCCGGCTGTGTGGCCGTGAGCTGCCGATGCAGATTGTCGCAGCCGATGAATATGCAGCGCGGCTGGCGTCGGCCTATCGCGAGGGGCATAGCGCGGTCGAGCAGGTCGCCCAAGGGCTGGACGACGAGCTGGACCTGCTCAGTCTGGTCGATCAGGTCCCGCAAACCGCTGACCTGCTGGAGCAACAGGGCGACGCGCCGATCATCCGGCTGATCAACGCGCTGCTCGGTGAAGCGGTGCGCGAGCACGCCTCGGACGTGCACCTGGAAACGTTCGAGCAGTATCTCTCGGTACGCATGCGGGTTGATGGGCAGCTGCGCGAAATGCTCAGGCCCCGGCGCGAACTGGCGACACTGTTGGTGTCGCGAATCAAGGTCATGGCGCGCCTGGACATTGCAGAAAAACGCGTGCCCCAGGATGGGCGAATGGCGTTGCGCCTGGCCGGGCATGAAGTCGATGTGCGAGTCTCGACGCTGCCCTCAGCCCACGGCGAGCGGGTGGTGCTGCGCCTGCTCGACAAGCAGGCCGGCCGCCTTGATCTGCATCGGCTGGGCATGCCTGACGACACCCTTGCAGTGTTGCGTCATCTGCTGGGGAAACCCCACGGAATCCTGTTGGTGACGGGGCCGACCGGCTCCGGCAAGACCACCAGCCTGTACGCTGCGCTGAGCAGCCTGAATGACCAGACCCGCAACATTCTGACGGTCGAGGACCCTATCGAGTATCACCTGCCGGGTGTCGGACAGATGCCGGTCAATCCGAAGGTGGACATGACGTTTGCCCGAGGCCTGCGGGCAATTCTGCGCCAGGACCCGGACGTGGTGATGGTCGGCGAAATCCGCGATGGCGAGACGGCCGAGATCGCTGTGCAGGCGTCCCTGACCGGGCACCTGGTGCTATCGACCCTGCACACCAACAGCGCGGTTGGTGCCGTTACGCGTCTGGTGGACATGGGCGTCGATGCCTACCTGCTGGCCTCGTCACTGGTGGGCATTCTGGCCCAGCGTCTGCTGCGCACATTGTGTTCCCACTGCAAGGTTTCGTACCCGGCGGACGCGGCGGCCTGTCAGCGCCTTGGACTCGATCCGGCCGCGCCGGCGCAGCTGTTCAGGGCCGCGGGATGCGAGCAGTGCCAGCACGGTTATCGCGGGCGTATCGGCATCTACGAATTGATCAGCGTGACGCCTGCCGTTGCCGCATTGATTCACCAGGGCGCGAGTGAGCAGGCGCTGGTCGATGCGACGCGTCAGGTCTCGCGCAGTTTGTTTCAGGATGGTCGCCAGCGGGTGCTGGATGGCATGACCAGCCTCGACGAACTGCTGCGCGTGACCCAGGAGAACTAGCCGGTGCCGACGTTCGACTATCGCGCTCACGATGCACAGGGCAAAGGCTGCAAAGGGCGGCTGGAAGCCGACGGGCCGCGCCATGCGCGACAACTGTTGCGTGAACGCGGTTTGTGGCCTCGCACGTTGACCGAGGTCAGAGTCGACGCCAGTACGGGACGGCAGGCCCGAGGCGGGCGTCTGAGCGCTGCTGACCTGGCGTTACTGACCTTGCAGTTGTCAACGCTGGTCCAGGCCGGCCTGCCCCTGGAAGAAGCCCTCGATGCAGTGGCGAAGCAGAGTGCCAAGCGCAAGGTCGCGGGCCTGTTGTCAGCCGTCCGGAGCCGGGTGATGGAGGGCCATGCGCTGGCATCGGCACTAGGGCAGTTTCCCAAGGCGTTTCCAGAATTGTTTCGCGCCACCGTCGCCGCCGGTGAACGGTCGGGGCATCTCGGCCATGTCCTGGAACAGTTGGCGGCTTATACCCAGGCGCGTCAGGCCTCGCGACAGAAGATCCAGATGGCCCTGGTGTACCCGCTGATCCTGATGCTGGCCAGCGTGGCGATCATCGGTTTTCTGCTCGGTTATGTAGTACCGGATGTGGTGAAGATCTTTGTCGACAGTGGCCAGCCGTTGCCTTGGCTGACCCAGGCTTTGATCGGGCTGAGCAACGGGCTGCGCGACCATTTCCTGCTGGTGATGGGGGTGCTGACAACGCTGTTCAGCCTGTGGCGCTGGAGCCTGCGTCAGCCGCCGTGGCGCCTGCGCTGGCATCGATGGGTGCTGAACACGCCTGTCATCGGCGAGGTGTTGCGCGCCATGGAAGCCGCACGTTTTGCCAGCACCCTGGCGATCCTCGGCAAAAGTGCGGTGCCACTGGTGGATGCACTGGAAATTTCCGCCGCTGTCATCGGCAACCTGACCATTCGCGCGCGGATGGTCGATGTTGCCCGTTCGGTTCGAGAAGGTGGAACCCTGACCCGCGGCCTGGAACTGAGCGGCGACATCCCGCCGATGATGCTGCACATGATCGCCAGTGGCGAACGGGCCGGCGAGCTCGATCGCATGCTGGCCCGTGCCGCCGAACAACAGGAAAGCAGTCTTGCCGCGCGCATTGCATTGGTGGTGAGCCTGTTCGAGCCGGCCATGCTGGTGTTGATGGGCGGCGTCGTGCTGCTGATCGTCATGGCCATTCTGCTTCCAATACTCAGCCTCAACCAATTGGTGAATTGACCCATGCAACGTTTCCGCAAACACAACATAGCCCGCGCGCAGCGAGGTTTTACCCTGATTGAAATCATGGTGGTGGTCGTCATCATCGGTGTACTGGGGGCCATTGTGGTGCCGCAGTTCATGAGCCGTCCCGATCAGGCCAAAGTCACTGCCGCCAAAATCGACATCCAGGCCATTTCTACGGCCCTGGAAATGTATCGCCTGGATAACGCTCATTACCCTTCGACACAGCAAGGTCTGGAAGCCTTGGTCAAACGTCCGTCCGGGGTACCGGTGCCGCGCAACTGGAATCCTCAGGGTTATCTCAAGAGCATGCCGGTCGACCCGTGGAATACGCCCTATCAATACCTCAACCCGGGTGTTCAGTCAGTCGACGGCAGTTACGACCTGTATTCCCTAGGCGCTGATGGCATCACCGGTGGTGAAGGGCATGCGGCCGATATCGGTCTGCGGAGCGACTGATCCATGGTTTACCGCTGCCGGGGTTTCACCTTATTGGAGCTGATGATCGTGATCGTCGTTATTGGCGTTTTGCTGGGAATGGTGAGCCTGGCGACGAGTGTGAATCCGGCGCGTCAGGCCCTGCAGGAGGCGAATGCGATGGTGCACGTCATGGGGCAGCTGCGTGAACGCGCCGTGCTTGAGGGCCGGGAGTACGGCTTGCGGTTGAGCGTTGATGGCTACCGGGTGATGCGTCAGGGCGATCGCGGCTGGGAGCCCATGGCGATGTTGTATCGCTGGCCCGAAAACGTGCGACCGCGTTTGTTGCAAGACGGTTATGCATTGAGCCTGGGGGCTGACGAAGGGGCGCCGCAGTTGTTGATCTACAGCAGCGATGAAACCAGCGCCTTCACGCTGACACTCGGTTCCGGAAACCGGACCTGGCTGAGCCTGTCCAGTGACGGCATTGGCGAGGTGGTGATCGATGGCTAGTCGGCGATCCATATCGCGTATGGACGGCTTCACCTTGCTGGAGATCATGGTCGCCCTGGCGATTTTTGCGACGCTGGCGGCCGCTGTGTTGTCGGCCAGCCAATACGTTTTGAAGCAGACCGGCGCCGTTGAACAGCGACTCTTTGCCGCCTGGCTTGCGGACAACCAGTTGAACGAATTACGTGTGCAACCCGGGCTGGCGGTCGGTCAACAACAGATGGTCGTGCTCATGGACCGCAGGGAATGGCTGATCCACCAGTCCATCAGCGCCTCGAACGATCCGCGCCTGCTGAAGATCGACATTCACGTCAGCCATCCGGGCAGCGAGCACCCGCTGCACCGCGCCACTGGCTGGATACACGCTCGCCATGAATAAGCAGCGCGGGTTCACCTTGCTCGAACTGGTGATCGCCATGGCCATTTTTGCCGTGCTGGGATTGGCCAGTTGGGGATTGTTCGACAGCGTGGTACGGGTGCAACAGGGCACCGCGGCCCACGAGCGAGAGTTCAGAAACCTGCAGCGCGCCTTGGCAGTGATCGAGCGGGACCTGCTGCACGTTACCGAGCAGCCCCTGGTGCTCACACCGACATTTTTGCAGTTGCAGCGCAGCAATTGGCGCAACCCCATGGATCAGCCCCGCAGTGAGCGACAAACCCTGATCTATCGCCTCGATGACGGCGCGTTATGGCGTGAAAGCCTGGTGGACGGCACGCCAGTGATGTCGCGGCAAAAACTCCTCGGGGATGTCAGTGGATTGCGCTGGCGTCTGTTCGACAGGCAGTCCGGCTGGGTCAGTGCCTGGCCGGTCGGCCCCGCTGGCAAGGCACCCCTGGCCGTAGAAATGGAAGTGTCGACCGGACGTTTCGAGGCGATTCGCAGGGTGTTCCTGATGCCGGGGGCACTACCGTGAGTGGGCGCCAACGGGGAATAGCGTTGATCAGCGTATTGCTGATCATGACCCTGGCGTTGCTGATCACCAGCGGCTTGTTGCGCAGTCATCGACTGGCATTGCAAAGCAGCGGGCAACAACTGCAACAGATGCATTTGCATCAACTCGCCACTGGCGTGGAAACCCAAGCGCTGTTGCTGTTGCAGGGCGCGCTGCAGACGCCTGCAAAAACCGTCGACCGCACTCAGGCGTGGGCCCGAATGACTCCCGAGCCGGATCTCGAAGACG
Organism: Pseudomonas sp. GW821-FHT09H03; assembly: GCF_059415945.1. NCBI lineage: Bacteria > Pseudomonadati > Pseudomonadota > Gammaproteobacteria > Pseudomonadales > Pseudomonadaceae > Pseudomonas > Pseudomonas sp. GW821-FHT09H03. Next base: position 158,329 of record NZ_JBWKOF010000002.1, on the reverse strand, counting down.
AGCAGGTGCGGGTGAGCATCGAAGATCTGGCCGGGCGCTTCAACCTCAACTCGTTGTTGCGCTCAGGCCAGATTGACCAGGTCACCCTCAATCGTTGGGCGCGTTTGCTTGATCTGCTGGGTTTACCGTCGTTGCAGTTGGACCAGGTCGGGCCATTGCGCGAACTCAGTCAATTGCGCCTGTTGCCGGGAATTGACGCGCAGATGTTGCGACAGCTGGAACCTTGGGTGTCGATGCTGCCCAACGACGCTGTGTTGAATATCAATACCGCGCCAGCGCTGGTGTTACGCACGCTCGGCGAGGTTGATGCCTCGACCGCGGAGGCATTGGTCGAGCAGGGTTCGACGACACCATGGACAAGTGTTCAGGCCTTCACCCTGGACCCGCTGCTATCCACAGCGGACTTGAGCGGCCACGGACTGGGCATCCAGAGCCGCTGGTATCGGATCACCGTGCAAGTGAACCGGGACGGGCGCGGCATGCGCCTGGCCACTGATGTCGAATTCGACCCGGATACCGCTCAACTGAATGTGCTGCAACGACGTTTTCTACCTTCGAGTACCTATGAGATGGCGCAATGACTACCTGGCTTTACCTGACTGCCGAAGGCCTGGACTCGCATTCGAGCGATTGGCCCTGCTGCCTGTGGTCCGAGGCCGGGCAACGTCAGCACCTGCCGTTGACGCAAGCGGCCCCGATGCTCAAGGGGCAACGGGTCGACGTACTGTTGCCCATGGAAATGTGCAGCTGGTTGCGCAGCGATCCTTGGCCGACAAGACGCAGGCCCGAGGCTCAGGCCATTGCTTATGCCGTGGAAGATCAACTGAGCCAAGCGCTGGAGGAGGTGCATTTGAGTATTGGCGCGCGCGATCATGAGGGCTGCTTCCCGGTGATGGTGATCGGCCGGGAGCGGTTGACCGCCGTGCTAGCGTTGCTGGCTGAGGTGGGCATAGAGGTGCGCGCGGTCTTCGTCGATGCCGATCTGCTGCCCGCTGGACAGCCGCTTGGCGTCTGGTGGTTCGGTCGCTGGCTGTTGGGCGCAGGGTTGTCGGCACGCATGGCGTTGTCCCAAGAGAGTCTGACGATGCTCACGCCGTCACTGCCCGAGGACACCCAGTGGCTGGATGATCGTGAGGACCCGACGAGAACCGATCAATGGCTGAGCGCCCGCCCAGCGCATGCCATCAATTTGCTGCAAGGCAGGTTCGCCTTGCAGCACAGACGTCTGCCCTGGCGTAGCGGTGCGCTGGTGTTGCTGACGCTAATCCTGCTTGCATGGGTGGCCGGTGAAGCGCGCATCGATTTTCTCGCGGGTGAAACCAGCCGTCTGGCGGTTCAGAATGAGCAGCAGTTCAAGACGCTCTATCCGCAGCAGAGCCGCATCGTCGACATGGCGGCGCAACTCAAGGCGCTGCAAAGCCAGCCGGCGGACCGGCAGAACACGCGAGTCGCAGGGCTGGTCAAGCTGATCGAGCAGGTGATTGGTGCTAGCCATGTAGAAGTCCAGCGCATCGAATTTCGTGCAGGTGATGGCTGGAAAATCCAGCTGACTGCCAACAGTTTTGCCGAGCTGGAACAGTTGCGCGAGCGGGGGCGCCAACAGGGCCTTCCCGTCAGTGTCGACAGTGCAAGCAAGGCGCTCGATCGCGTGCGCGCCACCCTCACCGTGGAGGACGGAGCATGAAGCAGGCATGGCAACGCATATCTGCCCGCGAACAACGTTTGCTGCAGGTACTTGGCGGGTTTTTACTCATGGTGTTGGCGTTCACTCTGATCTTTCAGCCGACGCGCCAACGTCTGGAAACCGTCGAACGGCAATATCAGCAACAGATGGGGCTGGCCGCGCAGCTGCAAAGGGCGCAACCGCGCAGCCAAACAGCTGTCGCCACTGATCAGCCGCTCTCGCTGCGCATCAGCGAAAGCGTCACTTTGGCGGGCCTGGAAATACGGCAGATGGAGAGCGAAGGCGAGCTGTTGCGCCTCACGCTTGATGGTGATGCGCAAACCTTGATGAAGTGGATCGATGACGTCGAGCGCGACGCCGTCGCGCTGCAATCGCTGACGCTGGAAAACCGTGAAGGGGTTCTGCAGGCGCAGATGGTGCTCAGGTAGCCGAGCCGTTCTGAGGCAGTAGCGGCAATTTCGCCAGCTTCAACGCGACCAGCAGCGCAATCAGCAGCAGCGTGCCAATGAACAGGCCGATTCCGTTCCAGCCGCCCAGGTGCCAGAACACTCCGCCGGCCGTGCCTGCAATGCTCGACCCGGCGTAGTAGCTGAACAGGTACAGCGATGAAGCCTGCCCCTTGGCCTTCAGGGCCCGGCGGCCGATCCAGCTGCTGGCAACCGAATGGGCGCCGAAGAAGCCGAAGGTGAAGATGAGCATGCCGATGATCACCAGCACCAGCGGCGTGAACATTGTCAGGGCAAGGCCGGCGATCATCAGCACGATGGTGCTCCACAGCACCTTGCGCCGGCCGAGCTTGTCGGCCAGGGCACCGATTTTTGCCGAACTGTAGATGCCCGACAGGTACACGATCGAGAGCAGACCGACAAACACCTGATCCATATGGTACGGCTCGGCCAGCAGGCGATAACCGATGTAGTTGAACAGCGTGACGAACGCGCCCATCAACACAAAGGCTTCGAGAAACAGCAGCGGCAGCCCGGCATCGCGAAAATGCATGGTGAAGCCGTCGAGCAGGCTGCGCGGGTGCAAGGAGCGCGAGCGGAAGTTGCGCGACTCGGGAAGGATTTTCCAGAACACCGCCGCCGCGATCAACGCCAGGCCACCGATCACCAGCATCGCCGTGTGCCAGCTGACGAAGTCGATCAGTACCCCGGTAATCAGGCGTCCGCTCATCCCGCCAATTGCGTTACCGGCGATGTACAGACCCATCGCCAGGCCGATGTGGTGCGGGTGAATCTCTTCGCTCAGGTAGGTCATGGCAACCGCCGCCAGACCGCTCAGGGACAGGCCGATCAGCGCACGCATCAAGAGCACGCCATGCCAGCTCGGCATCATGGCGCTGGCCATGGTGCAGAGTGCGGCGGCGAACAGCGCGGTAACCATCACCGGCTTGCGCCCGACACGGTCGGAGATGGGGCCGGTGATCAGCAAGCCGAAAGCCAGCATGCCGGTGGCTACCGAGAGGATCAGGCTGCTCTGTGCCGCGTTGATGGAATATTCGTGAGACAGCAGCGGCATCATTGGCTGCACGCAATACAGCAGGGCGAAGGTCGCAAAGCCGCCACAGAACAGTGCCAGCACTGTGCGCATGAACGCCGGGGTGCCTTTTTCGATGTAGATTTCCTGCAACTGGGCAGGCATATCGGGCGCTACTTCATGGGTGAGTGGGGCGATAGCGGTTTTCACGTTGGACCTCGGGATGGCGCAGCCGGTCAGGCAATGAAAAAAGCATATAGCTGGCTATTGATTCAATCCAATATATTGTTCGACCTGTTTGAGAGCTTTTACGACCTAATGAGGTTTCCATGGAACTGCGTCACCTGCGCTACTTCATTGCGGTCGCCGAAGAACTGCACTTTGGCCGCGCCGCACAAGTGCTGGGCATTTCCCAGCCGCCGCTGAGCCAGCAGATCCAGGCGCTGGAACAGGAAGTGGGCGCGCGCCTGTTCGAGCGTACCAATCGTCGGGTCGAGTTGAGCGAGGCCGGTCGTCTGTTCCTGGAAGAGGCGCGCCTGGCATTGGCCCAGGTCGACAAAGCGGCGGATGTTGCACGGCGGGCGCAGCTGGGTGAACTGGGCGAGCTGAAGATCGGCTTCACCTCTTCGGCTCCGTTCAACTCGACCATTCCCCAGGCGATTTTTTCCTTTCGCCAGCGTTTCCCGGCGGTGCACCTGAACCTGCGGGAAATGAGCAGCACCCAGGTGGCCGATGCGTTGGTGGATGAGTCGATCGAGGTCGGGATCATGCGTCCGCTTGGGCTGCCGGATAGCCTCAGTGTGGTCGAGTTGATGCGCGAGCCCTTGGTGGCTGTACTCAGTTCCAAGCATCCGCTGGTGAGTGGCAGTGAAGAGGGTCTATTCCTCTCGGCCCTGGCGCTCGAACCCTTCGTATTTTTCCCCCGCAGCTATGGCAGTGGCCTGTACGCGCAACTGCTCAGCCTGGCTCGTGATGCCGGCTTCAGTCCGCACTTTGCCCAGGAGGCGGGCGAGGCGATGACCATCATCGGCCTGGTCGCCGCAGGCCTCGGCGTATCGGTGTTGCCGGCGTCTTATCAACGCATGCGCATTGATGGTGTGGTCTATCGGCCGTTGCTTGATCCAGCGGCGGTTTCGGCGGTGTGGCTGGTGCAGCGCAAGGATCAGAAGTCGCCGATGGCCAAGGCTTTTGTGGAGTTGCTGACCAGGAAGGTTGAGCCGCTGCAGCCATGACGGCTTTGCCGTTAATCGCGGGCAAGCCCGCTCCCACAGTGTTCAGCGAGCGAGCACAATTTTCGCCACACCACAAAAACCTGTGGGAGCAGGCTTGCCCGCGAAGGCGTCCGCAAGAATAAAAAAACAGTGAACTGAAACGAGGATGCAACAACCCTGTCGGAAGCCTTTACCAACCGCTGTGGGACATTTCCGAAATCCATCGACAAGGCTACGACACCTTGCGGTCTTGCCTACAACAGATCCAGAATCCGCCGGCTTGTGCGCTTTAGGGGCTGTCGGTAGCTTGATCCGCGTCACTGATGGTCAGTGATCGGGTTTAGCAGCCCGTAGTTTCGTGAAGCGTATTAGCGCTCCTGAAAGGCAGGTATTTTCATACCTGCTCTTGATGGTCGCTGTGCGCAGGGCGCCTTCGGGTGCGCCGGTTCACGTAACCCGGTCTGCTAACCTGCGTACAGCTGCCACCCTTTTGATCACAAGCGATTGGGTGTGGCCGCCTTTTTCAGGATGCTGAATCATGAGCGATACGCCAAACCCTGCGCATTCCGATCCGGACGCGCCACACCAGCCCAGCCCCCTTTTCCTCGTCGCCCCCGATATCGATAACCACACACTGTTGGAATACGCCTGTGTGTCACTGGCATCGGCTAATGTCATGGTCAGTGATTTCGCGAGGAGTCTCAACGGGGTGCAGGGCAACACGCTGCTGGGAATTCAGCAGTCGATCATGCTGGGGGAAATGGCGGTGAATCGAGTGCTGGATAATCTAGATCCACACTGATCGGCCCAAAAGATCGTGCCCATTCGCCGAGCGTGGGAACGATCAATAGTTTCCCGTGCGAGGCGTTTGATTTATCTAGAAAGAAGGACTCGCTGTTTTTCACTGATGATCGGTGTGCGAGGTCGTGAGTATTGACCCTTCCGTGTAGCCTGAATTCTGGCTGTGGGACGTTTCCGAAATGAGGTACTCCGGGTTCCGAGTGTGTCTTTTCTTTGCGGGAGGAATTGAAAGGTCGCCGTCCGGATAACACGGGGTATCAGGCAGCCCGCGTTATCGTTGACGTCCATCGCGAGCAGCTCGCTCCTACATGTTACGACCAACGCCGAAAAATCAGTGAAGTATTCACTCCACCAAACGCGAAGTTGTTGTTCATCACGTACTGATTACTCATCTGCCGGAACTCACCGCGCAGGTAGTCGAGCTTGCCGCAGTGCGGGTCGATCTCGTCGAGGTTGAAGGTGTGCACATACAGGTCGCGGTTGAGCATTTCGATGCTGAACCACGACTCCAGCGCGCCGCAGGCGCCGAGGGTGTGGCCGAGGAAGCTCTTCTGCGAGCTGATCGGCATGTGTTCGCCGAACAGGCTGCTGGTGGCCTGGGTCTCGGCGATGTCACCCTGTTCGGTCGCGGTGCCGTGGCCGTTGACGTAGCCGATGTCGGAGGGTGCAAGTCCCGCATCCTCCAGCGCTAGCTCCATGGCCCGACGCATGGTGACCTGCTCCGGCCGGGTGGTGTGCTGGCCGTCGGCGTTGCTGCCGAAGCCGACGATCTCGGCATGGATGCGCGCGCCACGGGCCAGGGCATGTTCCAGTTCTTCGAGCACCAGCATGCCGCCGCCTTCCCCGATTACCAGGCCATCGCGCCCAGTGTCGTAAGGGCGCGGGGTGCGTTGCGGGGTGTCGTTTTTCAGGCTGGTGGCGTAGAGCGCGTCGAAGACCATGGCCTCGGTCGGGCACAGCTCTTCGGCGCCGCCGGCGAGCATCAGCGGCAGGCGGCCGAACTTGATGGCCTCGTAGGCATAGCCGATGCCCTGGCTGCCGCTGGTGCAGGCGCTGGAAGTCGGGATCAGGCGGCCGGTGAGGCCAAAGAAGATGCTGATGTTCGCCGCGGTGGTGTGCGGCATCATCCGTACATATGAGTTGGCGTTCAGACCTTCGGCCACCGAATTGAGCAGCATGTTGCCAAACGCCTTGATCTCGTCGGTGCTGCCGGTCGATGAACCGCAGGCGACGCCCATGCGTCCGTCCTTGATCGAGTCGTCGCCGAGCAATCCGGCATCAGCCAGGGCCAGTTCCGCCGCGCCTACCGCCAGCCGCGAAACCCGGCCCATGCTGCGCAGCTGCTTGCGGGTCCAGTGGCTCGGTACCTTGAAATCGTCGATGGGGCCGGCCAGGCGCGTGTTGAGTTCGGTGAAGCGATCCCATTCGTCCATGCGCCGGATGCCGCTGCGGTTGGCCGCGAAGTTGCCGGCGATGGTCTGCCAGTCGCTGCCCAGTGAGGTGATGCCGGCCATGCCGGTGACGACGACGCGCTTCATCAGCACAGGCCTCCATTGACGGCCAGAACCTGCCGGGTGATGTACGACGCTTCCGCCGACATCAGGAAATTCACTGCGCCGGCCACTTCTTCTGGCGTACCCATGCGTTGTGCGGGGATCATTTTCATCAGTTCTTCCACCGGCACGTTGTCGTCGAGCATGGCCGTGTCGATCAAGCCGGGTGCGACACAGTTGACCGTGATTTTGCGCTTGCCCAGTTCAATCGCCAATGCCTTTGCCGCGCCAATCAGGCCGGCCTTCGAGGCGCTGTAGTTGACCTGGCCACGGTTGCCGATCAACCCGGATACCGAGGTTATGCAGACAATCCGCCCGGCGGCACGACGACGGATCATCGGCATCATCACCGGGTGCAGCACGTTGTAGAAACCGTCGAGGTTGGTGCGCATCACCACGTCCCAATCATCCTCGCTCAGCGCGGGAAAAGCACCGTCGCGGGTCAGGCCGGCGTTGAGCACCACGCCGTAATAGGCGCCGTGGGTCTCGACGTCGGCTTCGAGAACGGCTTTGCAGCTGGCGCGGTCGGATACATCAAATTGCAGGATACGCGCCCTGCGTCCCAGGGCTTCGATTTCAGACTGTACCGCCACGACGTCCGCCAGGCCGCTGCGGCAATGCAGCACGATGTCATGGCCAGCCTGGGCCAGGCGCAAGGCGATAGCGCGACCAATGCCCCGGCTGGAACCGGTGACCAGTACGGATGGCGTCATGACTGGACTCCTTCGGGTTCATGAAGATATTGAGCCACTTGTGGCGGGCGATAAACATTCAACCGGGCGGTGGCGTGGATGCCCGGCGCGTTGATATGGCATTCGAACACGCCCATGCCGTTGTCGTCTTCCAGTGAGCGCAGGCTATGGAGGGTCAGTTCGGTGCCGGCTGGAAAGCTTTCGACGTTGCATTCGAACTTGCGGCTACCGAGCAGGAAGCCCAGTTCCACGGCATCGCCGCGCTTGCGTGCACGGCAACCGGCAAAGGCGGCCACACTCTGGGCCATCAGCTCGATGCCGACCCAGGCCGGCAGGCTGCCGTCGGGTTGGCTGAACAGGCCGCCGGGCCTGACGGTCAGGCGGGTTTCAATCTGCTCATCATCGAATGCCAGGATCTGCTCGATGAGGATCATGTCGCCGGCGTGGGGCAGCAGTTCGGCGAGCGGCCAGTCAATCATGGGGCGTCTCCGATAATCAGGCTGACGTTGTTGCCACCGAAGGCGAAGGAGTTGCTCATCAGGTAGCGCGGTGCAATGGACGCCAGACGCGTGCCCGGGGTCACCCATTGCAGGGGCGGCAGCGCTGGATCGGGCTGGCCGTCCCAGATGTGCGGTGGCAGGGCTTGCTCGCTGTTGTCGTCGCTCAGGCTCAGCCAGCAGAATGCCGCTTCCAGCGCGCCGGCGGCCCCCAGCGTGTGACCGGTCATGGGTTTGCTCGACGAGCAGGGCACGCCGGCAGGGAACAGGGTCGCCACTGCCTGGCTTTCCATGGCGTCGTTATGGGCAGTGGCAGTGCCATGGAGGTTCAGATAGGCGATCTGCCCTGGCTCCAGGTTGGCACGGCCCAGGGCCTTGCACATCGCTTGAAGGGCGCCACGGCCAGAGGGTTCCGGGGCAGAAATATGGTACGCGTCGGAGCTGGCGCCGCTGCCCAGCAGGGCAATCGAGTGCCCTTCTGCCGGCTGTTTGCTCATCACGAACAGCACCGCCGCCTCGCCAATGTTGATGCCGTTACGGTTGACCGAGAACGGATTGCAGCGCTGTGCGCTAACTGCGTCCAGCGCCGAGAAGCCGTTGAGCGTCAGTTTGCACAGGCTGTCGACACCGCCGCACAACACCGCGTCGCAGATGCCCAGGTCCAGCAGGCGTTGGGCGCTGATCAAGGCGCGGGCGCTGGAGGTGCAGGCCGTGGAAATCACGTAGGTCGGCCCGCTCAATTGCAGCCAGTCGGCGAGAAAGTTTGCCGGCGCCGCCAGTTCCTGCTGCTGATAATCGTAGGCGGCCGGGAACTGCTGTTCGCGCAGGTATTGGGCCAGCCCCTGGCTGGCTTCCTCGATTCCAGAAGTACTGGTGCCCAGCACGATACCGATGCGGTCGCGGCCGTAGGTCTGGATCGCATCGTCGATGTCCGGGCGGATTTGCAGCGCCGCCTCCAGCAACAGTTGATTGTTGCGAGTGTGTTGCCAGGGCGGACCCGGTGGAATCGCCGCCAACTCACCACGGACCGCAGCGACCGGCAACGAACGCTCCGGCACCCAGCCGGCTTCGTCACGCATGCCGGAGCAATCGCCGGCAAACAGGTTGCGGGCGACTTCGCGCTTGCCCCGGCCAAGGGCGCAGATCACCCCCAGGGCATTCAGGTAGGCGGTCATGGCGTATCACCGCTCAGGGGTGTGATTTCAAATACTGGACCTTTCTGCAACTGCAATTCAAAGCTCGTCGAATGTGAGTAGCGTACGTCCCAGCGATCGGGCAGGGACCGTTGTGCACCGTGTTGCCAGGCGCCGGTATAATTGATCGCCAACTGATCTCTTGGTGTCAGTGCGAACAGCAGCGCCGCGAACAGCTCTCGGGCCTCTGAATTGGGTGGCAGCAGGCCGTCGGCCTTCCAGGTTTTATCAGTGAGTATCTGGCGTGCCTGGGGAATGCCGAGCAAGTCCATCATCGACCAGCGAATGCCGGCCCCTTCGCTCTGAATCACCAGTACCCAATGCTGACGCTGATCGTCCTGCATGCGCTCGATGTGTAATTGCAGCGGCAATTCCAGGCTCGGTGTTTGCTCGGGCAGCGGCGCCCGGCCGGCGCAGGCGCTCAGCAGTACGAGACACCCGAGCAGCAGATAACGCAGGAGCGACCAGCAACCGATATGGCTTCGCTCGACGCAGTTGTGGCTCAAAAAACTCATGTCCCGTCCCGTGCACAGAGTTCGGAAATGACCTTCAGCCGGCGCCTGGCTTCGCTGACGAACGGGTTGCGTACATCCCAGGCATATCCGGCCAGAATGGAGCTGATCATCCGGCGGATCTCCGGTGAACTGCCTTCATGATAAATCACATCCTGGAAGGTCCCGGCGTACCAGCCTTCGACATAGCAACGGAATGTGTCGACGCCGCGCTTGAGCGGTTCGGCAAACTCGCTCTGCCAGTCAACGGACTCGCCTTGCAGCTGGCGGTGCAGCACCGCGGCGGCCATGCTCGCCGAACGCATGGCGATGGTCACCCCGGAGGAAAACACCGGGTCCAGAAATTCTGCTGCGTTGCCCAGCAGAGCGAAGCCTGGGCCATGGAGGGTCTTGACGTTGGCCGAGTAACCGCCGATGGCACGAGCCTCGGTATCCCACTGGGCATTGTTCAGCACGCCGGCCAGGCTCGGCGTTTCGGCGATGAAGCCGCGCAGGCACTCGTCCAGATTGTCGCTGCGGCCGGCGAAGTGCTCTGCTGCGGCGACCACGCCGACCGAGCAGCGCCCGTTGCTGAACGGGATGGTCCAGAACCAAACATCCCGTTGGGTCGGATGGGTGGTGATGAGGATCTTGTTGCGGTCGAAGCCCGGGCTGTCGATACGATCTTCGACATGGGTGAACACGGCCTGGCGTACCGGGAAATTCGACGGTGCCTCGAGGTCGAGCAAGCGCGGCAAAACCCGGCCATAACCGCTGGCATCGAGCATGAAAGCGGCCTGGATGCGGTACTCGCTGCCGTCTTCGCGGCGCACGCCGAGCTGGGGTCCGCACGAGCCCGTATCGACACTGACGATGGTCTCGCCGTAGCGCAACTCCACGCCTTGCAGCGCGGCCTGATCAGCCAGCAACTTGTCGAAGTCTGCGCGCTGCACCTGAAAGGTCGTCGGCTTGCCTTCGCTGAACGTGTCACCGAAATCAAAGGTGCTGTACTGCTCGCCCCAGGCAAACGCGGCACCGTTTTTCACCTGGAAACCGGCGGCATTGACGGCGTCGAGCATGCCCGCTTCCTCGACGAAATCCAGGCAGTGGGACAACAGGCTTTCGCCGATGGAAAACCGGGGAAAATGCTGACGCTCGATCACCAGTACGTCGTGCCCCTTGCGCTTGAGCAGCGCGGCGGCGATGGCACCGGATGGACCGGCTCCGATGACTACGACCTGGCGATGTTCCATCTCAATGGTTGGCATGGGAGCTCCTTGCGGGAACGGCGGCTTTCGAGGGAAGACGGTGCATGCCGGCCAGGGCGGGCAGCAGCGTCGCGACCAGACCCATCAGCATCAGCGCAAAGTACAGCGCCGGGCTGATGAGTTGCTGTTGTAGCAACAGGTTGAGGAAGACGATCTCGCTCAAACCACGAATGTTCAGCAGGATACTTTCGCGCCAGCGGCTGGCGCCTTTGAACGGCGAGGCGGCCCAGCCGAGGCCGAGCCAGTTGCCCAGCAGTTTGCTGGCAATCGGCAACAGCAGCAGGGCGCTCAGTTGCACCCAGCCGAGGCTGTCCATGGCGCTGTGCACGTTGATCTGCACAATGCCGAAATTGAGAATCAACGGGATGGCGATGTATGTCTGCAAGCGGCTCATCCACAGGGCTGGCAACGGTAATACCAGCGGTGCTTTCAGCGCGGCCATGATCAGCAGGTAGCCGATGCCGAAGATCAGTGCATTGAGCTTGTAGTGTTCGGCGACCACCAGCAGCGCGAAAAAGCACAGGCTGTAGAGCCACGTCTGGCGCAGACCGAGCAGGCGCAACAGCAGCGGCAGGCACGCACCGGCCAAGGGCAGCAACAGGCTGCTCAGGTGCAGGCTGCCCTGGGCGATGCCAAACAGCGTCCAGCAGGTGAGGTCGATGAGGATTGCGGTTTGCACCAGTCTGCGCGTGGCCGCGGGTGGGTAATCGATGTGGCGCAGGTACAGGTACAACACCGGAATCGCGGTAATGGCGAATAGCAAACCGACGGCCAGCGAGCTGATCCACGGTTGCGCCGGCAACAACCAGATCGCCGTGGCGAGACCGCAGGCGAATGGAATGCAGAAGCTCGGCAGGGCGATTTTCAGGCTCTGGCGATCCAGTTGCAGGTCGATTACGTCACTGAGGATGTAGCCCAGCAGCAGGGCGAAACTCAAGCTGTAGAGGTTTTTCAGCCACACCGGTGCTACCAGCGCGGCGCCGCTCAGTTGCCACTGAGGTTCAACCCAGAAGTACATCAGCAGCGGCAAGCCGATGGTCGCCAGGAGTAACTGGCTGACAATCGGAATCAGGCCAAAGCGACGGCCGACACGGGTGGCCAGGGCAAACAACACCAGGGCCATCGCCCAGAACAACACGACCATCATGCTGCTGGCTCCGTGACTGCAGCGGCATGTACCTGTCGACCGGCCCAGGGGGCGAGCAGGAAGCTGAAGATCAGGCCCAGGCTGACCGACAAGCCGAAGTTGCTCACCGCCGGCGTGCTCGATACCGCCAGCAGACCGAACGACAGCCAGGTGGTCAACGCCGCCAGTAAAGTACCCAGCAGGCTCACGGCAGCGCCGCCGACTTGCTCGCGCATCAGGATCGCGTAATCGACGCTGATCGCCGTCACCAGCAGCAGGCCGAACAGGCTGAACAGGGTCAATGGTTGCCCCAGCCAGCCGAGGCTGGCGAGGCTGCACAGCGCTGCCAGCAGCGGCAGAAAAACGATGCGCAGCGCCCCGCCGAAGCCGAATGGCAGGATCAAAACCAGCACGATCAGTACACAGGAAGCGAGTTTCAACTCTGCGGCGCTGACCTGGGTAGCGGCGAAGACGAGGTTCAACTCACCCAGCCGATCGACCAGTTCCACGCCCGGTAAATCGTGGGTCTGGGCCCGCAGCAAGTTCGGGTTATTCACACCTTGCAGGCTGACCATCGCCGCCACGCCATCATCGCTGGGGCCAAGCCATAGTGCTCTATAGGGCTCTGCCAGGGGGCCCGCCAATGCCGCATCGATGTCTTCGCCAGGCAATGCCTGCAATGTTGCCAATTCGGCGCGCAACGCCTCGACCGGTACGCCGATGTCGAGCAGCGGTTGCCAGAACTGCGGCAGCTTGCTCAAGGCTTCGCGCACTTGCTGCTGTTGGTTCTGCGGGCTGACCAACTGGTTGAGGGACAGGTAGCCCTGGAGCTTTTCCAGGTTGCGCAACTGATCCAGGCGTTCGCTCAGGGCGGTCTGGCGCTCGAGCAGTTGCTGCTGATTAGCGGCACGTACCAGGAAGAACTGGCTGGTGGGTTGATAACCGGTGATCTGCGCGATGGTCCGGGCTTCATCGGTCAATTGTTGCGGCGCGGCGATCCATTGGCGAATGTCGTTTTTGCTTTCGAGTTGCAGCAGGCCAGCGACACAGAAAGCGATCAGCAGCGCCAGCAACACTGGCGTGCTCACCCGTTTGAGCAGCGCTTCGCGACGGGCCAACAGGTATTCGCTCACCCGCAGCGGCCATTGCGCCGGGCGCAGGTCGGCACCCTTGAGCAGGGCCGGTAACAGGCACACGGCAGACAAATAGGCGCCGAGCAGGCCGGCGGCAGAGAACACGGCAATCTGGGTGAGTGCCGGGAAGGGCGTCCAGGCCAGGGCCAGATAACCGATGGCGCTGGTAATCAGGCTCAGCGTGAGTCCTGGCAGGGTCAGGCGCAGCGCCGGCCAGCTGTGCCAGGGTTTCAGGCTCCAGCTCTTGGACAGGTAATGCAGCGGGTAATCGACCGCGACGCCGATCAGGCTCGAACCCAGCACCAGCGTCATCACATGCATGTGGCCAAACAGCGCCACGCAGGCCACCGCGCCGAACAGCATGCCCACCAGCACCGGGACGAAGGCCAGCAGTACGCGCCAGCGGCGGAAGGCCAGCAGCAACAGCAAGAGAATTCCCAGCGTGGCGCCGCCACCCACCCAGGTCATTTCCCGGGCGGCCTGGCGTTGGCCGTCGGCCGCATACAGCAAGCCGCTGGCGGCCAGCAGTTGAACGTCGCTTTGCGCCGCTACTTCGCGGCCATGCTCGAGCAGGTCGGCCACTTGCAGTGGCAGGTTCATGTCGAAGGCGTTGCCGGTGGTGCGTGCGCGCAGCAGCACCCAGCTTTTACCGTTCGCGTCGGCGATCAAGGCGCCACTGCCAATGTCCAGTTGCACTGCGCCGTGTTTCGGCTGGCTGTTCTGGATACGCCCGGTCAACCCCAGCCAGTCATCCTGGCTCGATACCAGGCTGAAGCCGTTGAACGGGTCGAACAGCGCCTGCACTCGTTCCTGGATAAATGCGTCGGGATGTTCGCTCAATAGCGCGCGGTCTTCGGCGGACAGCATCGCCAATCGGCCTCGCAGCAACTGGGTGCGCAGTGCTGGCAAGTCGGCTTGCAGGGTCCACTGGACCTTTTCGAACAGGCCGCTGGCCTGCCATTGTTCGCCCAGTTGCTGCGCCATGGCGATGGCTTGTTGGCGATCAGAGTGGCCCACCAGCACCAGCATTTCGCGGTTCAGCGGTTCTTGTATGCGCTGTTCGGCGCGCTGCTCAAGGGCGTCAGGTGCTGTACCGGGCACCAGATCCATCAGATTGGCCGACAGCGGTGCGCCGTCACGCCATTGCCAACCGGCGAGCGCCAGTACTGCCAGCAGCAGGGTCAGGAATAGCCACGGCAGCCTGCGCTCACTCGGCAAAGTCATGTTGCTCCGCTTCGCTCAACGGTTGGGCGCCGGTACTGTCCTGCATGCGCAACAAGGTGCTGTCGCCCTGGGTTTCGAGTAGTTCGATGCTCTGTACCAGCTCGGCACCGGTGATATTGATCCGGTTGAACACTTGCTTGAGCAGCATCGAGCGCGGCACCAGTGTGAGCTGCCAGGCTCGGGGGTCGCCACTGAGCGAGAGCTCGAAATCGCGCTGCAAGCCAGTGCTGTCACCTTGCAGCACCGAGAGGAACAGGCGGTTCTGTTCGGCGCCAGCGGCCTTGCCCGGGACCATTTGCCAGCCTGCGGCGTCACGATGGGCAATGCCTTTTTCGTTGATTCGATAATCCTGCTGCAACGGGGTTTTCAGCAGCCACAACAATCCGTGGTTTTTCGCGAGCACGAAAGTGCCGGTGCTGGTCAGCGGCTTGGGCAGGGCGCGCAGGTGTTTTTCCTGGATGAAGTTGCCGTGAATGACCTCGGGTTTGGCCAGTTGAGTACTCAGTTGCTGCAGGTCGAATGCATGGGCCAGCCCTGGAATGCCCAGTAGTACGCAGAGCCCTGTAGGAGCGAGCATGCTCGCGAAAAACCTTAGGGTTGCGCGCAGTGTCAGGTGTCCAGCGTTATCGTTGACGACCATCGCGAGCGTGCTCGCTCCTACAGGGGGGCGGGGGCGCCAGAAAATCATGGCAGGGCCCTCTCTACGGCGTCGGTGAACACCTTGGGCGAAGCCAGTTGCATTTCGCGGCTGGCGATGTCGACGGCCACTTGCACGGAGACGGCGCGGGTCAGGCGTTCGCCGGTGTGCAGGTCGCTGATCAGGTAATTGATCTTCAACCGGTTCTCCCATTCCACCAGATTGGCTCGTACGTTCAGCTTCTGGCCGAACACCGCACCGCGCACGTACCGCAGTTGCAGGTCGATCACCGGCCAGGCGTAACCCGACTCGGACATGGCGTTGTAGTTGTGGCCGATCCTGTCCAGCAGCGCGCAACGGGCGACTTCCAGGTATTTGACGTAATGGCCGTGCCAGACCACGTGCATGCTGTCGACGTCGAAGAACGGCACGACAATTTCAGAATCAGTGTGCAGAAATCCCTTGCTACGCATGCAGCCTCCAGTGTTGAGCGGCGATGCGTTGCAGGCACAGGCGCAATTCGCCCTCCAGGGCACGATCTTCAATGACCGGCGCAAAGTCCTTTGCCAGTGCTTCGTGCATTTCTGCCAGCGCCGGTGGCAATGGACGGGCGTCCTCGGCCAGGCCGCGCAGCCAGACACCCTGGTTGGCTGCGAGCAATGTGGCGGCGGCCACTTGTTCGGTCAGTTCCAGCACGCGGATCGCATCGCGAGCGGCGATGGTGCCCATGCTGACCTTGTCCTGGTTGTGGCACTCGGTGGAGCGCGAAAAGACGCTCGCCGGCATGGTGTTTTTCAGCGCTTCGGCGGTCCAGGCGCTGGTGCCGATCTGCACGGCCTTGAAGCCATGGTTGAGCATGGCCCGGTCGGCGCTGGCACCGGAAAGGTTGCTCGGCAGGCCGTGGTTGTAGCGCTCATCCACCAGCAATGCCAGTTGGCGATCGAGCAGGTCGGCGACGTTGGCCACCAAGTTCTTCAGGCTGTCCATGGCGAACGCGATGTGACCGCCGTAGAAGTGCCCGCCGTGCAGCACTCGCTCGGCTTCGGCGTCGATGATCGGGTTGTCGTTGGCGCTGTTGAGTTCGATCTCGATGAACGAGCGCAGCCAGTTCAGGCTGTCGGCCAGGACGCCGAGCACATGGGGTGCGCAACGCAGGGAGTAACGGTCTTGCAGGCGATGCAACGGCGCGGTCGGTGCGTCGATTGCCAGATCTTTGCGCAACCAGGCGGCGACCTGCATTTGCCCGGGGTGCGGCTTGGCGGCGAACAGACGCTCGTCGAAATGTTCCGGGTTGCCTTGCAGGGCCACCACGTTCAGCGCGGTGATCCGGGTCGCCAGTTGCAGCAGGTAGTCGGCGCGGGCATAGGCCAGGCAGGCGAGCCCGGTCATGACGGCAGTGCCATTCATCAATGCCAACGCTTCTTTCGGGCGCAACACCAGCGGTTGCCAGCCGAGTTCGCGATGGACGTCGGCGGCTTGTCGGCGCTCGCCACGGAACAACACTTCGCGTTCGCCGGATAACGTGGCGGCGACGTAGGACAGCGGCGTCAGGTCTCCGCTGGCGCCTACCGAGCCTTCTTCCGGAATCAGCGGCAGGATGTCGTGCTCGAGGAAGGCTTGCAGGCGTTCCAGCAGCTCCACGCGTACCCCGGAAACGCCCTGGCACAGCGACTGCAAACGTGCCGCCAACACCGCGCGGCTGGCCTGGGCGTCGAGCAGCTTGCCCAGTCCGCAGCCGTGGAAGGTGTAAAGATGACGCGGCAGGGCTTCGACATGATGCAGCGGTACCGCGACCACACAGGAGTCGCCGTAGCCGGTGGTCACGCCATAGATGACGCCTTCCTTGTCCAGCAGGGAGTCGAGGAACTGCGCGCCCTTGGCGATGCGCTGGCGGAACCCGGGGTCGTCCTGCAACTGCGTTGGTGCCTGGCCGTTGGCCAGGGCCAGCACGTCTTCGATACGCAAAGGTAGTTCGCCGAAGGTTACCGGCTCAAGCGTTGGCGTCGTCATCGGTCTTCCAGAAAGGGTAAAAGTTGAACCATTGGCGTGGCGCTTCGAGGCAATAGTGACCCAGACGCTCGGCATAACGGCAAGCCCACTGATGTATGACCTGCTCGCGGTCGCTACGTTTCCAGGTGATCGCGTCGGCGAAGGGTTCCAGCGTCAGGCGGTAGTCGCCGTCGGGCTTTTTCAGGCACAGCAGCAGGTTGACCGGGCATTTCAGCAGGCCGGCCAGCAGCCACGGGCCCTGGGGAAATCTTGCCGGGTAACCGAGGAAGTCCACCGTCACGCTGCGCCCGCCATGCAATGGCACGCGGTCGCCGGCAATCGCCAGCCACTCGCCGCGCTCCAGGCGTTCGTGGAGCTGCAGCATGATGGCGGGATCAAGTTCGCTGACCTGAATCAAGCGCAGATTGCTCGCCCCGGCCTCGCCCAACAAACGATTGAACTGCTCGGCGTGCTTGGTGTGCACCAGCACGTTCATGGTGACTTTTTCGCCGAGTTCCGCCAGCGCGCGGCAGACTTCCAGGTTACCCAGATGCGCGCCCACGAGCAGCTGCCCGCGAGTACCACGCAACTGAGTGCGCAGCAGCGCCGGGTCGATGATTTCGATTTGCTCGATGCTCAGCTTGCCGTTCCACACGTCGAGCTTGTCGAGCATGGAATCGGCAAAGGCCATGAACTGTCCGAAGACGCGCCAGTGGGTCGGACGCAATTCGTTGCGGCCGCTCCATTGGGCAAGGCGTTGCTGGTACTGCCAGGCGCTTTGCCGGGCGCTGCGGCCGAACAGGAAAAAATACAACACGATGCCATACAGCAGCGGGCTCAGCAGGCGACGGCCCAGTACTTTGGCGCCGAATGCGGTGAGCTTCATCAACCAGAAACTGCCGCGCTCTTCACGGTCGGCCCAGTGCGACTTGTCGGCGCTGTTGGTCATGCTCGCCACCTTCGCCAGAGGATCGCCGGCGCGCGCAGCAACATGCCGAAGAACAACCGGGTGTGCATGCTGGAAATCAGCACGTTGTCGTGGAACAGGCGGAAATGCGATACACCATCCAGCGGGTAACGAACCCGGGTTTGCAGCCATTGCATCGGCTGATTGCGCCAGGCCAGGCGCACCAGGATGTCCGAGTCGAAGTCCATGCGCTTGCCGATCTTTGCCGACTCGATCAATGCCAGGACCGGCGGCAATGGATAGACCCGGAAGCCGCACATGGAATCGCGAATCTGCAGGGACAGGGTGTTGATCCAGACCATGACGTGGGTCAGGTATCGGGCATACAACCGGCCCTTTGGCACACTGGCGTCGAATTGCGGGTAGCCACAGATCACCGCCTGCGGATGAGCCCTGGATTGCTGGATAAACCGTTCGACGTCCTGCAGGTCGTGCTGTCCATCGGCATCCACCTGCAGGGCATGGCTGAAACCCAGGCGCGAGGCTTCGCGCAAGCCGGTCATGACCGCGCCCCCCTTGCCCTGGTTGGCGGCGAGACGGATCAGGTACACCATGTCCCGCCGCGCCAGTTGGTCGAGAACCCTGGCACAGGCCGGACTGCTGGCATCGTCCACCAGGATGCACGGCAGGTTACGGGCAATGAGGGCGTCGACTACCGTGGTGATCGCGGCTTCGTGGTTGTACACCGGAATAATGGCGCAGGGGCTATGCATGGTGGCATACACCTGAAAGAACGGGGTGCCTGCTTCGCGAGCAAGCCCGCTCCCACACTGGATTGCCGCAGGCCCCATGATTCACTTGCCACACCGAACCCCTGTAGGAGCGGACATGCTCGCGATTGAGTGCGCAGCACTCACCAAGGCTATGCCTCACTTGAAGTCTCCAGCAAAATCCGCCCACTGGAACAGGTAGCGGTCTCATCGCGATAGGTGAAATACAGTTTGCTGCGAGCCGAATCAAAGCGCAGGTGCAACTGGATTTCATCGCCCGGTCGTATCAGTTGCTGGAATTTCAACACTTCCATCCCGGCGAACTTTCCCCGCAGGGTCATCAATTGCTGGCCGAGACTCAGCGCCCAGTCCACCTGTACCACGCCAGGCAACACCGGCGCGGTGGGGAAGTGGCCGCTGAAGTAGGCCAGGTCCGGCGGCACGGCCAGCTGCAGGCTCCATTCGCCATCGGTTTCGACCTGCGCCAGTACCTGTGGTGCCTTGGGGCGCGGAGCCAGCAGCAAAGACTCGACATCGGCCTGAGCCAGCTTGCCCTGGGCATTCAATGGCATTTGTCGCAGCAGACGCCAGCGTCGTGGCAAGGCCACTGTTTCGCAGTGCTGGCCCAGATGTTGGCGCAGTTGCTCGGTCAATGTGCGTCGACCCTGGTTGCGCAAGGCGTGCAAGCCGGATTCACTCAGCACCAGCAATGCGCCTAGCGAAGCGCGGTTTTCCTGGATGACGCCCAGGCGCGCCTCGGCCACCCACTCATGTTGCATCAGCGCCTGTTCGAGCATGGGCAGCGAGATGCGTTTTTCTTCCAGCTTGACGATCCGGTCCAGCCGCCCGAGCAACTCGAAACGGCCATCAACGGCAATGCGCACGGCATCGGCGGTGTGTTCGATATGGCCGCTGGGCAGGTACGGTGAAGCGATCAGCAACGCGCCGTCACTGTCCTGGCTGAGCACGACATCCGCGAAAGGCTGCCAGGCGTCATGGCCCTGGCGCCAGGCGATGCCACCGGTTTCCGAACTGCCGAAAATCTCCAACGGCCATTGTCCAAGGCGTTCATGCAGCCGCTGCGCGGCCTCGGTCGGCAGCGCGCCACCGGAAGAAAACACTTGGCGCACGGCGCTCAACGCCGGCCAGTCAAGGTTGTCGCCCATACGCTTGAGCAGTGCTGGGCTGGCGACCCAGGCGAATGCCGGGTGCTCGCGACTGGCCCGCTGCAAGTCTTCCGGGAAAGCCTGTTGCCGACGCAGGAATGGGCGCCCGGCGCACAGCGGCCACAACAGCCGAAACAACAGACCATAGATGTGCTGGGTGGCGACGCTGCCGATGATGCACGCCGGGCCCAGTCCGGTCCCCCACAACTGCTCCAGAGCTTCAATTTCATTGGTCAGTTGGCGCAGGGTTTTCTCAATGCGTTTGGGCTCGCCACTGGAACCGGAGGTGCACAGGGTTAGCCGGCATTGATCCGGATCCAGTGCTGCCGGGGCGAGTGGCGACTGACAGAAGTCGTTCAGATGTGCATCGTCGGGCTGATCGGTCAGCCACAGATCGACATCATTCGACCAGCGCTGGCGCGTTTGCGGTTGCAGATCGGCAGGCAGCAACACATTGACCCCGGCACGCCAGGCACCCAACAGCGCGATCGCCAGGTCGGCGGCGTCTTCCAGGTGCACGGCTATGCGCTGCACGCCTTGGGCCTGCAAGCCAGCGGCCAGTTGCAGCGCCTGTTCGCACAAGCGGGTGTGATCCAGCTCCGGTTCGGTCGTTACGACGCGCGCCGACTGAGTCTTGAACAGCAGCTGCTCAAGTTTTATCCAGGTCATGGGCGGCCTCGTACCCGTTGTCGAATGAGCCATTCAATGGCAAACATCAGGCCTATCAATCCGTAGGAAATCAGGCCGGTGTACAGCATCCACCAGCTCAGCGGCGCCCAAAGCGTCAGGGCGGCAGCGCACAAACCGTTGCAGAGAAAAAACAGGCACCAGGCGATGGTCACCTGACGGGTATAGCGAATGGCCCTGGCCGGCAGCCGAGGTTCACGCAGACGGGCCAGGCGCTCGATCATCGGTGGGCCGTATTTCAGGCTCAACCCGAACAGCCCCAACATGAAGGCGCTGATCAGTACTGGATACCATCGCAGCAGTGCCGGGCTATCGAACAGCGCCAGCAGCAAACAGAACACGATTGCTGCGGTGGCCATCCACGAACTGCCAGGTCGTCTCCTGCCCGCCAGTGCCCGGGCCAGCCACAGGCTGCCCAGCAACAGGCCGAACTGCCATGGAGCAAAGTGCTCCATGCCGAAATACACGGCGAAAGGGTATAGCAGGCCCGCCAGCAACAGGCCAAGGCCGATCAATCGGCTCATGCGGCCGGTTGAACCAGACGGTAGACCGCCTCGACCACGTCGCTGACGGTACGCACCGATTTGAATTCTTCGGCGGCGATTTTCTTGCCGGTCTGGCGCTTGATGTGATCAATCAGGTCGACGGCGTCGATGCTGTCGATTTCCAGATCCTGGTACAGGTTGGATTCGAGGCTCACACGCTCGGGCTCGAGTTCGAACAGCTCGACCAGGGCATCGCGCAAGGTGTTGAAAATGTCTTCACGAGTTTGCATGGTCCGGTCTCAAGCTGCCTGTTTTGCGGTAACGAAAGCTGCAAGGCTAGCCACGTTACTGAAGTGACTACGGGTGTCTTTGGCATCGGCGTCGATTTTGATGCCGTATTTTTTCTGGATCGCCAGGCCCAATTCCAGGGCGTCCACCGAGTCCAGGCCCAGGCCTTCGCCGAACAGGGTCTGGTCGTTGCCAATGTCGTCGGCACTGATGTCTTCGAGGCCCAGGGCGTCAATGATCAACTGTTTGATTTCCTGCAGCAGGCTATGGCTGTTCAGTTCGCTCATCTTCGGCGAGCTCCTTGATAAAGTAAGAGTGCAAATATTCGTTGAGCTTGCGCGAGGCCTGCGGGGGCGGCCCCAGCGCTGCGAAGGTTTGTGGGTCTATATCGGCGCCTACCCGGAAACTGAAGTGCACGCGCCGTTTGGGGATGCGATACCAGGGTTCGGCCTTGGTCAATGTGCTCGGGCTGACCTTGATGATAACCGGGGTGAGGATTTTCGCACCGCGCAAGGCGATTGCCGCTCCCCCCCGATGAAAGGCGGGTGCCTGGCCTGGCTGGGTACGAGTACCTTCCGGAAAGATGATCAGGGTCTGGCCACTTTTCAGGGCGTCGGCGGCGGTGTCGAGCATGTCCATGCTGCCGTCGTTGCTGATGTATTCGGTGCTGCGCAGGGGCCCACCGGTGAAAGGGTTTTCAAAGAGGCTTTGCTTGACGACGCAATTGGCATGACGCACCAGGCCGATCAGAAACACCACGTCGATCAATGACGGATGATTGGCGATGATCATTTGCCCCGGCCGCCCCAGTTTTTCCGCACCTTGAATGTCGTAGGTCAGCACACCGCTGCGGCTCATGAACTGCACGAACAACCAGAAACAGCGGCTGACCATTTGCCGCGCCCGCCGCCGATGGGTCTGGGCATCGCCCGGCAGGCAGTTGAGCAGCGGAAAAATCACCAGGCGCAGGCACAGGCCGCCCAACCCGAACAGGGCAAAGCTTGCGGCGGTGGCCAGCAGGCGCCAGTAGTAGGCGTTGCGGTTTTTTTCGGTTACAGGTTGCGTTGCCAGGTCCATACACGATTTTTCCAGGCATGTTGGCAGGTGGTTTGCTGGCCCAGCAGTGTCGGCAGCAGATTCAGGGCGTGAGGCCAGCAGGTTTTTGACAACGCTTCAGAGGGGCTGTTCAGGGACAGCTGCCAGTCGGTTCCTGCGGTGATCAACAGGCCCAGGGCATAAGGGAAGGGTACGTCGTCGATCCAGGTCGAATAGGCTTCGGGCGGTTGCTCTTCGGTAATGACCAGTAGCACCGCTGGTGCCCCTTCGGCCAGCAGTGCCGCAGCCTCCAGCATGCCGTGCTCCAGGCCGTCGCCAGCTGCGGCGAGGGCCGTCATTTCGCTGGTTTCGCCACGCATGATCGACCACAGTCCGATGATGGCGTTGTGTACCGACAGGCTGAATTGGGTCGGCGAAAGCGGTTGGTCGCTCGCCAGGTCGCTGAGAATGTCGAAGGTGCGCGGGGTTTCCCCGTGACGGGAAATGTAGACCAATGGCAGGTCCCGCCGACCATCGGCTAATGGCCAGGCGACACTGAATGCCATCCGCGCCAGTCGGCCGAGTCGCCGACGCTGCATCGCCGGTAGAAACGAGACGTCGGGAGCGGCATCGCTACCTTGCAGCACAACTGGATGTCGGCTCCAGGCTTGCCAATCGTCCACGCTTTCGAGCCCAGGGGCCCACGCGCGCCATTGGGCGATGTTGAAGTTGATCAAAGACATTCATCCCGCCCCTGCGGGCTTTCTTGACGCGTTGAATGACCCGTGATCTACGGCTCACCCCTACGTGGCGCACGGCGCCGAGTGGCCCGCATTATCCCGGTGCGGCTGACGTGTAGCAAATGTTGGTTACATTTTGCTCAGCTAAATGTGTCGAACGGCCCACAGAAGCCAATTGTGGGGCAATTATCCATATTCTCATCAACTTGATCTGTCAGCGTTGACTGTGGATGACGCATGGGTTTACCGCTTTTTCAGCAAGAGAACTCGCGTGACTGTGTAGTCCCTTTCCGTTTAGGTAGCGGAGCCATGCCGTGGACCACTACACTCGGTCATTCTTTGATACACGGGGGTTTTGACATGCGGCGCGTGGTGTTCAATCAGAAAGGTGGCGTGGGCAAATCCAGCATTGCCTGCAATCTGGCGGCTGTCAGCGCGAGCGAGGGCTTTCGCACCTTGCTGGTGGATCTTGACGCCCAGGCCAACTCCACTCAGTACCTGACGGGCCTCACCGGCAGCGACATTCCCATGGGTATTGCCGATTTCTTCAAGCAGACGCTGTCCTCCGGGCCGTTCTCCAAGAAGAATCAGGTCGATATCTACGAAACCCCGTTTGAAAACCTGCACGTTGTGACGGCCACCGCCGAGCTGGCGGATTTGCAGCCAAAGCTTGAGGCCAAGCACAAGATCAACAAGCTGCGTAAATTGCTTGAAGAGCTGAGTGAAGACTACGACCGGATTTACCTCGATACACCGCCGGCGTTGAATTTTTACGCAGTTTCGGCGCTGATTGCCGCTGATCGCGTGCTTATCCCTTTCGACTGCGACAGTTTCTCTCGCCAGGCGCTGTATGGCCTGATGGCGGAAATCGAAGAGTTGAAGGAGGACCATAACGAAGGGCTGGAAGTTGAGGGAATTGTCGTCAACCAGTTCCAGGCCCGCGCCAGTCTGCCCCAGCAGATGCTCGACGAGTTGATCGCCGAAGGCCTGCCGGTGCTGCCGGTGTACTTGACCAGCTCGGTGCGCATGCGCGAATCCCACCAGGCCAACACGCCGCTGATCCATCTCGATCCACGGCACAAGCTGACCCAGCAGTTTGTCGAGTTGCACAACCTGCTGGAAAAGGCCTGAATCTCGTGGCTGACACCAAAACACTGTAGGAGCGAGCCTGCTCGCGATGACGGCCTCAAATCCAGCCTATCCGTTGACCGAGCGATCCCATCGTGAGCTGGCTCGTACATTGAGTCGAGGTGCGTCAGATCCCCTGGCTACGCAACCAGCTCATCAATTGGGGTAACGGGAAGGCTCCGCTCTGGCGTGCAACCTCCCGGCCGTTCCTGAACAGAATCAGGCTCGGAATCGAGCGAATGCCCAATTGCGCCGACAACTGCTGGTTCGTTTCGCTGTCCAGCTTGGCCAGCCGACACTTGCCCGCCAGTTGCCCGGCTGCCTGTTCGAACACCGGCGCAAACGACTTGCACGGCCCACACCAGTCCGCCCATACGTCCACCAGTAAAGGCAAATCGCCCTTGATCTGGCTGGCGTAGTCCCCTTGCTTCAATTCGAACGGTTTGCTCAGCAAGACGCCGGCTTTGCAGCGGCCGCACTTCGGTTGGTCACCGAGGCGCTCGGCAGGGATGCGATTGAGGCCGTTGCAGTGTGGGCAGGGGATGAGGAGTGAGTCAGTCATCGAGGATGGTCCAGTTGGAAGCGGGTCCTCCTTAATTGGAGGCGCCCGCCAGGATTTTCAATTGCGGCCAGCCTCACGACGAACAACTGATCTCCAGATGCTTGCCCCACTCCGGCGGCCGCTCTGCATAACTATCCATCCCGGGTTGCTCCTCGAATGGATTGCTCAGCACCGCGTGCAGCCGGCGGACTTCCGAGTAGTCGCCGTCCTGCGCCGCATCGATGGCTTTCTGCGCCAGGTAGTTGCGCAGGATGTACAGCGGGTTTACCGCATTCATTCTTTTGCGGCGTTGTTCCTGGTCAGCCTCGCCTTCACGCGCGACCCGCGCGATATACAGCGCGCCCCAGGCATCGAAACCCTTGATGTCGACAAAGTCATCGCGCAATCGGGCAGTGGCCTGTTCCGGTGCCTGCTCGCCCAAGCGGCGGAAGAACAGGCTGTAGTCGACGCCGCTGTTCTGCATCAGCTGCAACAGATGCTCCAGCAATTTCTGGTCATCATCTTCGGCAGTGGTCAGGCCGAGGCGGCGGCGCATCAGGTCAAGGTAGTGAGCCTGGAACAGCGGCAGATACAGGCCAAGGGTTTCGCGCAGGGCCTCGACGCTGATGAATGGCGTCAGGGCCTGGGCCAGGGCGCTAAGGTTCCACTGGCCGATCGGCACCTGATTGCTGAATGAATAGCGACCCTGGTCATCGGAGTGGTTGCAGATGAAATTGGCGTCGAAGTCATCGAGGAAGGCGAACGGGCCGAAGTCGAAAGTGATGCCGAGGATCGACATGTTGTCAGTGTTCATCACCCCGTGGCAGAAGCCGTAGGCTTGCCACTTCGCGATCAGTTCGGCATTGCGCTCGACCACTTCGCGGAACATCGCCAGATACGGCTCCGGTTGTTCCAGGCAATGGGGGAAGTGCATAGCCAGCACGTGATCGCCGAGTTCTTTCTGCTGCTCGGGGCGTTTGGTGTAGTAGAAATACTCGAAATGCCCGAAGCGCACGTGGCTCGGCGCCAGGCGCAAGACCATGGCGGCGCGCTCCTGTTTCTCGCGCCACACCGGGGTGTCGGAGCCGATCACGCACAGGGCACGGGTGCTCGGGATGTTCAGGGCGTGCAGGGCTTCGGAGGCGAGAAACTCGCGGATCGATGAGCGCAACACCGCCCGCCCGTCGCCCATGCGCGAAAATGGCGTCTGGCCGGCACCCTTGAGGTGCAAGTCCCAATGCTCGCCGGCCTGGTTATACACCTCGCCCAACAGCAGGCCGCGTCCGTCGCCCAGCTGCGGGTTGTAGGAGCCGAACTGATGACCGGAATAGACCATCGCCCTTGGAATGGCATCGGCCCAGAGCTTGTGGCCGCTGAACAGTTCGGCGAACTCCGGGGTTTCGGCCACGGCCGGGTCGAGGTCCAGCAGCGCCATGGCGGCGGGGCTGGCCACGACCAGGCGCGGATTGTCGATGGGCTCGGGCAGCACATGAGCGGAAAACGCATCGCCCAAGCGGTCGAAGCGATTATCGAAAGTCAGTTCGTCGAGGGCTTTCAAGGGCCGGCTCCAGCAGAATGTCCGAGCATTCTGCTGGGGATTGGCCGGTTAGTCGAGTTTGGCGGCGGGCGGTTCTTGCGCGGGCTTGCGGTCGACGATCGGCACGATGGTTTTCGCTTCCGGCTCGATCGGCACCATCTTGTATTCCTGGCCGTGCAGGTTCTTCAGGTAAACCTCCATCTGGCGGAACGAGATGTTGATGTGCTGCTTCTTGAACTCGCGGTTGATGAAGCGGTTGACCTCGTCGAGCACCGGGTTGCGGTCACCGAGGTCGCGCACGTGCATGCGCAATTCGTGGTCCAGGGTGCTTTCACCGAAGTTCAGGAAGTACACGTGGGGTTCTGGATCTTTCAATACTCGCGGATTATCGCGGGCGGCCTTGAGCAGCAATTCTTTCACCAGATCGAGGTCCGAGCCATAGTCCACGCCGAGCTTGAGGGTTACCCGGGTGATGGTGTCGGTCAGCGACCAGTTGATCAGTTGTCCGGTAATGAACGTCTTGTTCGGGACGATGATGTCCTTGCGGTCGAAATCGGTGATGGTGGTGGCGCGGATGCGGATCTTGCTCACGGTGCCCGACAGGTTACCGATGGTGATGGTGTCGCCGATGCGCACCGGACGCTCGAACAGGATCATGATGCCGGAGATGAAGTTGGCGAAGATCTCCTGCATACCGAAGCCGAGGCCGACCGACAGCGCTGCCACCAGCCACTGCAACTTGTCCCAGCTCACGCCGAGTGTCGACAGGGTCGAGACGAAACCAACGCCGGCGATCACGTAGGACAGCAGGGTGGTGGTGGCGTAGGCACTGCCCTGGGCCAGGTTGAGTTTCGACAGCACGAACACTTCCAGCAGGCCCGGCAGGTTTCGCGCCAGGGCGAAGGTAATGCCGATGATGATCAGCGCGCCGAGCATGTCGCCGATGCTGATCGGCACCATGCTCATGTTGGCGCCGGTGCCGCTGGTGTATTCGTACAGGGTGATGTTGTCCAGGTACGAGAACACCGAGATCAGGTCGGACCAGACCCAGTACAGCGCTGCGATGAAGCCGCTGAGCAGCGCCAGGCGGATCAGGCGCAGGGACTGTTCGTTGACCTTCTCGATGTCCAGCGTGGGTTCCTCGATCACCGCTTCGCCGTCCCCGGCCTCTTTCGCCGCCTGGCGTTTGGCCAGGGCGCGCTGGTAGGCCAGGCGGCGAGCCGCCACGCTGAGGCCGCGCACGAAGGTGGCTTCGATCACCAGCCAGAACATCAGCAGGTACAGGGTGTTGATCAGGCGATCACTAAGTTTCAGCGCGGTGTAGTAGTAGCCGAAGCACACTGCCACGAACAGCGCGACGGGCAGGGCGGTGAACATGATTCCCAGGGTCTTGCGGAACAGCGAGGCGTTTTCGTGGGTCGGGCTGCTGATCAGCAAGCGGCTGAGCAATAGCGTCATCAAGGCATAGCAGGTGAGTACCACCGGCATGCCGAGTACGTCATCGGCCAATGCCGCCGGTTGCAGTTCGGCAACCGCCACCACTGTCACCAGGGCCATCACCACCATGCCCAAGCGGCGGACCCAGCCACGGAGGAATTCGACCTGGGGTTTTTCCCAGCGGAAATGCAACTCCGCCACGCCACCGGGCGACAAAATCCGGTAGGCGGTATAGAAGACCAGCCAGGCCTGGGCCATTTGCATCAACGCTGCGCCGACACTGGCGTTTTGCTCCCGTGCATCGATTTGCAGGGCCAGGCCGCACAAGCCCAAGGCCAGTGCCACCGGCATCGCCAGCAGGATATTGATCAGGATCGCCTGGGGCGTGTGCCACTGGCTGTCGCGTTTGAAGTGGCCGATGTCCTGGTGCACCTTGTTCAGTCGCGCATACAGCTGCTTGCGCCGCCACAGCAGGGCGCCGATCAGCAGGGCCAATGGCAGGAAGAGCAGGGGGCGCTGGGTCAGGCCGTCGACCAGCTCGCTGAAGCTTGAGGTCAATGGCAGCGAGTCGACCTGGCGCTCCAGGCGATCCGGCACGCTGTACAGCCATTCCAGGTCCAGCGGTTTGTTACTGGGAATCCAGAACATCTGCTCATCTAGCGTCGCTCGCAGGCTTTGTGCGGTGCTGAGCAATTGCTTCTGGTTCAACTGCAGGGTGATGGACTCGTTGAGCACCGCGCTAAGTTCGCGATTGAGCCGCTCCAGCAGGTCGGCACGGGTGGTGGCCAGTTCCAGCAGGCTTTTGCGCAGCTGTGGGGTGACCTGCTCAGGCGGCTGGGTCGACAGCAGGTTGTCGACGTAGGTCGCCGGATTGCTGAGCATCTCCCGTTGCTGGCTGACTTCGAACTGATACAGGCGGATGTCGGCAATTTGGTCGGCAAGGTTGCGGTCGACCCGCAGGCGCGGCAAGGCCTGCTTCTGTTTGTACAGAATCTTGGACAGCAGCAGGCTGCCCTTGAGCACGTTGATCTGTTCATCCAGGGCCGAATCGCTCTGGGTCACGCTGTCCAGTTGCTGCTTGGTCATCAGGTTTTGCTGGGTGACTTCGTTGAGACGGTCGGTGCTTTTGAGCAGGTAGTCCGACAGTTTCAGGTTGGCCGAACTCTCGGTGGCCAGAAGACTGCTGCCACCGGACTTTTGCGCTTCGATGGATTGCTGGGTGACGGTTTCCTGGGATTGCGCCAGGCGCTTCTGGTTGATCAGGTTTTGCAGGTCCTGGATTTCCTGATCCAGGCGCTCGGAGCGCTCCGATAGCAAGTCATGCTGGCTCTTGCCCAGGTCTTGCAGCTGGGTATTGCCGGCCAGTTCCTGGCGACGCAGTGGAATCAGGGCGTTCAGTGCCGCGAGTTCGGCATTGAGCTGGTCGCGCTGCTCGGCGCTCAGGGTTTTGCCGGCGTCTTTGCCTGTCTTGAGGATGTTGTTGATCTGCTGGATGCGCGTCTGGCTGGCGGAAATCTCCGCCTGGGCCCGCTCCGGCCGGGTCTGGGCGGTGATGATCAGGCTGTTGGCTTCGGCCAGGGCTTTTTGCAGATCGCTCTGCTGCGTCGAGCGTTCGGTGAGCACCTGCTCCAGTTGCTGAATCGGCTCTTTGGCGAAGCGTTGCGCGACCGGCGACACGGTGGTGGCTTTGAGCCGGGTCAGTTCGCGCTGGTTCTCTATGGTCTGGCGGGGTGCGCTGCTCAACTGCTGCTTGAGATCGGCCAGCTTCTGCTCGTAATCGCGCTTGCTGTCGAGCTGCGTGAGGGTGTTCTGCAGGACGGTTTGCAGGGCCTTTTGATCGGCTTCGGGCAGCTTGCGATCAGCGATCTTGTTCAGGCTCGCTTGCACGGCTTCGCTGCTAGGCGGTTCGGCCGCTTGTGCCGCTTGCGGTAAACCAAGGGAACCGACAGAAAGACTCAAGCCCAGCAGGGCAATGGCGAAAATGGAGCGCAGGTTAGGCATAAAGACCGGTCAAGCAAGTGATAGTGGGAGCAGTTTAGAGGAAGAGCCCGGGGCCCGGGCGACTTCCTTCGGGGAATCTGACGCCCACTTTGCCGATCTTGTTCCCGTCCATGACCGCAACTGTCCAAATGGTGTTGTTCCACTCCACCTGGTCGCCGACCACTGGTGCGCCACCGACTTTCTGGGCAATGAAGCGGGCCAGGGACATGTCCGGATCGATGCCTTCGACCTTCAACCCGTAGAGTGCAGCAACCGCGGCCAGCTGGGCGTCTCCTTCGAGGACGAAGTCGCCGAAGAAGCGCAGATCGAGGCCCCGTTGCGGGGCCTGGCTGAAGAGTTTTCCCAGGGCCGGCAGGTTGTGCTCATGACCGATTACGCACAGCAAATCATCGACTTCGAGCACCGTACTACCCGACGGATGGAGCAATTGTTGGCCGCGAAACAGGGCCGCGATGCGGGTACCCTCGGGCATTTTCAGTTCCCGCAGGGGGGAGCCGATGCACCATTTCTCTGCGCCAAGGCGATAAACGAACAACTCCCATTCGCTGGTGACGTGCACCTCCAGAGCGGAGCGGGAGATTGGTGCAGGGTCCGGGGGCACGGTCACTTTCAGCAGTTTGGCGACCCAGGGCAGACTCGTGCCCTGCACCAGCAGCGATACCAGCACGATGAAGAATGCGAGGTTGAAATAAAGCTGGGCGTTAGGCAGGCCAGCCATCAGCGGGAACACCGCCAGAATGATCGGAACCGCGCCACGCAAGCCTACCCAGGAAATGAACGCCTTCTCGCGCCCATGGAAAGCCTTGAACGGCAGCAGGCCGACCACGACCGACAGCGGCCGCGCAAACAGAATCATCCACAGCGCCAGAGCCAGCGCCGGCAGGGCGATCGGCAGCAGGTCGTGAGGCGTCACCAGCAAACCCAGCACCAGGAACATGCCGATCTGCGCCAGCCAGGCCATGCCGTCGAGCATGTGCAAGATGCCGTGGCGGCTGCGCACCGGGCGGTTGCCGATCACCAGTCCGCACAGGTACACCGCGAGGAAACCGCTGCCGTGCAGGGCGTTGGTCAAAGCAAACACCACCAGGCCACCGGCAATGACCAGGATCGGATAAAGGCCGGTGGCCAGGTTGATGCGGTTGACCAATTGCAGCATGAGCCATCCGCCGCCGAGGCCGATGACGCCACCAATGCCGAACTCGCGCAACAGGTGGGTCAGCAGGCTCCAGTGCAGCCCGGTCTCGCCGCTGGCGAGCATGTCGATCAAGGTGACGGTGAGGAATACCGCCATCGGGTCGTTGCTGCCGGATTCGATCTCGAGGCTGGCGGTCACCCGTTCGTTCAAGCCTTTGCCACCCAGCAACGAGAACACTGCCGCTGCGTCGGTGGAGCCGACGATGGCGCCGATCAGCAGGCCTTGAATCAGGTTCAGGTTGAACAGCCACGCGGCGGCCATGCCGGTCAGCCCTGTGGTAATCAACACCCCGACCGTGGCCAGCGACAACGCCGGCCATAACGCGACGCGGAAACTCGAGACCCGGGTGCGCAAGCCACCGTCGAGCAGGATCACCGCCAGTGCCAGGTTGCCGACCAGGTACGCCGTGGGGTAGTTGTCGAAAATAATGCCGCCACCGTCAACGCCGGCCGCCATGCCGACGGCCAGGATGATCACCAGAATCGGGATGCCGAGGCGCGATGAAAGCGAACTCACCAGAATGCTTGCACCTACCAGCAACGCGCCGATCAAGAACAGGCTGTTGATGGTCGTCGCATTCAAAGGCAGTACTCCAGAAAGCTGAAAGGCGGGCACAAACTGACCATGCAGTCTGCGTGCCAGCGATTCTAACCTGTTGAAATGCGATGCTGTCAAAAAGCTTTTTGACGGAGCTAACTGCGATCTCAAATTGAGTGCAGTCACTGTGGCGAGGGCGCTTGCCCCCGTTGGGTCGCGAAGCGACCCCAAGTCGGCCGGTGCAATATTTCCTGGAATATCCCGTCTGCAGGTTTTACGGTTGCTGCGCAACCGAACGGGGGCAAGCCCCCTCGCCACAGCAAGCCCCTCAAGCCACAAAAGGCTATACCGCCCAAGCATTTGACCCAGCTGGCGAGATCGGGCGACGAAGTGCAGGAACCAGATCGCCGTAGTACAGTCTTTAAAACTCGCGGGAAAGGTCACCCGCCAGGAAAATCAAGGCATTGCGCCCGTATAACCCTGGCATCC
Organism: Pseudomonas sp. GW821-FHT09H03; assembly: GCF_059415945.1. Lineage (NCBI taxonomy): Bacteria > Pseudomonadati > Pseudomonadota > Gammaproteobacteria > Pseudomonadales > Pseudomonadaceae > Pseudomonas > Pseudomonas sp. GW821-FHT09H03. The sequence goes on along the minus strand of NZ_JBWKOF010000002.1, from coordinate 126,408 downwards.
ATGATGACTTTTCTTTATCGTACGCGCCCTTTGAAAAAGTCCGGAAAATCAAAATGTTGGAAGCATCCCTAAGCCAATTGGAACAACTGGTCAGCGACCTGGTACAACAGAACCAGGCCCTGCTCGGCACCAACCAGACCCTGACCGCAGAATTGGCCCAGGCCAAGGATGAGAACGAAAGCCTGCAATTAAGCCTGATGGAGCAGGAAGAGAAGCAAGGCGCCACTGCGGCTCGCATCCAGGCTCTGGTCGAGCGCGTCAGCGCAGGTCCCGTCAGCGCATGAGTTACAACGCCGCAGGGGTAAAGGTCGTCTCGATCCTGGGAGAGGACTATTCGATCAGGGCGCCGGCCGGGGAAGAGCAGACCCTGCTGGACGCCGCATTGATGTTGAAGGCTGCCTTGGCCGATACCAAAAGGAAGTACCCGACGCTGATCGGTGACCGACTGCTGGTGCTGGCCGCGATGAATCTGTGTTCCCAGCAGATTGAAATGCAAAAGCAGCACAAGCTCGAACTCGACCGTTACCAAGAGCAAGTCAGCGCCACGGTCGAAGTGATTTCCAAGACGATCAACCAGGCCTGATCGGTTTTGCGCACAACCAAAGAATAAATTGTCGATGTAAATGTATACATTCGGCATGGCTGTTGCAGTGTTTCAGCCTCTTATTCTTTGGGGGTGCTCCATGCAGTTCTGGCGACGCAGTATCCAGTGGCAATTGATCCTCAGCATGGGCAGTGCCCTGCTGGTCAGTATTCTGATTGTGGTTGGCCTATATACCCTGGTAGTTAATCGCCTCGCCCAGAGCTACCTGGTCGAGCAGGCACTGCCGTCGAGCATCGAAGCGATGCGCAACGACATCGAGCGCATCCTCGTCCAACCCCTCACCGCGGCGAGGGATATCGCCAGCAACAGCATGGTGCGTGACTGGTTGGCCGGGGGCGAAGACAGTGACCAGGCCGGCACTTTTACTACCTATCTGGAAGGTATCCGCGCCGAGCACAAGGCCTTTACCGCGATTATTATCGGCAGCGCGTCCAACCATTATTTCACCGAAAAAGGTCTGGACCGGACGCTCAGTCGTTCCAACCCCACAGACGCCTGGTTCTACTCTTTCCTCGACAGCAACCAGCCACGCACTCTCAATATCGACAATGACACCGCCACCGGAGAATTGGCGCTTTTCATCGACTTCAAAGTCGAGCAGGCCGGGAAAGTCGTGGGTGTTGCCGGGCTTGGCCTGAGCATGAAAGAGCTGTCTGAGCTGATCCACAACTTCAACTTTGGCGAGCGCGGCAAGGTCTATCTCGTGCGTTCTGACGGTTTGATCCAGGTCCACCCGGAGGCGCAATTCAGCGGTAAGCGCACCCTGGTCGAACAAATCGGCGGCTCGGCGGCCCAGGCGGTGATGGGTCAAAAAACTGCCACCAGCAGCAGCTTCCAGCGCGACGGTGAAGACTTCCTCGCATTAAGTCTGCCCCTGCGCGATCTCGGCTGGACCCTGGTGGCCGAAGTGCCGCAATCGCAGATCTACGCCGAATCCCGTCGCGCGATGTGGATGAGCAGTGGCATCGGTCTGGCGGTGGCGCTGGTGTGCCTGTTGCTGGTGGTATTGCTGGCCCGTGGTCTGGTCAGGCCGATTCGGCAGGTAACAGCCGCATTGGTTGCCATTGGTAGCGGCGGTGGAGATTTAACGCACCGGCTCGATGCCAGTCGCGCTGATGAACTGGGGGACCTGGCACGCGGATTCAATCGCTTCCTCGACAGCCAGCACGGCATGATCGGCGAAGTGCTGACCACCAGCGAACGCTTGCGCACCGCCGTCAGCCAAGTGGCGCGAGTGGTGGATAACACCGCTGAACGCTCCGGCCGCCAGCAGGAAATGACCGACATGGTTGCCACCGCTGTCCACGAAATGGGCCTGACCGTGCAGGAGATCGCCCAGAATGCGGGCAACGCGGCAGTCGCCTCGCAATCGGCCCGGGATGAAGCGCTGCTGGCGCGGGATGTGGTCGGCGGATCGATTCGGCATATCGAAAGCATGTCCGACGAAATCGGCGTGGCGGCCACGGCCGTGGGGGAGTTGGCCCATCAGGTGGCCTCGATCGATCAGGTGCTGGCGGTGATTCGCGGGATTTCCGAGCAGACCAACCTGCTGGCATTGAATGCGGCCATCGAAGCCGCTCGGGCAGGAGACATGGGTCGCGGATTCGCGGTGGTTGCCGATGAGGTGCGAACCCTGGCGCGGCGTACCCAGTCGTCCACTGATGAAATTCAGCAGATGATTGGCAGCCTCAAGCTGGGTGCGGAAAACGCGGTGTCCTCGATGCATGCCGGGCAGGCGGCGACGGGTACCGGCGTCGAGTCGAGCCAGCGCACCGGCGCGTCGCTGACGGCGATTACCGGGCAGGTAGAACGCATTAGCGACATGAACCACCAGGTGGCGACCGCGACTGAAGAGCAGTCGGCCGTGACCGAAGAAATCAATCGCAATGTGCAAGGGATTTCGGATTTGGCGCGGGCGACGGCGGGGGAGGTCAGGGCTTGCCGCGAAGACTGTCAGACGTTGCAGCGATTGGCGGATGACCTGGCGCGGCAGATGGGTGGGTTCAAGCTCGGTTGACTGATCGTTCCCACGCTCCGCGTGGGAATGCAGCCGGGGCGTTCTGCGCCCCAAGCGCCGAACGCGGAGCGTCCGTTGAGACATTCCCACGCAGCGCGTGGGAACAATCAGGGGCAAAAGGTTAGAACCATTCATCCTGCATGTTCAGGCAAACATCATCTCGCGCCTCAAGAATCGTCAGTTCATGGTGACAACCCGGTACTTCCCACGTCAGGAAGTAGCGCGCCGCTTGCAGCTTGCCTTTATAGAAGCTCGCATCCGCCGTATTGCCTTTGGCCAGGCCTTCCTCGGCACGAATCGCCTGCTCCAGCCAACGCCAGCCAATCACTGCGTGACCAAATACCTTCAAGTACAGCGCCGAGTTCGCCAGGCTGCTGTTGACCTTGCCTTGTGCCAGGTCCATCAGCAGGCCGATGGTCACGCCCTGCAGGCGCGCCACCAGTTTTTCCAGCGGCTCGCGCAACGCAGTCAACGATTCATGGGCCTGTGCTCGCTCAGCGGTATCGGCGATCAGGCGGATCAGTTGCTTAAGCCCTGCACCGCCATTCTGCGCCAGCTTGCGGCCCAGCAGGTCGAGCGACTGAATGCCGTGGGTGCCTTCGTGGATCGGGTTCAGGCGATTGTCGCGGTAGTACTGCTCCACCGGATACTCACGGGTATAACCGTGCCCACCAAGGATCTGGATCGCCAGTTCGTTGGCCTTGAGGCAAAACTCCGACGGCCAGGATTTGACGATCGGCGTCAGCAGATCCAGCAGTTCCTGGGCCTGCTTGCGTTCCGCCTCGGTCTCAATGGTGGTGGTGTCATCGAACAGTCGCGCCGCGTACAACCCGAGGTCAAATGAACCTTCGACGTAAGCCTTTTGCGTCAGCAGCATGCGTTTGACGTCGGCGTGCTGGATGATTGCCACCGGCGCGGTGTTTGGGTCCTTGCTGTCCGGCACGCGACCCTGCGGGCGCTCGCGGGCGTATTCCAGCGAGTACAGATAACCGGCGTAGCCGAGCATTACCGCGCCCATGCCGACGCCGATCCGCGCTTCGTTCATCATCTGGAACATGTAGCTCAAGCCATGATGCGCCTTGCCCACCAGATAACCGACGCACTCACCGTTATCGCCGAAATTCAGCGCGGTAGACGTGGTGCCGCGCCAGCCCATCTTGTGGAACAGGCCAGCCAGCAACACATCATTGCGCTTGCCCAGGCTGCCGTCATCGTTCACCAGGAACTTGGGCACGATGAACAGGGAAATGCCTTTCACTCCGGCCGGCGCATCCGGCAACTTGGCGAGCACCATGTGCACGATGTTTTCGGAAAGCGGGTGATCGCCGCCGGAGATGAAAATCTTGTTGCCCTTGAGGCGATAGGTGCCGTCGGACGCAGGCTCGGCACGGGTACGAATATCCGACAGCGATGAGCCGGCGTGAGGTTCGGTGAGGGCCATGGTGCCGAAGAAGCGTCCATCGATCATCGGTTGCAGGAAGCGGCGCTTCTGTTCCTCGGTGCCAAAGCTCTCGATCAGGTTGGCCGCGCCCATGGTCAGGAACGGATAAGAGGTCGATGCCGCGTTGGCCGATTGGAAGTGCGCAAAACAGGCTTGGGACAAAAGCGTGGGGAGCTGCATGCCGCCAGCGTCGAAACTGCGCGCGGCGTTGAGAAAGCCGGCTTCGAGGAAGGCATCCACCGCCGGTTTCACTTCCGGAATCAGGATTGCCTGGCCGTTTTCATAGCGAGGCTCGTTCTCGTCGCCCTTGCGATTGTGCGGGGCGAAGAACTTCTCGGCGATGCTGCGGGCGGTGCCGATGGCGGCATCGAAGGTTTCGCGGTTGTGCTCGGCGAAACGCTCACGCTGGGTCAGGCCCTCGGCATCGAGGACTTCATACAGCTCGAAAGCCAGATTACGGGAACTGAGCAACGTCTCGGACATGGCGGCCTACCTTTTATTGGGATGGGCCGAGTCTAGTCATGTGAATTTATGCTGAATAGCATGATTGATGAGCGTGATAATTGGGCCGGGCGGCGACTTTGCAGGCGCCACAAAGCAAATGTGGGAGCGGGCTTGCTCGCGAAGAGGCTCCATTCAACATTTAAGTTGACTGACAGTCCGCTTTCGCGAGCAAGCCCGCTCCCACAGGGTTTTGGTTGCCAGGCAGCATTCGCGGCTGCCCGGTTTATCGGATTTAACCGATGGTCATCAGGCTGGCGTTACCGCCCGCCGCAGCGGTGTTAACGCTCAACGCCCGCTCGATCACCAGGCGCTCCAGCGCAATGTTGCTCTCGCCCTGGGCCAGGCCCTGAACCCCGACGATCGCACCGGCACGCTTGGCCACTTGCTGGCAAACCGCACGCAACTGATCGGAATGGCCGTGATGCAGGACTGCATCAAATACCACTTCGTCCTTGTTCCAGTCGGAAACCAGCTTGATGCGCACCTGAATGTCCTTCGGCAGACGTGCGAACAAGGCCTTGGTCAAGTCCGATTCCGGCCATACCGCCGAACCACCTACAGCCAGTACGGCTGCCAGTTGCGTCAGCAGATCGCCTTCGACTTCCGTCAGGCACAGCACGTGTTCGCGTGGCAGGATCGCATAGCTGTTGCGCTCGCCGGTAGGGCCGGCGAGTACACGGGTGATCCCGCTTTGCGATTGCGCGGCGAACTGCACGCACAGGGTGCTCAGGTCGGCGAACTTGTTGCTGTCGGCCCAGGCTTTCAGCGCGGTCAGCGGCTTGCTCATGGCATCGCGTAGACGAACGTCCGGCGCTGCGATGGCGTCACCGCGAGCGAAGGATTGTTCGATCGCATCGGTAGGACGGGTCGACAGCAGGCGGTACAGGTACAGCGGGCCGCCGGCTTTCGGACCGGTACCCGACAGGCCTTCGCCGCCGAATGGCTGCACGCCGACCACGGCACCGACGATGTTGCGGTTGACGTAGACGTTACCGGCATTGACGGTGTCGATCACCTTGGCGATGGTCTCGTCGATGCGGGTGTGTACACCCAGGGTCAGGCCGTAGCCGGAAGCATTGATCTGGGCGATCAGTTGATCGATGTCTTTGCGCTTGTAGCGAACCACGTGCAGTACCGGGCCAAAGATCTCCCGTTGCAGTTCGTCGAAGCTTTCCAGTTCGATCAGCGTTGGCATCACGAAGGTGCCACGTTTGACTTCTTCGGCGTCGGCGATAGCCACCTGGTACACGCTGCGACCTTTGTCGCGCATGGCCTGGATGTGCTTCTCGATGCCAGCCTTGGCTTCGGCGTCGATCACCGGGCCGATGTCCACGGACAGGCGCTCAGGGTTGCCGAGACGGCTTTCAGCCATGGCGCCCTTGAGCATTTCGATCACTCGGTCGGCGGAATCTTCCTGCAGGCACAGGACACGCAATGCCGAGCAACGCTGACCGGCGCTGTCGAAGGCCGACGAAACCACGTCGATCACCACTTGTTCGGTCAGGGCCGAGGAGTCGACGATCATTGCGTTCTGGCCACCGGTTTCGGCGATCAGCGGGATTGGACGACCCTGGCTGTCCAGGCGACCGGCAATGTTGCGTTGCAGCAGACGAGCCACTTCAGTGGAGCCGGTGAACATCACGCCTTTGACGCGATCATCACCCACCAGGCCTGCGCCGACGGTTTCGCCACGGCCCGGCAGCAGTTGCAGTACGCCCTCCGGGATGCCGGCTTCGAGCAGCAGGCGCACGGCCTGAGCAGCCACCAGCGGCGTTTGCTCCGCAGGTTTGGCCAGTACCGGGTTACCGGCAGCCAGTGCCGCAGCCACTTGACCACTGAAGATCGCCAGCGGGAAGTTCCATGGGCTGATGCACACCACTGGACCCAGCGGACGGTGAGCGTCGTTGGTGAAATCGTTGCGTGCCTGCACCGCGTAATAACGCAGGAAGTCTACGGCTTCGCGCACTTCGGCGATGGCGTTGGCGAAGGTCTTGCCGGCTTCGCGGGCCAACAGGCCCATCAGCGGCTGGATTTCGGCTTCCATCAAGTCGGCGGCACGCTCCAGAATCGCGGCGCGCTCGGCTGGTGGTGTGGCCTGCCAGATCGGTGCGGCGTTGAGAGCGCACTGGATGGCGTTGTCGACGTCTTCTACCGTGGCTTCCTGCACATGACCGACCACGTCGCGCAGATCGGACGGGTTCAACACCGGTGCCGGAGTTTCAGTGCTGGAGGCGCAACCGAGCATCGGCGCGGCTTTCCAGTGGTTGTGAGCGGTTGCCAGCAGGGCGCAGGACAGCGAAGCCAAACGATGTTCGTTGGCCATGTCGATGCCGCTGGAGTTGGCGCGTTCCGAACCGTACAGATCACGCGGCAGTGGAATGCGCGGGTGCGGCAGGCCGAAACCACCTTCCACGGTCGCCATCTGCTCGATGCTGGCTACCGGATCGGCTACCAGTTCCTGGATGGAAATCGACTGGTCGGCGATGCGGTTGACGAACGAGGTGTTCGCACCGTTTTCCAACAGACGACGTACCAGGTAAGCCAGGAGGGTTTCGTGGGTGCCGACCGGAGCGTACACGCGGCACGGACGGTTCAGCTTGCCTTCGGAAACTTTGCCTACAACTTGTTCGTACAGCGGTTCACCCATGCCGTGCAGGCACTGGAACTCGTACTGACCAGGGTAATAGTTCTGACCGGCGATGTGATAAATGGCCGACAGCGTGTGGGCGTTGTGCGTGGCGAACTGCGGGTAGATGACTTCCGGTACCGACAGCAGTTTGCGTGCGCAAGCGATGTAGGAAACGTCGGTGTACACCTTGCGGGTGTACACCGGGTAGCCTTCCAGGCCTTCGACCTGGGCGCGCTTGATCTCGCTGTCCCAGTACGCGCCTTTTACCAGGCGGATCATCAGGCGATGACGGCTGCGACGAGCCAGGTCGATCACGTAATCGATCACGTACGGGCAACGCTTCTGGTAAGCCTGGATCACGAAACCGATGCCGTTCCAGCCGGTCAGTTGCGGCTCGAAGCACAGGCGCTCGAGCAGATCCAGCGACAGCTCGAGGCGGTCGGCTTCTTCAGCGTCGATGTTCAGGCCGATGTCGTATTGCTTGGCCAACAGGGTCAGCGACAACAGGCGCGGGTACAGCTCATCCATCACGCGCTCGTACTGGGCACGGCTGTAACGCGGGTGCAGGGCGGACAGTTTGATGGAGATGCCCGGGCCTTCATAAATCCCACGGCCATGGGACGCTTTGCCGATCGAGTGGATGGCTTGTTCGTACGAGGCCAGGTATTTCTGCGCGTCGTGTTCGGTCAGCGCAGCTTCACCGAGCATGTCGTAGGAGTAGCGGAAGCCCTTGGCTTCGAACTTGCTGGCGTTGGCCAGGGCTTCGGCGATGGTTTCGCCGGTGACGAACTGCTCGCCCATCAGGCGCATGGCCATGTCGACGCCCTTGCGGATCATCGGCTCGCCACTCTTGCCGATGATGCGGCTCAGGGACGAAGTCAGGCCGGCTTCGTTGTGCGTGGACACCAGCTTGCCGGTCAGCAGCAGACCCCAGGTAGCGGCGTTGACGAACAGCGACGGGCTGTTGCCCAGGTGCGGATGCCAGTTGCCGGTGCTGATCTTGTCGCGGATCAGCGCATCGCGAGTGCCTTTGTCCGGGATGCGCAGCAGCGCTTCGGCCAGGCACATCAGCGCCACGCCTTCCTGGGACGACAGGGAGAATTCCTGCAACAGGCCCTGAACGATGCCGGCACGGCCGCCAGCGCTCTTCTGGTTGCGCAGTTTTTCCGCAATGGATGCGGCAAGTTTGTTGGTGGCTTCGGCCATCGGTGCCGGCAGACGCGCCTGCTCGATCAGCATTGGCACCACTTCCGGCTCAGGGCGACGGTAGGCGGCGGTGATCGAAGCGCGCAGCACCGATTGCGGCAGGATGCTTTCGGCGAATTCCAGGAAGCACTGGTGGGCATGATCCACAGGCGCATCGACGGTGTCGTCGGAATCCTTGGTCAAACCGCTCAGCTCAGTCAGGGTTGCACCACCCTCGAGTTTTTCCAGGTAATTGAAGATTGCCTGCTTGATCAGCCAGTGCGGCGTGCGATCAATCGAGGTCGCGGCGGCCTTGAGGCGTTCGCGGGTCGGGTCGTCAAGTTTGACCCCAAGGGTGGTGGTAGCCATGTTTTTATCCTCATGTTTGCCACGACTGCGTGGCATCAGCTGGCGGCAAGATTAGCCGTGCGCCTGTTGAGGTGCAACCGGGTGCAACCCTTTTTTTATCGGAATATTACGCAGCTCGTCAGGAAATAAATTCTGCTACGTCAGCGTTGTCTCTGCTTGGTGCTTTTTAGATAGGTTGGCGGTGGTTCTTGCTCCGAAAAGGAGCAAAAAAGCGGGTTTGAAGTTTATTTCAGACTCGGTGCAACTTATTCGCACGAAACAGGTTGCACCTTATTTGCTTTGTTGAATAGCATTCGCGCCCAAGGTGCAACCCGGTCGAAATCCGGGTGCTCCGGCCGATGGCTTTCCTGGGGAAACATCGGTCATAAATGCGCGGGATCCCGAATCGTCTGTCAAACGTCACCGTTTGCGCGCGGTTCACCAGCCGCCGCTACATAAAAACAAAGCCAGGGCGTCACTTAAATGAGCGTAAGCAATCCAACCCTGATCACGTTCGTGATCTACATCGCAGCAATGGTGCTGATCGGCTTGATGGCCTATCGCTCCACCAACAACCTTTCCGACTACATTCTGGGCGGCCGTAGCCTGGGCAGCGTCGTGACCGCGTTGTCCGCCGGTGCTTCCGACATGAGCGGCTGGTTGTTGATGGGCCTGCCGGGCGCCATCTACATGTCCGGTCTGTCCGAAAGCTGGATCGCTATCGGCCTGATCGTCGGTGCCTACCTGAACTGGCTGTTCGTCGCCGGCCGTCTGCGCGTGCAGACCGAGCACAACGGCGATGCGCTGACTCTGCCGGACTACTTCTCCAGCCGTTTCGAAGACAAAAGCGGCCTGCTGCGGATCATCTCCGCCGTCGTGATCCTGGTGTTCTTCACCATCTACTGCGCTTCCGGCATCGTAGCCGGTGCCCGTCTGTTCGAAAGCACCTTCGGCATGTCCTACGAGACAGCGCTGTGGGCCGGTGCTGCGGCGACTATCGCCTACACCTTTATCGGCGGATTCCTGGCTGTAAGCTGGACCGATACCGTACAAGCCACCCTGATGATCTTCGCGTTGATCCTGACGCCGGTTATCGTGCTGTTGGCCACCGGCGGCGTCGACACCACTTTCCTGGCCATCGAAGCGCAAGACCCAAGCAACTTCGACATGCTCAAGGGCACCACTTTCATCGGCATCATCTCGCTGATGGGCTGGGGTCTGGGCTACTTCGGCCAGCCGCACATCCTGGCGCGTTTCATGGCGGCCGACTCGGTGAAATCGATCGCCAAGGCCCGTCGCATCTCCATGGCCTGGATGATCCTGTGCCTGGGCGGCACCGTGGCCGTAGGCTTCTTTGGTATCGCTTACTTCTCGGCGCACCCTGAAGTGGCCGGTCCCGTGACCGAAAACCACGAGCGTGTGTTCATCGAACTGGCCAAGATCCTGTTCAACCCATGGATCGCCGGGGTACTGCTGTCGGCCATTCTGGCGGCGGTAATGAGCACCCTGAGCTGCCAGTTGCTGGTGTGCTCGAGCGCCCTGACCGAAGACTTCTACAAGACCTTCCTGCGCAAGTCCGCTTCCCAGGTTGAACTGGTCTGGGTGGGCCGCGCCATGGTGCTGCTGGTTGCCCTGATCGCCATCGCGATGGCGGCCAACCCGGAAAACCGCGTGCTGGGCCTGGTGAGCTACGCCTGGGCTGGTTTCGGTGCCGCGTTCGGTCCAGTCGTACTGATCTCCGTGATCTGGAAAGACATGACCCGCAACGGCGCACTGGCCGGTATCCTGGTTGGTGCGATCACCGTGATCGTGTGGAAACACTTCGAACTGCTGGGCCTGTACGAAATCATCCCTGGTTTCATCTTCGCCAGCCTGGCGATCTACATCGTCAGCAAGCTGGGCGCGCCGACTGCCGGCATGCTGCAGCGCTTTGCTGCTGCCGAGGCGGATTTCCGTCTGAACAAGTGATGGGGATGAGCTGAGGCTCTGATCTTTCGCTGCACATGAAACGGCCCGCTTCCTTTGGATGCGGGCCGTTTTCGTTCATAGCATCAGACGATTGTTAAAAGCATTCTGCGTAGCTGCTGCAATGGTGTTAGCTATGCCAAGACAGTCACTGCGGATCAAGTTGATCCAGTGCTCGATTTACCGCCAGTTCACCCAGCATGATCACCTGCGCAATCCCCAGCAGCGCGTTGCGCGGGGTCCCTTGCAAGATGGTCCGCCAGATCCGTGGACATCACGCTAGCCGATGCCAGTGACTCACATGCATATACCAGCAAAGTTGCTGTATCGAGTTCCGGATTGACTGTGAAGAAGGGGCTGGGGTTGTGCGGCGCGGCCATTATGCTGGCAGCCAACTGCGGTCTTAAGGGGTCAGAAGTGTTGTGTGGTGATGGCGAATCTGTCGGAGGATCGGGAGTTACCTTGACCATGATTTAGCTCTGAGCGAACCTGCTCGCAAAGGGCTCTGCCAGCGATTGCAGCGGTCCGAGGGAAGCCCACATCGCTAGGTCGACACGATCAAAGAAGTGGCCGTGCATGGACATCTTCTCAGCAAGAGATTTTCCTTACGGATTAAGCGCACTCAAGATTCGGAATCCTCCTACGAGCTCCGTGAAAACGTCCTATTTAAAACCAAGTCCGCTTAGCCAAAGCTCCTGTCCTCTGGCACCAGCATGCATTACGGCCCTACCTGACCGTCTCGGCACGGTCCGGGAAGGAGCAGCCATGCGTGCTGACTACCCCGTGAGAGCTGCCACACAAGGAGTGAACACAGCATGCGCGACTTGCTCATCTGGTTTTTTGGCACCGAGTCTTCATTTGGTCGCAAGGCAGGTTTAAATAGATCGGCCATGCAGAGCTCCCCGGCCCTGACCGCTGCGCAGCCCTTACCGGAAAAATCTCTGCCACAAGAGTCCTTGCAACCGCTGAAGAACTGGTGCCATCCGTTCAAGGACAGCCGTAACCCACTGGAGCAACTGACCCACCTGGCCAATGCTAATGCCGGTTACTACCCCCTCGGGCGCGGCGGACTGTGGCACGGCGGTGTGCATTTCGACAGCGGCACCGCCGGCACCCTGAAACAATCCAGCGTGCACTGCCTCGCCGACGGCGAAGTGGTGGCTTACCGCATTGACACCCATTCTCCGAAAACAACTTACACCGCCAACCAGCAAGCATCTGAGAACTCCTACTCACGCAACTTCGTGTTGGTGCGCCATCGTTTGCAACTTCCCAGAATCCAGGGCAAATCGGATGCGCCGCCGAGCCTGACTTTCTACAGCCTGTACATGCACCTGCAGGACTGGGCGGTGTATCGGGATTCCACACTCACCCGCCCGGGTTTCTGGCCCGAACGACCAACTCATCGCGTGAAGCAAGCCGTAAAGGATTTCCACCCGAGTACACCTGAGCAGTCAGGCCTGCAAGTAAGTCACAAGTGGCATGGCCAGATGATTGATCTCCTGCCGCGAGGCGCTGAGGTGAACATCAGTGGCACTGGGGAATTCCGCAAGTTGGAAAACACCTTGGGGCCGGCCGAACTGCTCAATGCCGACGGTTCTATCAAGGGGTACATCGCTGCCAGAGTGCTCAGAGACCAAGACCGCAAAGAGACTCGTGTCCAGTCATCGCAACCAAAGGTTTACGTCCGCTCTTCGCCGGTGATTACTAAAGACAACGTAATCTTCCAGCTGCCGACAGGATCAGATATGACGGTCAGTGGCACAGGCGAATTTCGCAAACTAGAACGCGTAAACCAATATGTGAAATTCGACGCGCTGGAAAACGCTATTGAGCCTGTAGCGGTTGATCAAGTGGTAGTGCTCGGTACCCCCGTCGCAGTCAAGGCGGGCGATCTGATCGGTCATCTTGGCCTGTATCACGACAACGGTACTGGCTTGCTGGAGGAAAGGCTCCACCTGGAAACCTTCAGCGGCGATGACGTTGAAGTGTTTATTGAAGCCAGTCGGGCCTGGGCCAAGCGCCTGCCGGAAAAAGACAAAACCTGGCTCAAGCTCGCCAAGGGTACGCCCGTAGTTTCGCCGGAGGGCAATCTCACCGTTGGCCAATTGGAAGCATCGAGGGCCTCCAGTCCGCTCAGTGCTGCCGACTTGCTCGTCCCCAAGACTCTGTTGGACAAATTACCGGCCAGTCACAAGCGACACATGCCCGCGAGTCCGCCCCGCAAGGCGTGCAACTGGTATTACCTGGAAGAACTGTTGCATGACACCAATAACACTCCGCTGAAGGGCTGGGTGCGCGAAGAAATCGGCGTCACGCCTTGTGTGAGCCCGTGGGCGTGGGAAGGCTACGATTTTATCTACGAATACGACGTTCCTCAGGAATTCCTGGCCTCTTTCCTTCGTACCATGAAAAAACTGAGCGAGTCGCAACTTGAACGCTTTGGGCCAATTGCGGATGAGGGTGACACGGGGCCGTTGAAGCAGCGGCTGTACGACATTATCGACCGCAACCGGGATGGCCGGATGACAGCTAAAGAGCTGCGAGCAGCAATCAGTCTGCCGGCCCACGCACAGGCGATTTCGCAGTTGATCGTTTGTTGTGACAGCGAGTGGTATTACAAGGAAGGCAAATGGGATCGGCTTGATGAATTGCTCGGCCATAGTGGCTCGACGCCGAACTTGAATTGGTTTCAGGAGAAGCGGCGAATCAGGCAGTTGAGTTGGTGGAGTGAGGTGGCGGAGCGGGTTGGGTTGCCAGGGCATGGAGAGGTTTATCACTTTCATCCGCTGGGTTTGACTGGGATGTTTGCTCGTGAAAGAAATGGATTGTGGGTGTTAGGCAAAACCTCTGAGCATTATGAGTCGGGAGGTCGAGGGCCTGGTGTTATTTCTACAGGAGGAGGTGATTATGGTGGTATCTCCTATGGAGTCTATCAAATGTCATCAAACATGGGGGTTGTTCAAAAATTCATCGAGCTTTCTGCCTACGCTCACGCATTTGTTGGATTGGATGCTGGAACTGCTGAGTTTAATGAGAAATGGAGAAGTATCGCAAATAGTTCACCTGAAGAATTTAGAGGTGCGCAGCATGATTATATTAAAGTTACTCATTACGACGTGCAGGTGAAAGAGATTTTGAGTGATATCGGGTTTCCTATTGATAATAAAGATGCAGCACTGAATGATATGGTGTGGTCGACTAGTGTTCAGTTTGGTCCGAGAACAAAATTAATTAAGCGGGCTCTGAATGGCTCAGTTATACCATCGCTCTCAGTGATTGAGATTATACGCGCAGTTCAAGATTATAAAATATCAAATAATTCTACTCTTTTTGCAAGCTCGCCTACATTGCAGTCAGGTCTGTTGGCGAGAGCAACCGACGAAAGAAGTAAGTTGCTTGATTTGGAGAAAAAGGCTTATGAGGTTGAATAATATTAGTGCGATATTCTGTGTGTTATTTTTGGGGATTTTCTCAGAGGTTAATGCGGCATACCAGAGAGGGCATGATTCAGTCTGGGAAAAGACAGGTCAAAAATACTCTGAATGTATCAATAAAGCCGAAGGTGTACATCCGGAGGTAATTAGCTGTATTCGCGGAGAAATAAGTCGTCAAGATAAAATCATTGAAAATAAAACTGCGGACGCGGCAAAAAATTTGCTTACTGCGGATCTCATTTCGTCTATTAATCAAAGTAAGCGAGCGTGGAAAAAATATGTGCGGGAGTCGTGCGGATTATACAGTGAATTGGGGGGGCAACGATCTGAGTTGCTAATAGAGAATTGCGTCTTGAAAGAGGTTATGTGGAGGGGTGTTTTTATTGATGATTTAATTAGTGAGGCTGATTTGTAGTGGCAATGCTTGCGTGGGTGGAGTAGGGGTAAGTCATTTTGTATTCGCTAGTGGCCATGTTTTCAGCTTTCCTGAATATTAAAAGACAAAAGTGGTGCTTTTTCTAGATGTTTACGGCTAACACAGATTGTCAGCGTCTCAGGAGTGCGCTGGTTAGATCGGATAAAGCTGCTCAGTTAGCATGGGCTAAAGAAATTCTTCGTACAAATGGAGCTGGATGGAAACAAGCCTTCAATTCATTGGGGAGTGAGCAAGAATTCCAGGAGATTCAACTTCGGGAGGCGGCTTCCTATCATTCAAATGTACAGCGCTGCATTAGAGATATGAGAGCAATATCACCTTCGATCATGAACGAGGTTAGTGTATTGACTTACGTAGCTCTCTATGATCTTTGTGTCCAGCAAGGAGGGTTGGAAAAAGGCAGTACATTACTTGAAGTTCGAAGCAGAGTAGACAGCGAGACACCGCTAACCCAGGAGCATTTATTAAAAATCTGCGTACAAGAAAGAGCTAAATCTGCCTTAACTCGATGGGCAGCTGACTGCATGAGCCGAAGAATGGGGATTATTCAGGGCGCTCCTTATTCGGCAACTCTTCAAGGAAATACGGCAAATCGTAACAATACGAATTTTCATCTGCTTGGGGAGGTTAAAGGAAAACATGTATGCGAATTATGATTACTCAATCAAAGCTGCATTTACCCTTGCCATGATCCTGTTTTGCGGTTTTTCGCTCGCACATGGCGGCAATGTACTTAGAGAGCACAAGGAGATAAAGGGCGTAGCATGCAATGCTTCCGGAGAGTGTGCATTAGATATTAGTGATACTGCTAAGCAAATAGTTTTGGCGTGTGAGACACCAAAGGTCGAGGTGACATGGAACCGTGCGAAACAGAACGCATTCCTCATTGCGTGTGATTGCGAATGCACTTCTCATGATAATGTTGGTTGGCTTGTAGATGAATATATGTCAACTGGTAAGTACAGGATTGGAAAGTTGGATTTAGGTAAAAAATACACCGTGGAAGAATTGCGTCGAACGGTGGGTGATATTCCGGATATCTTCCAGTCGCATCCTTTATGTGGAGAGCCTGATAATGAGCTTCTAAAGAAAAGTATTTTCGTTAATTTGCTCAAGCATCCTACTAGCAATGAAAGCTCTATACTGCTTTTCTCCGCTATATATTACGGAAGATGATGGGCTGCTGAAATTTAGAGGCCATAACGATGGTGGCGAATCAGGTGTGGTTCAGTTTCGTGAGAGTGATGGACCTACTATTTATGCAGAAATATTGAAGCTAGTAGATAATATAAAATATTAACACTCGTTCATTAAGTGTATCTCCGGCTTTTGGGTTTAACGAGCGCGCGATGCTTAAAGAGGTACTGGTTGCGCATGTCAATCCACGAAGTGTTATTGGCTGGAGAGTGATCGTGTTGATGTTAGAGTGAGGACGGTTTAGTTATGCCCGTTAGAATTGATCAGATCCCCAGTCCCGCGCCACGTCCTGACCCACCGCGTGCTTGGTTATGGTTCAGTCTGTTGATGGTGTTCTTGTTGCTTGGCGTTGGAGGAGTCGTATTATTTTGCGACCAAACTACTATTCAACAACCTTTTGAATTTTGGCTCCCGGCCATCGGAACTCCTTTCCTGGGCTGGTGCGTGCTGGGTTTCGGGCGTTTATTGCTTCACGTTGGTCAGCATTCTGTTGCCGATGGTTGGGATGATGCCCGGGAAAAGGATATGAGTCTTAAAGTTTCTCAGGGTCGGAACTCACTAAAAGTATTGGCAGCTAGCCTGTACACCGCAGTTCGAATTCCAGGTGAGCCCCCGACTCAGCAGCTCGATAATTTAATGGATGGAGTTACACCTTTGAGAGCGCAGCCAGCGAGGCAGGGCGCAGAGATATCGCGTCACACCCGTCTCGTCAGCGGTATCGATGGCGATCCCAGGCGAACGCTGCTGCGCATCTTGAAGTCAGTACTCGCCGATGTGTCGTCGGTTTTGGCTCAGCTTCCCGACGATCAGCCATTGGCTCTTTTGCTTGAAGTCGACACCGGTTTACCGGAGGAGCAATGGCGTCGAGTGTGGCGTCGCGCCTGGCGCGAATCGGGTATTCGTCAATCTTCCACCCCCCTCGAGGTCGGTGGTCTGACCGCAGTGGATCATTGGCTCGATCATCGTATCCAAGATCAGGCGTTGTTGTTGGTTGTCGCCTTGCAATTTGCTCCGAAGCTTCCCGCAGGCACAGCAGAAGTTGTTGCCGGACTGTTATTTGGAAATCAACTGACGCAAACCACTTTAGTACCTATCGCCCGCCTCCACCGTCCGGAACAAGAGCGTAAACCCACCGCTGATGATTTGGTTTACGCAACGCGCCAATCCCTCGATTGGGTACCGGTGGACGCGAATTCCATCGAGCAAGTCTGGCGGGTGGGTATCGATTCGCAACGACATGGCGCGATTGCAAGTGCCCTGGCTGGCGTTCCCATGGGCAAAGCAGGCGTGTGCAATCTTGATGAGTCGCTTGGCTTTCCAGGGTGCGCCTCACCTTGGTTGGCGATTGCTGCTGCGGCGCAAACAATACAGCGTGGCATAGGGCCGCAGTTCATTTTCAGTGGCAGCGTTGCTGATAATGGTCTTTGGGGAACAGTTTTGACACCTGTAGTGGTCAACTAACTCCAAACGCCTGGGTCGCAGGCTTGGATGTGCTGAAAGTGGTGGTTGGCGGTTGCTCGCGCGGTCTTCGGCGGGTGAAGGCGTCGTCACAAGATCAAGATCAAAAGATCGCAGCCTTCGGCAGCTCTACAGGGGGAGGAGGGCAGGTTTGCCACTCGGCTGCGAGCCCCTGACTTGCCGGCCGGTAAAAGGTAAACTTGCCGCCCTGCGCAGGAGCAACCATGAATTATCGTCACGCCTTCCATGCCGGCAATCACGCCGATGTGTTCAAACACCTGACCTTGACCCGCCTCATCGCCTTGATGTCGCGCAAGGAGCAGCCGTTCGCCTATCTCGATACCCATGCCGGGATCGGGCTGTATGACTTGCAGGGCGATCAGGCCAATCGTACCGGTGAGTACCTGGAAGGCATCGCGCGTTTGTGGGATCAGCCAGATCTGCCGTTGCTGACGGCGGATTACATGCAGGTGCTGCATGAGATGAACCCCGATGGCCAGTTGCGCTATTACCCGGGCTCGCCGGAGCTGGCGCGCCGTCTGACTCGCCCGCAGGATCGGGTCATGCTCAATGAGAAGCATCCGGAAGATGGCCTGCTGCTCAAGGACAACATGGCCGGTGATCGCCGGGTCAAGGTGCATTTGGGCGAGGGCTGGCATGTTCCACGTGCGATGTTGCCGGTGCAGGAGAAGCGTGCGGTGATGCTGATCGATCCGCCGTTTGAAAAGCTCGACGAGATGCAGCGCTGCGCCGCATCGTTGAAAGAGGCGATTGGCCGGATGCGTCAGACCGTGGCGGCAATCTGGTACCCGGTGAAGGATCAGCGCGCGTTGCGCCGTTTCTATCAGGATCTGGCCGGCACCGGTGCGCCGAAGTTGCTGCGGGTAGAGTTGCTGGTGCATCCGCTGGATACGCCGGACTGTCTGAATGGTTCCGGGTTGGCGATTGCCAATCCGCCGTGGGGGCTGGAGGAGGAGTTGCGCGAGTTGCTGCCGTGGTTGTCGGAGAAGCTTGGGCAGACCCAGGGTGGGTGGCGGATGGATTGGTTGATTGCCGAGTAATGCTCGGCCCGTAGGAGCCGGCTTGCCGGCGATGGCGCCCTAAAGGTCACCACTGGACCCATTGCCGCCATCGCCGGCAAGCCGGCTCCTACAAGTGCTTTGCGTCAGATCGGGCAAGTCACGCCCGTACCGCCAATCCCGCAGTAGCCTTCCGGGTTCTTGGCGAGGTACTGCTGGTGGTAGGCCTCGGCGAAGTAGACCGTTGGAGCTTCTTCGATTTCGGTGGTGATCTGGCCTTTGCCAGCCTTGGTCAGTTCGACCTGGAACACTTCTTTGCTGCGTTCGGCGGCGGCCAGTTGCGTCGGGTTGGTAGCGTAGATCACCGAGCGGTATTGGGTGCCGATATCGTTGCCCTGGCGCATGCCCTGGGTCGGGTTGTGCAGTTCCCAGAACATCTTCAGCAATTCTTCGTAGCTGACTTTTGCCGGCTCATAGACCACGAGCACCACTTCGCTGTGGCCGGTCAGGCCTGAGCAGACTTCTTCATACGTAGGGTTTGGCGTGAAGCCGCCGGCGTAACCCACCACGGTGCTGACCACACCTTCACGCTGCCAGAAGCGACGTTCTGCGCCCCAGAAGCAGCCGAGGCCGAAGATCGCAAAGTCGACATCGGTGGCGAACGGGCCCAGTAGCGGGGCGTCGTGGACGAAATGTCTTTCCGGTAGGTTCATCGGTGTTTCGCGGCCGGGCAGAGCTTGATCTTTAGTAGGAAGCACGTTTTTGTTCACCAGAATTTCCGAGCGCAGAACCATGATCAGTCCTCTCAGTCAGGTTGGGTTGTAAATAGTCAGAGCGTCAGTGTGCCCAATACCTGGCAGATGCGCACTACCCTTGTGGGAGCGGGCTTGTTCGCGAAGGCGGTTTATCAGGCACATTGATGTCGACTGACTTACCGCATTCGCGAGCAAGCCCGCTCCCACAGGGGATCTGTGTCTTACAGTGATATCGGGCCACGCGGGTAGCGCTTTAGCTTCTCGATCAGATCGGCGCCCGGGATCGGGCGGTCGAACAGGTAGCCCTGGCCGACGTCGCAGCGGTGACGGCGCAGGAACGACAACTGCTCGGCGGTTTCGATGCCTTCAGCTACGACCTTGAGTTTCAGGTTGTGGGCCATGGCGATCACCGCGGAGGTGATTTCCATGTCGTCCTGATTGTCCGGGATTTCGTGAATGAAGCTTCGATCAATCTTGATGATGTCGATGGGGAATTTTTTCAAGTAGCTGAGCGACGAGTAACCGGTGCCGAAGTCGTCCATGGCCAGGGTCAGGCCCAGGCGTTTGAGCTGGTCGAGTTGCAGGTGGGTGTCTTCGGTGGCTTCCAGCAACAGGCCTTCGGTCAGTTCCAGCTCCAACAGGTGCGCCGGCAGGGCTTCCTCCTTGAGGATGTTGGCAATGGAGGCAACCAGTTCCGGATCGGAGAACTGCTTGGGCGACAGGTTGATCGCCACCTGCAGGTTGCCCAGGCCGGCGGCGCTCAGCGCTTTGCTCATGCGGCAGGCCTGGCGGGCGATCCACTTGCCGATGGGAATGATCAGGCCGGTTTCTTCGGCGACGCTGATGAACTGATCCGGGCGGATCATGCCCTTTTCCGGATGATCCCAGCGCAGCAGTGCTTCCATACCCAGCAGGCGACCGCTGCGCAGACACAGTTTGGGTTGGTAGAACACGTCGAGTTCGTTCTGGGTCAGTGCGCGGCGCAGGTTGTTTTCGACGAACAGCTTGTAGCTGGCCTCGGCATTCAGTGCTTCAGTGAACACCTGCACCTGATGTTTGCCGTTGGCCTTGGCTTTGTGCAGTGCCAGGCCGGCGTTACGCATCAGGGTCTGCGGGTCACGTCCGTGCAGCGGCGCGCAGGCCAGGCCTACGGAGCCGGTGACACTGATTAACTGGTTGTCGACGAACATCGGCTTATCGAGGGTGGCCAGTAACTGATTGGCGACCTGCTGGCCTGACGAGGGATCGCTGTCGTCCAGCAGCACGGCGAATTCATTACTGGCGAAGCGCGCCAGGCTGCCGCTCGAGACCAGGCTGTTGCGCAAGCGTCGGGCCAGGCTGATCAGCAGTTTGTCGCCGGTCTGGTGGCCGAGGCTGTCGTTGATCCGCTTGAAGTTGTCGATGTCCACCAGCAACAGGCTGATTGGCGCATCGCTGTCCCGGGCGAAGCGTTCATCGAGGTTGCGGATGAAGGCAGGGCGGTTACCCAGGTTAGTCAGGTTGTCGGTGTAGGCCAGGCGCTCGATGCGTTGCTGGGCGAGTTTGGTCTGGGTGATGTCTTCGTAGATGCCGATGTAGTGGGTCAGTTCGCGGTTGTCGCCATAGACCTTGGAAATCGACAACTGGCCCCAGTAGGGTTCGAGGTTCTTGCGCCGGCTCTTGAATTCGCCCTGCCAACTGTTGCTTTTGGCCAGCGCCGAAGGCGCGTCGAACAGCAGTTCGCTGAGGTTCTCCAGGGCGGGCAGTTCCGACAGGCGCTGGCCGTGGACTTCATCGGTGGTGTACTGGGTGATCGCGGTGAAACTTGGGTTGACGTACTCCACCACGCCGTCGCAGTTGACCAGTAGAAAGGCGTTGGCGCTTTGCTCGACTGCCCGCTGGAACAGGTACAGGGCGCTGGTGGCGGTGCGGCGGTTGTGGTTGCTGATGACCTGGGCGAACTGATCGGCCAGTTCGCCAGCAAAGGCGATTTCGTCAGATTGCCAGGCGCGGGTGGCGCCGTTTTGTTCGAGGCAAAGCACGCCGACCACCTGACCATCGACGCGGACACTGGCGTCGAGCATGGCGTTGACATCGCGCGGGCGCAGGCTTTCGGCTATTTCCCGGGTGCGCGGGTCGCGCATGGCGTTGTGGGCGTCGATGGCGCGGCCGGTGTGCAAGGCATCGAGATAGTCGGGGAAGTCGCTGACGTCGATCGGTTCCGGTAACTGGTACTCGTGGGTTGCACGGTGATAGGCCGAGATTGGCATCAGCCTTGAGCCTTCGAGATTCCACAGGCTGGCACAGTCGATCTGGTAAATGTCGCAAGCACTGCGCGTGATCAGTTCGGCGGCTTCTTGCAAGGAGTTGTTGCTGCTGTAGCGTTGACGGGTCAGCAGCAGGATCAGGTCTTGCTGAGCGCGCACCCGGTCAAGATGCTGCAACTGCTCCTGCTGGGTACGCTGGTTGAGCTCCAGGGCGATCTGCAAGCGCGAGTTCTGGGTTTCCAGGTCCAGGGCGGTCTGCAGCGGGTTATCCTCGAACAGGCCGCCGATCACCATCAGATAGCCACGCAACAGGTGTCGATTGTGTTGTTTGTAGGCTTCGCCCATCTCCAGGAGGTTCAGGGAGCCTGAGGGCGTGTGCAGGTTATAGTGGATCAGGTAGTGCGTGCTTTCGCTCAACTGTTGCTGGATTGCGTCGTGCAGTTGATAACGAACTTGCGGCTCCATCAGGCTGGCGTAGGGCGAGTCTACCAAGGCACAGAGGTCCACCGCCGGCAGGCCGAACTGCCGTTCGCAGTTGGGATCGAGAAACAGCAGTGCCCAGCTAGGTTCATTCAGCCGTTCGAAACGCAGCATGCCGAGCCGCGAGGGCACAGGCAATTGCGTCACTACCTCGGCCACCATACGGCTGGCGGCATCGGGTTGGCTTTTCATGGAGGGAACTCGCTTCGAATGTGCTGATAGCGCCGGGCTCACGCCCTCTCGATTATTGCGTGCGGCAAGGTTGCATCATTGCGACACCGACTTACAAGAGACATGAAGGCCAAGTGCTATAAGAATATGTCGGCAGGGGCGAAGATTTCTTCAGTAGGGGGCTGAAAGTAAGTGCCGGCCCATGAAAGATCGCAGCCTGCGGCAGCTCCACATGGAGCGCATTCCAGTGTGGGAGCTGCCGCAGGCTGGGATCTTTTATCGCAACGAAATGCTGGTCGATTGCAAAAGTCCGCCATTGCGATCGTGATAATTCACCTGAATGTGCCCGGCCTCTACCACCAGGTGGGCAAAGTTGTCCTGGCTGATCACCGGGCTGGTCAATTCATGCTGATAGTCACCTGTGGCCGTCCGTGCCAGCGGTTGGTCGAGGATAAAAGAGGATTGCGTGGCGTAGGGCAGCAATTTGCTGTTGCACAGGGGCGATGACACGATGGTGTGAACTTCGAAATCCGCATCGGCACTGTGCTTCAGTCGGCTGGTCAGGGAGCCATGAACATCGCCCGAAATGAAGATGACATTCTTTACGTGGTGCTCGCGGATCGTCTCCAGCAGGCGCAGGCGTTGTTGCGCAAAGGCTTTCCAGGCATCGCCATCGAGAATTTTCCGGTCCGGGTAAAACATGACGCTGGTGACCACGAATTTAACCCGGGCCGGGCTGTTGATCAGCCAGGTGCACAGCGCCTGTTCCTGTTCTGCATCAAGAATGCGTCGATCATCGGCACTTAAATTTCGGCGTGTGCGGCTGTCGGTTACAAACCATTCGATATCCCCTTCGAAGATCTGATACCAGTACTTATCCAGCTTTTTGTTTATTTGTCCGTCTGCGCAAAGTTCGTGGGCGGGACCATGGCTGGCCTGATATATCTCATAGGCTTTCAGAGCGTTGAGATATAAAAGATCATCGCTTTTGCTTTTGTTGGCCGGCCAATTGTCTTCTATCTCGTGATCATCGAGGATCATATAGGTTGGCAGGCTGGACATTAAATCGGCGATCCTGGGTTGCGAGAAGGCCACGCGATATTTTTGCAGGATGTCCTTGAGCTTGCGGTCTGGCGCGAAGACGTTCAGGTCATCGACGTAGATCTGGTCGCCGGTCATCACCAATGCGCTGACAGGCGGGTCGGCGAGTTCCGCCAGGCGTGACATCGACGCGAAGATCCTGTCTCCCAGATGCGGTGCCGCGGCAATGCCCGCGGTCATGCGCAGGTAACGGCAGGAACCGGTGAGGTAGGCGCGGGGCCGGGTTGGTTGAGTGGAGCGGGTGCGAAAACGATAGATCTGTTGCGGCCAGTGCAGAGGCGACTCCTCCGCGGGAGGTGTCGGGTGCATGGATTTGAACCAGCCCGCCTGATATTCATAGACGGTATCGGCACAAAGCCCGTTCAGTGCGATGACTTCGGACATGTCGTGCGCAGGTTCGAGCCTGGTAAAAACACCCGGCGACCAAAGAACTTCGCCGCGGCGCCGATAACGAATCCCGGCATATGCCAGGGTGTTCTTTTGTACTTCGCCGCGCAAGAAAATGCGTGCATGATTAATTGTCGTATGACCAATGATTGGGCCAACTGTCGGTTTAAGCATGTTTGAGTCCATTCGGTTTATGCTGATTAGGCAAATGATGTTGTTCTCGGCCGTAGTTAATAACCGTTGAATGATCCTAGTTATTTGACCTTGAAAAATGTCGAGCCGAAATGGATTCGATTTGTGGGCGAAGTCAGCCACAAATGTAAGAAAACGGTTTTCTTCAGGGCAAAAAAAGCCCCGCCAAATTGGCGGGGTTGAGAGACAAGCGTGGTGCTGTCGTTCAGCTTGATGAACGGCCTCGGCCCCACGCAGATGCTAAGGAAACGCTCGAAAAGGATTCAAGACTCAGGCGTCCAGTTCGTAGCGTCGTACCGAACCCGCCGAGTTATCAGCCTGCCCGCCGACTGCGAGCAACCGGGTACCGGAGCTCAGGAGAATGTCCCAGAAACTTCCCTCCTGCTCTTCGAACAAACCATGAGTGCCAAAGTTTGTATCGGGTTGGCCATTGGCAAGGTAGCGGGCCAGAACACCATGAAATCGTGGCCCTGGCGAGATGACCTGGCCGGCACACAGGATCAAATTATCGGGGTCCGCTTGTACGCGCTCGAAACGAAAGGTGCGGGTGTCGGCCGGGGTAAGTACAGGCTCGAAGCTCTGGTCGATCCATCCGTCAGCGGTAAACCCGACCGCCCAGCCGGCAGTAGCCTGCTGGTCGGTCAAAAAATAGCCAGAAGCGAGCAATTTTTCATCCGGTGTCGGGGTCAGTGACAGGAAGGCGCGTTTGCCAGGTATGTCCGTGAAGCCCGCTACGCCGAATGACAGGTCGGGTTCACCGTCCAGGGTCAGGGCTGCCAGCAATGCGCCTGCTCTATGCTGACCGGCCAATACGAGGCGTGGTTCGAGGCTGCCCACAACCTGCGCGATGACTCCATTCAATTGGCAGGGGCCGTTATTGTAAGTGATCTCGGTGTAGCCTTTGCCGTGAAATCCGGTATCAAGTTTGCCGTTCTGGGCCAGGCGGATCAGAACGGTCCTGGCCGGTTCGTCGAACCAATTGTCGACCACGAAAGGAATCAGTATTTGGCCCTTGGGAGTCACGATGGGTGATGAGCTGTGGTTGCCATTGCGAGCCCCACTGCGTGCCATTGAGGTCCGGGCCGCGGTTTTTCCAGAGGAGCCCAGCTCGACGATGGTCACGCCCTCGGTGCCGAAAGTACGGTCACGTTGCCCATTGCTCAGGTACATGGCGAGCCCTGGAATGAACTCATCCTCATCGTCGATCATGGCTGTCAGCAGCAGTCGACCGTCAGGCATCAATTGAATATTGATACCGTCGCTGTTGCGTTCATCATCGAAATTTTCAGCGACATGGCCACCGCTACCAAAACTCCGGTCCAGACTGCCGTCCTCATTCAAAGCGATCAGCAGGGCATGGCCGGCGTAGCTACTGACGAGCACCATTGAGCGATCAGGGCGCATAACCACCCCATAGATGGACGAGGCAGACACCCCATTGCCCAGCAGTGCTGCGTTGCACACAACCGTGCCGAGGGTGCCGAAGGTCGTATCCAGGCGTGGAGTGGAGAGGGGGGTGGTGCTGATGGGTTCAAGTGGGACTTGCATGTCTATCATCCTTGTTAGTGGGGCAAAGTTTTGCCCTGTTAATGGATGAAACGACAAAAAGGCTGAAGCGCTCAACTCTCAGAAATACCAGTTTTGGTCTTTTGGAGTGGCCTTGGAAACAAAAAAAAGCCCCGCCAAATTGGCGGGGTTGAGGTACGAGCGTGGCGCTCGGAAACGTGGAACACGACGGGCCCTCCGGTGAAGGAGGGCCGGCCGGTATTACAGCAGCATGGTGCGGATGTCGCCCAGCAGGTCGCTCAGACGCTTGGTGAAGCGTGCAGCAGCGGCACCGTTGATCACGCGGTGATCGTAGGACAGCGACAGGGGCAGCATCAGTTTCGGCTGGAAGGCTTTGCCGTCCCAGACTGGCTGGATGGTTGCCTTGGAAACACCGAGGATCGCCACTTCCGGCGCGTTGACGATCGGCGTGAAGCCGGTGCCGCCAATGTGGCCGAGGCTGGAAATGGTGAAGCACGCGCCTTGCATCTCATCCGACGAGAGCTTCTTGGTCCGGGCTTTTTCAGCCAGGGAAGCAGCCTCGGCGGCCAGTTGCAGCAGGCTCTTCTGGTCGACGTTCTTGATGACCGGTACCAGCAGGCCATCCGGGGTGTCGACGGCGAAACCGATGTTCACGTACTTCTTGCGGATGATCGCCTTGCCGCTTGGTGCCAGCGAACTGTTGAAGTCCGGCAGTTCCTTGAGCAGATGCGCGCAGGTCTTGAGCAGCAGTGGCAGGATGGTCAGCTTGACGCCAGCCTTCTCGGCCACGGCTTTCTGGCCGACGCGGAACGCTTCGAGTTCGGTGATATCCGCCGAGTCGAATTGCGTCACGTGCGGCACGTTCAACCAGCTGCGGTGCAGGTTGGCGGCGCCGACCTGCATCAGCCGGGTCATCGGCACTTCTTCGATTTCACCGAAGCGGCTGAAGTCCACGACCGGAATCGGCGGGATGCCCGCGCCACCGGTTGCGCCAGCAGCAGCGGCCGGTGCTTCCTTGGCCTTCTGCATCATGGCTTTGACGTAAACCTGCACGTCTTCTTTCAGGATGCGACCGTGCGGACCGCTGGCGCCAACGGCACTCAGCTCGACGCCGAATTCACGGGCCAGTTGGCGCACTGCCGGGCCGGCGTGAACCTTGGCGCCTGGTTTGGCTGGAGCAGCAACCGGAGCGGCAGCAGCAGGTGCAGCGGCAGCCGGAGCAGCAGCGGCTGGCGCAGGAGCGCTCGCAGCAGCGGCAGGTGCCGGGGCAGCAGCAGGCGCCGCGCCTTTGACTTTCAGCTTGAGAATCAGGTCGCCGGTGCCGACTTCGTCATCGAGCTTGACGGAGACGCTTTCCACCACACCCGCGGCAGGCGATGGGATTTCCATGCTCGCCTTGTCGGATTCCAGGGTGATCAGCGACTGGTCGGCTTCAACGGTGTCGCCGGCCTTGACCAGTACTTCGATGATCTTGGCCTTGCCCGCCGAACCGATATCCGGAACGTGGATGTCCTGAACGCTATCGGCAACCGGTGCAGCAGGAGCGGCGGCCGGTGCCGGAGCAGTGGCGGCAGGAGCAGCGGCCTGAGCAGGAGCAGCGGCAGCAGCCGGCGCCGCAGCGCCCGCCACTTCCAGATCCAGAATCAGGTCGCCGGTGCCGACTTCGTCGTTGAGCTTGACGCTGATGGCCTTGACCACGCCAGCGGCAGGCGACGGGATTTCCATGCTGGCCTTGTCGGACTCCAGGGTGATCAAAGATTGATCAGCTGCGACGGTGTCGCCGACCTTGACCTGGATCTCGATGATCTGGGCCTTGCCCGACGAACCGATGTCCGGCACGTGCACTTGCTGAACCGAAGCGGCAACCGGCGCAGCAGCAGGAGCGGCCGGCGCTGGAGCAGCGGCCGGTTTCTCTTCGGCTTTGGCGGCTGGCGCAGCGGCGGCCGCTGGAGCTGCAGCAGCGGCACCTTCGACTTCCAGCTCCAGCAGTTCGTCGCCTTCTTTCAGGCGATCGCCCAGCTTCACTTTCAGGCTCTTGATGATACCGGCCTTCGGCGCAGGCACTTCCATGCTCGCCTTGTCCGATTCCAGCGTCAGGATGCTCTGGTCGGCTTCAATACGGTCGCCGACCTTCACAAACAGTTCAATTACTTCACCTTCACCGCTGCCGATGTCAGGTACGCGAATGAGTTCGCTCACAGAATCTCTCCTCAGCAGTCCAGTGGGTTGAGTTTTTCCGGGTTGATACCGAACTTGGCAATGGCTTCAGCCACAACCTTAGGTTCGATGTCACCACGGTCAGCCAGTGCTTCCAGGGCTGCCAACACCACGAAATGACGGTCAACTTCGAAGAAATGACGCAGTTTCTTGCGGCTGTCGCTGCGGCCGAAACCGTCGGTGCCCAGGACTTTGAATTCCTTGGACGGTACCCACTGACGGATCTGCTCGGCGAACAGCTTCATGTAGTCGGTAGAGGCGATGACCGGACCTTTACGGCCGTTCAGGCACTCTTCGACGTAGCTCAGCTTCGGCTTCTGGCCAGGGTGCAGACGGTTGCTGCGCTCTACGGCCAGGCCATCGCGACGCAGTTCGTTGAAGCTGGTAACGCTCCACACGTCGGCGCCGACGTTGAACTCTTCACGCAGGATCTTCGCTGCTTCACGGACTTCACGCAGGATGGTGCCGGAGCCCATCAGCTGAACGTGGTGCGCCGCTTCGCGGGTGTCTTCTTCGAGCAGGTACATGCCTTTCTTGATGCCTTCTTCGGCACCGGCCGGCATGGCTGGCTGCTGGTACGACTCGTTCATCACGGTGATGTAGTAGAAGACGTCCTGTTGCTCTTCGGTCATCTTCTTCATGCCGTCCTGGATGATCACCGCCAGCTCGTAGCCGTAGGTTGGATCGTAGGTGCGGCAGTTCGGGATGGTCGCGGCCAGCAGGTGGCTGTGACCGTCTTCGTGTTGCAGGCCTTCACCGTTCAGGGTGGTACGGCCGGCGGTGCCGCCGATCAGGAAGCCACGGGTACGGCTGTCGCCAGCGGCCCATGCGAGGTCGCCGATACGCTGGAAGCCGAACATCGAGTAGAAGATGTAGAACGGCAGCATTGGCTGGTTGTGGCTGGAGTACGAAGTACCGGCAGCGATGAAGGAGCTCATGGCGCCCGCTTCGTTGATGCCTTCTTCGAGGATCTGGCCCTTCTTGTCTTCCTTGTAGAACATCACCTGGTCTTTATCGACTGGCTCGTAGAGCTGGCCGACGGACGAGTAGATGCCCAACTGACGGAACATGCCTTCCATGCCGAAGGTACGGGCTTCGTCCGGAATGATAGGAACGATGCGTGGACCGATTTCCTTGTCCTTGACCAATTGCGCCAGGATGCGCACGAAAGCCATGGTGGTGGAAATTTCACGGTCGCCCGAGCCGTCGAGGATGGCCTTGAGGGTATCCAGTGGCGGCGTCGGTACGCTGAAGCTTTGTGCGCGACGCTGTGGCACGAAACCACCCAGAGCAGTGCGGCGCTCGCTCAGGTAGCGGGCTTCGGCGCTGTTTGGTTCTGGCTTGAAGAACGGCAGGTTCTCCAGCTCTTCGTCCTTGACCGGAATGTCGAAGCGGTCGCGGAACAACTTCAGGCTGTCGACATCGACTTTCTTGGTGTTGTGCGCGGTGTTTTTCGCTTCGCCGGCACCGGTGCCATAACCCTTGATGGTCTTGGCCAGGATGACGGTAGGTTGTTCTTTGTGGTTGACCGCTTCGTGGTACGCCGCGTAGACCTTGTACGGGTCGTGGCCACCACGGTTGAGCTTCCAGATCTCGTCGTCGGACAGGTCTGCAACCATCGCCTTGAGTTCTGGCGAGTTGAAGAAGTGTTCACGCACGAACGCGCCGTCTTTGGCTTTGTAGTTCTGGTACTCGCCGTCGATGACTTCGTCCATGCGGCGTTGCAGGATACCGTCGACGTCCTTGGCCAGCAGTGGGTCCCAGAAACGGCCCCAGATGACTTTGGTCACGTTCCACTGAGCACCGCGGAAGACGCCTTCGAGTTCCTGGATGATCTTGCCGTTGCCGCGAACCGGGCCGTCGAGGCGCTGCAGGTTGCAGTTGATGACGAAAATCAGGTTGTCCAGCTTCTCGCGGCCAGCCAGGGAGATCGCGCCCAGGGATTCCGGCTCGTCGCACTCGCCGTCGCCCAGGAAGCACCAGACTTTTTGCTTGCCGGCAGGAATGAAGCCACGGGCTTCCAGGTACTTCATGAAGCGAGCCTGGTAGATCGCCTGGATCGGACCCAGACCCATGGATACGGTCGGGAACTGCCAGAAGTCAGGCATCAGCCAAGGGTGCGGGTAGGACGACAGGCCCTGACCGTCTACTTCCTGGCGGAAGTTGTTCATCTGGTCTTCGGTGATGCGGCCTTCCATGAACGCACGGGCGTAGACGCCTGGCGAGGTGTGGCCCTGGAAGTAGATCAGGTCGCCGCCGTGTTCGTCGGTCGGGGCCTGGAAGAAGTAGTTGAAGCCGATGTCATACAGGGTCGCACTGGAAGCGAAGCTGGAGATGTGACCACCCAGGTCAGAATCTTTCAGGTTCGTACGCATTACCATGGCCATCGCGTTCCAGCGTACCAGCGAGCGAATGCGGCGTTCCATGAACAGGTCGCCAGGCATGCGTGCTTCGTGGGTAACGGGGATCGTGTTGCGGTAAGGCGTGGTGATGGCGTAAGGCAACTGCGAGCCGCTGCGGGTCGCGAGTTCACCCATACGGGTCATCAAATAGTGAGCGCGGTCTTCGCCTTCTTTGTCGAGAACCGATTCCAGGGCGTCCAGCCATTCCTGGGTTTCGACGGGATCGAGGTCTTGCATGGCTTGCTCCAGGGCGGAAAGGCTTCCAGAATCGGTTGCCTGAGTTTGCGACTGGCCTTGTGGGCAGACGTTATGAATTCTTGGATTGCCGACAGGTTGTTCCGGCGGCGTGTAGTTTTACTACAAATCATCCGGCATTTCAGCTTCGCTAATGTATATACGAGTAGTAAAACTACAGATCAGCGGCTTGTGGCCCTCGGCTGCGTTGTGAGATTAATCATTAAGGTTGGTGTTTTATCAACCAAATCAGGTAAAAGTTTGATGCTGGCTGCCACAATAAAAGAAAATTCAGCTATTTCTAACTTTTGTTCGACACTCCTTCAGGTAGTGGGTTTGCCAGATTCACTACATGCAGCCCGTTGCACGCCGATCAAGGATAGACCATGAGCCTCCCACCGCTTGCCGTACTGCCCGCCATTCTTGTGCCGTTTGTCACCCGCGCCGAGCAGTCGTTCCGTGACGCCGTCGCCGCCCTGGACGATGATCATGGGCTGTCCTCGTGGACGCCTGAACGCTGGGCGCAATTTGCGCGGGTAACCGCCGCCAGCGATTTCGTGATTGAACAGAGCGTTCGTGACCCTTTGATGTTGCTGGATCTGGTGCAGTCCGGCGAACTGGACCGGCGCTTCGCCGCCGGTGAGTTGTGCGCGCAGATCGCTGGCGCCGTAAATGCCGCCGAAACAGAAGATCAACTGGGCCGCGCCTTGCGTCGGCAGCGAGCGCGCCAGCAGGTACGGATCATCTGGCGAGACCTGACCCGCCAGGCTGACCTGGTGCAGACGTGTCGCGACCTCTCGGACATGGCCGATGCGAGTATCGATCAGGCCTATCGGTGGTTGTACACGCAACATTGCCAGCAGTTCGGCGTGCCGACCGGTCGGCGCAGTGGCGAGCCGCAGCAGATGGTCATCCTTGGCATGGGCAAGCTCGGCGCAGTGGAGCTCAACCTGTCGTCGGACATTGACCTGATTTTCGCCTATCCCGAGGGCGGCGAAACAGTCGGTGTCAAACGTGCCCTGGATAATCAGGAGTTCTTCATTCGACTCGGTCAGCGCCTGATCAAGGCCCTGGATCCGATGACTGTCGACGGTTTCGTATTCCGCGTCGATATGCGCTTGCGTCCCTACGGTTCGTCGGGTGCCCTGGTGCTGAGTTTCAACGCACTGGAACAGTATTATCAGGATCAGGGGCGTGACTGGGAACGCTACGCGATGATCAAGTCGCGGGTGGTGGCCGGCGATCAGGTGGCTGGCGCACAGTTGCAAGACATGCTGCGCCCGTTCGTATACCGGCGTTACCTGGACTTCTCGGCCATCGAAGCGCTGCGCACCATGAAGCAGCTGATTCAGCAGGAAGTCCGGCGCAAGGGCATGGCCGACAACATCAAGCTCGGCTCCGGCGGTATTCGCGAGGTGGAGTTTATCGCCCAGGCTTTCCAGCTGATCCACGGAGGTCGGGACCTGAGCCTTCAACAACGTCCACTATTAAAGGTGTTGGGCACGCTCGAAGGCCAGGGGTACCTGCCGCCAGCGGTCATCAGCGAATTGCGCGAAGGTTACGAATTCCTGCGCTACACCGAACACGCGATCCAGGCAATTGCCGACCGGCAGACGCAAATGCTGCCGGACGGTGAGCAGGATCAGGCACGCATTGCCTTCATGTTGGGCTTCGCCGATTGGCCGGCATTTCATCAACAACTGATGTATTGGCGTGGTCGCGTCGCCTGGCATTTCGCCCAGGTGATTGCCGACCCTGATGAAGAGCAAGGCGCCGAAAGCGAAGTCGTGGTGGGCGGAGAATGGTTGCCGTTGTGGGAGCAGTCCCAGGACGAAGAGGCCGCTTGTCGTCAGCTTGAAGAGGGCGGCTTTGCTGATGCCAGCAAGGCGTTGAAAGCCCTGGCCGGCCTGCGTGGCAGTCCACAGTTGCGTGCCATGCAGCGTCTCGGGCGTGAGCGTCTTGATGCCTTTATTCCACGCTTGTTGGCCCAGGCCGTTGAGCACGCGGATCCCGATCTGGTGCTGGAGCGGGTGTTGCCATTGGTTGAGGCCGTGGCCCGCCGTTCCGCTTATCTGGTATTGCTGACCGAAAACCCCGGGGCACTGCGTCGATTGCTGACCTTGTGCGCCGCCAGCCCGTGGATCGCCGAGCAGATCACCCGGTTCCCGTTGTTGCTGGATGAGCTGCTCAACGAAGGCCGGCTGTTCAAGCCGCCATTGGCGCCGGAACTGGCCGCTGAACTGCGCGAACGCCTGACGCGGATTCCCGAGGACGATCTCGAACAGCAAATGGAAGCCCTGCGCCATTTCAAGCTGGCACACCGCTTGCGCGTCGCCGCTTCGGAAATCGCTGGCAGCTTGCCACTGATGAAAGTCAGCGACTATTTGACCTGGCTTGCCGAAGCAATTCTCGAGCAGGTGCTGGCGCTGGCCTGGCGCCAGACCGTGGCCAAGTACGGTACACCGTTGCGCACCGATGGCACGTTGTGCGATCCCGGCTTCATCATTGTCGGTTATGGGAAAGTCGGCGGCATCGAACTCGGGCATGTTTCGGACCTGGACCTGGTATTCATCCACGATGGCGATCCCCAGGCTGAAACCGACGGACCAAAACCGATCGATGGCGCACAATTTTTCACCCGGCTCGGGCAGCGGATCATTCACCTGCTGACGGCCCAGACCAACTCCGGTCAGTTATATGAAGTGGACATGCGCCTGCGACCTTCCGGTGCGTCGGGGTTGCTGGTGACTTCGCTGGGCGCATTTGCCCGATATCAGCAAGGCGAGGCCTGGACCTGGGAACATCAGGCGTTGGTAAGGGCGCGAGTGCTGGTCGGCAGCGAGGATGTCGGTCGGGCATTCGAGCAGATTCGCGCGCAGATCCTGGGGCAGGTGCGCGACCTGTCGACCTTGCGCAAGGAGGTCAGCGAGATGCGCGCCAAGATGCGCGATAACCTCGGCAGCAAGAGTACGGCGGCCGGCACCGGGGCGAATGCCTTCGAAGCCACGGCGCCGTTCGATCTCAAGCAGGACGCCGGAGGTATCGTCGATATTGAATTTATGGTGCAATACGCGGCCCTGGCGTGGTCGCAAACGTGCCCGCCGTTGCTACGCTGGTCTGACAATATCCGCATTCTGGAAGAGCTGGAGCGCGAAGGGCTGATGCCTGCCGAAGACGCCAGTCTGCTGCGCGAAGCTTATAAGGCCTACCGCTCCGCAGCCCACAAACAGGCCTTGCAGAAGGACGCCGGGGTGATACCGGGCGACCAGTTCGTGGATGAACGGCGGCAGGTGATGCGAATCTGGCGCGAGCTGGGGCTAGGCTGAAACGGAATTTGCAACATCGAATACCCAGTGTGGGAGCGAGCTCGTGTGGTGAGGGGGGCTTGTGTGGTGGTGGAGCTTGTGTGGCGAGGGGGCTTGCCCCCGTCGGACTACGCAGTAGTCCCCGACCACTGTTATGGAGCCGCTTCGCAACCCAGCGGGGCAAGCCCCCTCGCCACATTTGATCTGCAGTGTTTTGTAGAATTTTCGAGGCGGGGAGGCGTAGGCCTCCCCGGTTCGTTTTTGGAAACCACATGAAAATTCTGATTGTAGGGCCCAGTTGGGTCGGTGACATGGTGATGGCGCAGACACTTTTTCAGTGCCTGAAACAGCGTCACCCGCAATGCGAAATCGACGTGCTGGCCCCCGAGTGGAGCCGGCCGATTCTTGAGCGCATGCCCGAAGTGCGCCAGGCCTTGAGCTTTCCGCTCGGCCATGGCGCGCTGGAGTTGGCCACGCGCCGGCGCATCGGCAAATCCCTGGCCGGCCAGTACGATCAGGCGATCCTGTTGCCCAACTCCCTGAAATCGGCACTGGTGCCGTTTTTTGCCGGTATCGCGAAACGCACTGGCTGGCGCGGCGAGTTCCGTTACGGCCTGCTCAATGACGTGCGTACGCTGGATAAAGAGCGTTACCCGCTGATGATCGAGCGCTTCATGGCCCTGGCTTATGAGCCGGGTGCCGAGATGCCCAAGCCCTATCCGCGGCCGAGGCTGAAAATTGACCCGGTGACCCGTGAAGCGGCATTGGCCAGGTTCGGCCTGGCCCTCGATCGCCCGGTGCTGGCGTTGTGTCCTGGTGCCGAGTTCGGCGAGTCCAAACGCTGGCCGTCCGAGCATTACGCCAAGGTCGCCGAAGCTAAGATCCGGGACGGATGGCAAGTCTGGCTATTCGGCTCGAAAAACGATCATGCCGTCGGTGAGGATATCCGCGCGCGGCTGATTCCCGGTTTGCGCGAAGAGTCAGTGAACCTCAGTGGCGATACCTCGCTGGCCGAGGCCATTGATCTGTTGTCCTGCGCCGACGCGGTGGTCTCCAACGACTCCGGCCTGATGCACGTCGCCGCCGCGCTGAATCGCCCGCTGGTGGCGGTCTATGGCTCGACATCGCCAGGCTTCACGCCGCCGCTGGCCGATCAGGTCGAAATCGTGCGCCTGGGCATCGAGTGCAGTCCGTGTTTCGACCGCACCTGCCGCTTTGGTCATTACAACTGCCTGCGCCAGCTCATGCCGCAAGCGGTGAACGAAGCCTTGCAACGGTTGCAGGGCACTGTGGTCGAGGTCAAATAGCTTGCGGGTACTGCTGATCAAGACTTCTTCGCTGGGCGACGTGATTCATGCGTTGCCGGCGTTGACCGACGCGGCGCGGGCGATCCCCGGCATCAAGTTCGACTGGGTGGTGGAAGAGGGTTTCGCCGAAATTCCCACCTGGCACCCGGCGGTGGGCAAGGTGATTCCGGTGGCGATCCGCCGCTGGCGCAAAAACCTGTGGCAGACCATCAAGAGTGGCGAGTGGAAGCGCTTCAAGCAAAGCGTTCGCGCCACCCGATACGACCTGGTCATCGACGCCCAGGGCCTGCTGAAAAGTGCCTGGCTCACCCGTTACGTAAAAGCGCCGGTGGCCGGCCTCGATAAAAGTTCGGCGCGCGAGCCCATCGCTGCGCGTTTTTATAACCGGCGCCTGGCGGTTGCCCGTGGCCAGCACGCAGTGGAGCGGGTACGCCAGTTGTTCGCCATTGCCCTGGGTTATGACCTGCCCAAGGGGTTGGGCGACTACGGCCTGAACGTCGAGCGCCTGGTGGAATTGCCGCGCAAGAACCCGTACGTGCTGTTTCTGCACGGCACCACCTGGGACACCAAGCACTGGCCCGAAGCCTACTGGCGCGAGCTGGCCGAGCGGGTTGGCTATCTCGGGGTCGGGGTGAAGCTGCCGTGGGGTAATCCGGTCGAGAAAGCTCGTGCCGAGCGGATCGCCCAAGGCATGAAGCACGTCGAAGTGCTGCCGAAGTTGAATCTTGCCGGCGTCGGTAAGGTGCTCGCAGGGGCGCAGGCCTGCGTAGCGGTGGACACCGGCCTGGGCCATCTGGCTGCTGCGCTGGACGTGCCGACGTTGTCTTTGTTCGGTCCGACCAACCCGGGCCTGACCGGTGCCTATGGCAAGTCGCAGATCCACCTGGCCAGCGACTTCCCTTGCGCCCCATGCCTGCAAAAGAAATGCACTTATCAACCGACGGCCGAAGACGCCCGCCGGTTTGACCTTAAACGCGAGTGGCCACTGTGCTTCACGCGTCTGAATCCCGAGCGTGTCGCCAGCCGACTGAGCACGTTGTTACTGGCTGAGGAGCTGCGCTGATGCAATTGGCTTTTGTCTTGTACAAATATTTTCCGTTTGGCGGCTTGCAGCGCGACTTCATGCGCATCGCCCTGGAGTGCCAGCAGCGCGGTCATCAGATCCGTGTTTACACGCTGATCTGGGAGGGTGACATACCGCCTGGCTTCGAAGTGCTGGTGGCGCCGGTCAAGGCGTTCTTCAACCATCGGCGTAACGAGAAACTCAGCGAGTGGATGGAGGCCGACCTGGCCAAACGTCCGGTCGACCGCCTGATCGGCTTCAACAAAATGCCCGGGCTGGACGTCTACTACGCCGCCGACGGCTGCTTCGAAGACAAGGCGCAGAACTTGCGCAACTCGCTGTACCGTCGCTGGGGTCGCTACCGGCATTTCGCCGAGTACGAGCGTGCGGTGTTCGCCAAGGACGCCAAAACCGAAGTGCTGATGATTTCCGAGGTCCAGCAGCCGCTCTTCATCAAGCATTACGGCACGCCCCTTGAGCGCTTTCATTTGTTGCCGCCGGGGATCTCTCAGGATCGTCGCGCGCCGGCCAATGCCGCCGAAATTCGCGACGGATTCCGCCGTGAATTCAGCCTCAAGGACGATGACTTGCTGCTGGTGCAAATCGGCTCCGGGTTCAAGACCAAGGGCGTTGATCGCAGTCTCAAGGCGCTGGCGGCGTTGCCCGCTGATCTGAAGAAGCGCACCCGGCTATTTGTAATTGGCCAGGACGACCCCAAATTATTCCAGATGCAGAGCGCCGCGCTGGGCCTGGGCGACAACGTTACGTTCCTCAAGGGTCGTAGCGATATCCCGCGTTTCCTGCTCGGTGCCGACCTTTTGATCCACCCGGCGTATAACGAAAACACCGGGACCGTATTGCTTGAAGCCTTGGTGGCCGGGCTGCCGGTGTTGGTCAGTGCCGTCTGTGGTTACGCCCATTACATCGCCGAGGCCGACGCCGGTCTGGTGCTGGACGAACCCTTCGAGCAGGCGCAACTGACTCAGTATCTGACCGGCATGTTGAACGACGCGCAAGCAAGGGCGGCCTGGAGTCGCAATGGCCTGGCTTTCGCCGAGACAGCCGACCTCTACAGCATGCCGCAACACGCGGCCGATGTGATTCTGGCGGAGCACGCTTAAATGAAGTTGATGCTGGCTGAACCGTTCAAAAGCCTTTGGGCCGGGCGCGACCCGTTCGCCGAAGTCGAGGGGCTCGAGGGCGAGGTGTACCGCGAGCTTGAGGCACGCCGCACCCTGCGCACCGAAGTGAACGGCAATGGATTTTTCGTCAAGATTCACCGTGGCATCGGCTGGGGTGAGATTTTCAAGAACCTGCTCACCGCCAAGCTGCCGGTACTGGGAGCCGGTCAGGAATGGAAGGCTATCCAGCGCTTGCAGGAAGCCGGCGTACCGACCATGACCGCCGTGGCATATGGCGAGAAGGGTGGCAATCCGGCGGACCAGCACTCCTTCATCGTTACCGAGGAACTGGCTCCAACGGTCAGCCTGGAAGACTTCAGCATCGATTGGGTCAAGCAACCACCCGAGGTAAAACTCAAGCGGGCGCTGATCGCCGAAGTCGCACGGATGACGGGCATGATGCATCGCGCCGGGGTCAACCACCGCGACTGCTATATCTGCCATTTCCTGCTGCACACCGATAAACCGGTGACGGCTGAAGACTTCAAGCTCTCGGTGATCGACCTGCACCGTGCCCAGACCCGCCCGGCCATCACGCAGCGCTGGCGCAACAAGGATCTGGCAGCACTGTACTTCTCGGCCCTGGACATCGGCCTGACCCGCCGCGACAAATTCCGTTTCCTCAAAGTCTATTTCCAGCAACCGCTGCGCCAGATTCTCAGCGAAGAAGCCGGTCTGCTGAGCTGGCTCGACGGCAAGGCCAACAAACTCTACGACCGCAAACAGCGATACGGGGATGCGCTCTGATGGCGGGTTGGAAACTGGAGCCGGCTTATAGCGATCTGGCAGAGGACTTTGGCAGTCTTGAGGCCGTGTTTGCGCTTGAAGGCGAGCAACTGACCCGTGATCTGCTGTCCGAGGTCATCCGCGTGCAGCGCAATGGCGTGAATTATTACGTCAAGCGTTACGTCGGCGCCGGTAAGGGCTTGCGTCGTTACCTGGGTAAACCGCGGGTGAAAATGGAATGGCAGAACCTCAAGCGTTTTGCCAAGTGGGGCATTCCGACCGCCGAAGTGGTGGCATGGGGCCTGGAGCGACGCGGAGCGGCCTATGCCCGGGGGGCGATGATTACCCGTGAGCTGCCGCGCACCGAAGACATGTCTGTGCTGGCCGAACGGCGCGATCCGAAACTCGCGGATCGTGCATGGGTCGACGCCGTGAGTCGCCAGTTGGCCTGCTATACCCGAATCATGCATGACCACCGCTTCACCCATAACGATTTGAAGTGGCGCAATTTGTTGATTGACGACGAGGCCCGGTTGTTTCTGATCGATTGCCCCAACGGTGATTTCTGGCGCGGCTTTTGGCTCAAGTACCGGATCACCAAGGACCTGGCATGCCTGGACAAGGTTGCCAAGTATCAACTGTCGGCGACTCAGCGCCTGCGCTTTTACCTGCAATACCGCGGGCGGACCCGGCTCAATGCCGCCGACAAAAAGCGGATCCGACACGTGGTGAGATTTTTCGAGGGACGCGAATGATTGATTTTCTGGCAGCTGAAGACCGTGCGCTGCTTGAGCGTCACGGTCTGGCCACCTTCGATGCACTCTGGGCCAAGCAGCTCGAGGCGGTGGATGAGCCCAACACCGGTCGTGGTGGCTGGAGCAGTGTGTTTCGCCTGGATCTGGAGGGTCGTGGCTTTTATCTCAAGCGTCAGTGCAATTACATGACCCGCACCTTGCGCGCGCCCTTCGGCGAGCCGAGTTTCGCCCACGAATTTCGCAATATCGTGCGCTATCAGAATTTGCAAATTCCTGCGCTGCATGCGGTGTTCTACGGCGAGCGCAAGGTTGATGGCGAAGTCCGGGCGATTCTGCTGACCCGCGCCCTGGATGGTTGGAATGATCTGGACTCGCTGTTGCAGCACTGGCCGCAATTGAGCGAAGTGCAGCACAGCGAAATTCTCAAGGCTTGCGGCGAGCTGGCCCGGCAACTTCATGGCGCACGTCAGGTGCATGGGTGCTTTTACCCCAAGCACATCTTCTTGCGTGCGTCCGGCAACAGCTATAAGGGCCAACTGATCGATCTGGAAAAGACCCGTCGATTGCTGTACGGGCAGCGTGATCGGGTCAAGGATCTGGAGCCGTTGATCCGTCGTGCGCCACAGTGGGGCGAGGCGCAGTTGCGCCAGTTGCTCGCTTCCTATCTGGATCAGCCGCTGGATAGTTCGCTGATCGACACCTGGCTCCAGCGTCTGACGGCACGACGCAGCCATAAGAGGGTGCGTTGATGCGCTTGTCGGAACTCAAAGCCAGCGGTCGCAATCCCTCCCTGCCACTGAGCGTGTCCCTGGCTGATGCTGCCGGTACCGCCGACTTGCAGTTGTTGAGCTTGTTGCGGGTTTTGCCAGGGCAGCGTTATGTCGGTGCCGGCATCTGGCGTGGCCGGCCGGTGTTGGCCAAGTTGCTGGTCGGCAACAAGGCGGCACGGCATTTTCAACGAGAGCTCGATGGCGTGCGCCTGTTGTCCGCCCAAGGGTTGACCACGCCGCAATTGTTGGCTGATGGCCTGAAAGACGGCGAGGGCGGCTGGCTGCTGTTTGATTTTCTGGAAAACGCGCAAAGCCTCGGCGATACCTGGAAACACGTTGAGCATTTGCCGGTACTGGCTGACGAACAAACCGCAGTGCTGGCCGAGGCGTTGGGTGCCATCGGGCAAATGCACCGCAAGGGCCTGTGGCAGGAAGACCTGCACCTGGACAACCTGCTGCGTCAGGGCGGGCGCTTGTATTTGATCGATGGTGCCGGGATCCGCTGCGAAACGCCCGGTCAGGCGCTGTCGCTGCAAAAAGTCCTGGAAAACCTCGGTGTGTTTTTTGCCCAGTTGCCCAAGTCTCTGGAGCCATTTACTGAAGAGTTGCTGGTGTACTACCTGCTGAGCAACGGCGAGCACGCTTTGCCCATGGAGGGGTTGCAGAAGCAGATCGACAAGGTCCGTGCCTGGCGCCTCAGGGATTACCTGATCAAGGTTGGTCGTGAATGTACGCTGTTCAGCGTCCAGCGCGGTGCCTTCGGCTTGCAAGCGGTCCGCCGAGAGGAAGAGTCGGCCATGTTGCCGGTACTGGAACAAGCCGATGCCCTGCTTGATCAGGGGTACCTGTACAAGACGGGCGGTGCGGCGAGTGTCGGCAAAGTCGAGGTGGATGGCCGCACGCTGGTGATCAAACGCTACAACATCAAGGGTTTTGCCCACTGGCTCAAGCGCTTCTGGCGACCGAGCCGGGCCTGGCATTCCTGGTGTGAAGGCAATCGCCTGGCGTTCCTCGGGATTGCCACGCCCAAGCCGCTGGCGTTGCTGGAGAAGCGTTTTCTGTGGCTGCGCAGCCGAGCCTATCTGATCACCGAGCACCTACCAGGGCCGGATATCATCGAGCGATTTACGCCGTACGTTGAGAGCGGCGACGCGCCGGAGTCAGAGCTGCTTGCCCTGGATCATCTGTTTGCAGAGCTGATTCGCGAGCGGATCAGCCATGGCGATTTCAAGGGGCATAACCTGTTCTGGCAGGAAGATCGCTGGGCGTTGATCGATCTGGATTCGATGTGTCAGCACGCGTCTGTCAGCAGCTTCGCCCCGGCCTATGCGCGGGATCGGGCGCGCTTCATGCGCAATTGGCCTGAAAGCAGTGCGCTCTATCAGGTTATTGACCGGCGACTGCCCAGGGATATCTCCAGCGCCAGCTGATCGGGCCTGCGGCCCTGTCGCCAGAACGCCTTCCCGAGCAAGCGTGCTCCCACAGAGATTGCTGCTGAACTAAAAGCCAGTGAACACCTCTGTCCAAATGTGGGAGCCAGCCTGCTGGCGATGGGGCCGGCGCAGGCAACCCGGAATAGACTGCAAGCCCCTGTGAGCCGTCCTACATGATCTTGGGAAGCCGTGAACTGCCGCCCGGGTAAGTTGGGGTGTTAGGTTGCCTGACGTTCTCGGAGGGCAGCTTTTGACGATAAAAACGATTGTTGTAATCGGTGCTGTTTCACTGATGTTATCCGGCTGCGGGACCGCGCATACGGTGCTGCAGAGTGACGCCGATGCTGCTCGCGGCCTCAGGAAGCAAAAGACTTACTGCCAGTCGATTCCCCGTGTCTATAGCGGTCTGGCCTACGATTTTTGCGTTTTGAACGCACCGCCCGACCCCACAGGTGTCCTGCTGCCATTCGTCTTGCTGGACCTGCCTCTCTCCGGCGTCTTCGATACGGTTTCCCTGCCCTACACGATTTACCGGCAAACCGTGGATGGCAACCTCGGTATTTACTGGAGGCCCGGTGTAAATTGAGATCGGCGGGGCGCCGCAGCGCCGTCCTGCTGCTCGCGGCTAGAGGCTTGTCGCTGCTTTTACGCTATAATCCCGCCCTTTAGCTGTCTCTCGCCCACTTGCGAGGGCACATTAATTTTCGAGGCGCTTGCGCCTGCATGCAGACTAAAGAGGCTAGACCCCTGTGGCATTGACGATTCTTGGCCTGTCCGGCGCCCTTAGCCATGATCCTTCCGCAGCCTTGTACATCGACGGCAAGCTGGTCGCGGCTGCTGAAGAAGAGCGCTTCGTGCGCGATAAACATGCAAAGAACCGCATGCCCTACGAATCGGCGAAGTTCTGCCTGGAACAGGCCGGTATCAAGCCTTCCGACGTTGACGTGGTGGCGATTCCATTCGCTCCGATCAGCCTGTTCGGCAAGGCCCGCTGGCAGTACGCCAAGCGTTACTGGTACGCCCCGGACCGTGCACTCGACGCGATCCTGATGGGCAACCGTCGCTACAAGCGCTATCGCAACAAGATCGTCTGGTGCCTGGAGCAACTGGGCTTCGATCCGAAGAAGATCAAGATCGAGCCGGTCGAACACCACCTGGCCCACGCCTCCAGTGCCTACCACTGCTCCGGCTTCAAGGAGAAAACCGCGATCCTCGGGATCGACGGCAAGGGCGAGTACGCCACGACCTTCTTCGGTTACGGCGAAAACGGCAAGATCCACAAGATCAAGGAATTCTTCGATCCTGACTCCCTCGGCGGCCTGTACGGCGCGATCACCGAGTTCCTCGGTTTCGATATGCTCGACGGTGAGTTCAAGGTCATGGGCATGGCGCCGTACGGCGACGCCAGCAAATACGATTTCTCGCGCCTGGCCTCTTTCGAGAACGGCGAGTTGGTCATCAACACCGACTACGCCAACGTCATCGGCCTGCGTCGCTACAAAGAGAAGGGCAAGGGTTACTACTTCTCGCCGAAGCTGATCGAGTGGCTGGGGCCCAAGCGCGAAGGCGACATCGCCGACGAGCCTTACATCCACTACGCCGCGAGCATCCAGGCGCTGTTCGAAAAAATTGCGCTGCAGATGATCGACCACTACCTGGGCGACGTGCTCAAGGAAACCGGCAAGCTGGCCTACGCCGGTGGCTGTGCGTTGAACGTCAAGCTGAACCAGAAAATCATCGCCCGCGACGACGTCAAGGAACTGTTCGTGCAGCCTGCATCCGGCGACGCCGGTACCGCGGTGGGCGCGGCAGCCTATGTGTCCAACGCCCGTGGCGTACCGGTCGAGAAGATGGAACACGTCTACCTCGGCCCGTCGTACAGCAACGAAGACGTGATCGCGGCCTGTGCCCGTCACGAGAACAAGCCAACGTGGCGCAAGCTCGACAACATGCCGGAGCAGATCGCCAGGATCATGGTCGACGGCAACCCGGTGGCCTGGTTCCAGGGCCGCATGGAGTTCGGTCCGCGTGCACTGGGCGGTCGCTCGATCATCGGTTGCCCGAGCGTGGCCGGCGTGGCCGATCGCATCAACCACCAGATCAAGTTCCGCGAGCGCTGGAGGCCTTTCTGCCCTTCGATGCTCGACACCGTGGCACCGCAGATGATCAAGATCGATCACCCGGCCCCGTTCATGACCTTCACCTTTGAAGTAGCGGAAGAATGGAAGACCCGCGTGCCGGAAGTGGTCCACGAAGACGGGACTTCCCGCGCCCAGGTGCTCAAGCGCGAATACAACCCGCGCTACTACGACATGATGAAA
The DNA here is from genome assembly GCF_059415945.1 of Pseudomonas sp. GW821-FHT09H03. Taxonomy (NCBI): domain Bacteria; kingdom Pseudomonadati; phylum Pseudomonadota; class Gammaproteobacteria; order Pseudomonadales; family Pseudomonadaceae; genus Pseudomonas; species Pseudomonas sp. GW821-FHT09H03. Next base: position 83,595 of record NZ_JBWKOF010000002.1, on the reverse strand, counting down.
GCGCTGGAAGTGCTGACCGGTAACGGCGTGTCGCTGAACACTTCGCTCAACCGTCGTGGCGAACCGATGATCTGCTCGCCGACGGACGCCCTGAACATGTTCTTCGGTTCCGATCTACAGTATCTGATCATGGAAGACATCCTGGTGGTCAAAGAGGGCGCGAACGCATATGACACGCTCGGCTGAACGCCATGTGCTGCAGTTTTGTCACGGCTATGACGGGCCGTTCCTGGACTGCGCCCGGCAGTACGCCAGCCTGTTCGCGGGGACCGGTTATCGAGTGACCACGGTGTTTCTGACCGGGGTTGCCGATGCCGACGTCGCCGCAGGATGCGCCAGTGATGAAGTGCTGTTCATGGAGTACAGCTCCAAGGCCATTCGTGGCCTGAAGCTGGGGGCCATCGGCGATCTGCGCAAGATCGCCGCGTCGCGCAACTTCAGTTTCTGCATCGCCCATCGTTTCAAACCCATCTACATCGCCTTGCTCGGCACGTCGTTGCCGGTGATCGGTGTGCATCACGGGTTTGACGACTACAAGCGCGTCAGCCGCAAGCTGTTTGCGCACATATTCCGCAAGCGCCTGAGTCTGCTTGGCGTGTCCGACGCGGTGCGCGACGACATGCGCAAGTGTCTGCCGAAATGGCCGCATTCGCGGATTCGTACGTTGTACAACCGTATTGATGTGGAGGCCTTGCAGGCGACTCAGGTATCGGCCCGCGAAGCTCGGGAAACCTTGGGCCTGTCGGCGGATGCCTGGATTGTCGGCAATGTCGGGCGCCTGCATCCGGACAAGGATCAGGCCACGTTGCTGCAGGGTTTTGCCGAGGCGCTACCGGGACTGCCGGGCAACAGCCAACTGGTGATTCTCGGTTCCGGTCGCCTGGAAGAGGATCTCAAGTCGCTGGCCCGTGAGCTTGGCATTGGTGATCGCGTGCTGTTTCTCGGTCAGGTACCTGATGCCCGCAACTATTTCCGGGCCTTCGACGTATTCGCCCTGAGTTCCGATCACGAACCGTTCGGCATGGTCCTGCTGGAGGCTATGGCCGCCGGGGTGCCATTGCTGGCCACGGCTTGTGGTGGGGCGAGGGAAGTGGTCGAAGGTGTCGGCATCCTGTTCCCGCTCGGTGATGCCGCGCGTCTGGCGCAAGGCCTGCAACATCTGGCCGGCATGGATGAGCAGCAGCGTGTCCAGTGTGCCGGGCTGATGCTCGAACGCTTGCGCGAGCACTTCTCCGATCGCGCGGTACGCGATGCTTTCTGGCATTTGCCACACGTTACCGAACTGGCACAGAGGGGCTGATGCTCAACCGATTTCAAGGCTGGCGCGAGCGTGGCTGGGCGGTAGTCGATGCTTCGACTTACGCCCAAGCCTGGCAACTTCATGGCGGCAGCGTCGCGACCCACCCCATGGTGGTCGAGCGGCTGGCCAATCTGGCCGACATCCCGGTGCGTTACCTGGCCTGGGAACAGAACGGTGAGCTCAAGGCGGCGATCCCGACCTGGGGCCGCGACCTCGCCTTATCCAAGGACGTGCTCAAGCGCAGGGGCAAAAAAGGCCTGTTCGACCTGGGCAATGCCGAGATCATTCTGCCAGCTGCTGCCGATGCCCAGGCGCCGCTGCGACATCGCGGTCGCTATTTGTCGGCACTCAACGAAGGCCGCTTCAGCGGCATCAAGTTGCAGGCTGAACAACTGGCCATGGCGCGCACGCCGGAAGAGCTGTCGAAGAAATTTCGTTACAACCAGCGCCGCGAATTGCGCCTGCTGGAGGAGGCGGGCGGCGTGGTGCGTGCGGTCTGCGAGTTTTCCAGTGGCGAGCTGGCAGCGATTTACTGTGATCTTTTCCAGCGTCGCTGGGGCTTCCCGGCGACGGGGGCCGAGCGCATGGCCGAGGTCATCGGGTTGCTGCGTGAATTGCTGATCGGTTCGGTGATTTTCCTCAACGATGCGCCGATCGCCATTCAACTGGTGTATCGGGTCGAGACGCCACAATGGATCAGCGTCGAGTACATCAATGGTGGCGTCGATCCCCAGACCCGCGAGTTCAGCCCCGGCAGCGTGTTGAGCTTCCTCAATACCCAAAGCGCCTGGGAGCATGCCCGGGCACTGGACAAACCGTTGCGCTTTTCCTTCGGTCGCGCCGACCGTGAATACAAGGATCGCTGGTGCAATCCCGTGCCGGTCTTCACCGTATGAGCCAGCCCATGAGCCGCAAACAGCAACTGCTCAAGCGCCACCGGCGCAATAAACGTATCGGTCTGCTGATTGCGCTGGTGTTGCTGGTAGCCATTGGTGTGCTGGTGGTCTGGTGGTTGCCGCTGCTGGTCGCGGTCCTGGGCTGGATAGCCCACGAAGCCTGGTTTGCCGACCACCTGTTCTACTCGCCCAAAGACGACTACCAGTACAGTTTTCCCCCCTACACGCCGCAGCCCAAGGTGCACCTCAATGGTGAGTATTTGCGGCTGGACGAAGGGGTCATGCTGGTCGACGACGCAACACTGATACTGGCCCTGCGGGTAAAAAGCACCTGGCTGGGGCGCTTCATCGATCCTGTGGTCGAGTTGTGTGGCGGCGATAACCCGGACCGGCAAACATTCGAGCGCGGTGTCAACGGCCTGCGTTACCTCAATCTTACAGGCCAGGCGCAGGTACTTTCGCGCGGTGAGTTACGTCTGTGCGGGCGTTTTTGCCGCGTGCTCGGAGAGCCCGTGCTGTGGGCCTTGGAACATCCGGATTACCGACGTCAGCGGGTAATGGTGATCGCCCCGCACGCCGATGACGCCGAATTGGCTGCCTATGGTTTGTACAGCCAGGCTGACGAGGCCTGGATCGTTACGCTGACGGCCGGTGAAATCGAAGCCGGACACTACCGGCAGATGGGTATGGATAAGGTTGAAGCAGCCCGCCTGAAAGGTCGTTTGCGCGCCTGGGACAGTATCGCCGTGCCGCGCTGGGGCGGAGTGCCGCAAGCCCATTGCGTACAACTGGGTTATTTTTGTCTGCAGCTGGCGGCCATGCAGGCCTCGCCAACCTCGCCGGTAGCCTCGCGCGAGGCCGACTTGAGCGACACCCGTCTGTTCCGCCAACTCAATCCCTTTGCTTTGCCGGGCGACGCCGACGGTGCGCCGACCTGGAATAATCTGCTGGCGGACCTGCGTGAGTTGCTTTTGCGCGCGCGGCCCGAAGTCATCGTCCTGCCGCACCCGACCCTCGATCCGCACCCTGACCATATCTGCGCCCAGGCGGCCGTGGTCGAAGCCTTGCAAGGCCTGGACTGGCAGCCAACCACATTGTTGGGCTACGCCAACCACTTGCACGACAACGATCGCTGGCCGATGGGTGACAGCGGTCATGGCATCGCCCTGCCACCCGCCTTTGATCCGGCCGCGCCGATGCAACCCTGCTGCCTGCCGATATCGCTGGAGCTCCAGCGTGACAAGGCCATGGCGTTGGGCATGATGCACGACCTGCAACCACCCATGCCGTTCAAGCGGCGTCTACGCCGGTTGATTCAGCGGCTGTTGGCCGCCCGGGTACCGCCAACTTATGGCGAGAACGAATTCTTTCGCAAGGCAGTTCGGCGTCACGAACTTTTGTGGACCATCAAGCACACACCAGGCAATGTTTCTCAGCGGGGAGAGTTATGAGTCAGCGGTCAAAGGTCTTGCAGCTGCAGCCTGACTACAACGTCAAAGCCCATGATTTCGCAGACCTCGCGGAGCAGATCGTCAAGGCCTTGCCGAGCGATCGCTATGAAGTGACCGCAGCCTTTCTGCGTGGCAGGCCTGGCCCCGGCGAGGCAGTGAGCCGGGCCGACCGTTCGGTGTATTTCGAATTTTCCGACAAGTCCCTCAAGGGCATGCGCCTGCGCGCCATGTGGCAGTTGTACAAGTTCTGCCGCAGGGAAAAATTCGACGTGGTGATCTGCAATCGCTTCAAGCCGGTAAACATGATGCTGACGCTCAACCGCTGGTTGAAAGTGCCGCTGTGCATCGGTATTTCCCACGGATTTGGCGAGTACGACCGGTTTTACCGGCGTCGCCAGACCCAGCGTCTGATCGATCGCCACTGGCGCTTCGTCGGGGTATCCCCGGCGGTAAAACAGTATTTGCTCGATTGTGACTGCGGTTTCACCGACCAGAACACCTACGCCATCACCAACGCCATCGACATCGAACAGGCCGAGAGTTTGCAGCACTCTCGGGAAAAGGCCCGTGAAATGTTGGGTATCGATCCGTCGGTGCGATTGATTGGCGCACTGGGTCGCCTGGTCCCGGTCAAGGGCCATATTTATTTGCTGCAGGCTTTTGCCGAACTCAAGGATAAATACCCGAACACGCAATTGGCGATCATCGGCGCCGGTCGTGAAGAGTCGCGCCTGGCAGCGGAAATCGACCGCCTGGGCCTCAGCGGTCGCGCCCATTTGCTGGGGTTCAAGGAAATAGCCCTGCAGTACATTCGGGCATTCGACATCTGGACCATGCCTTCTTTGGCTGAAGGTCTCGGGCTGGCGCTACTCGAAGGCATGAGCGGGCATTTGCCGGTGATCGCCTCGAACGTGCCGGCCATGTTGCCGCTCATCGAGGGGGCTGGTGGCCTGGCGATTACGCCGAAGGATGTGCCAACGTTGCAGGCGGCGCTGGACACTTACCTTGGCCTTTCGGATGACGAACTCAAGGCCAAGGGCGAGCAGGCCTTCCGTTATCTGCAGCAACACCATGACATCGAGGAGTTCCGTCGCGAATACCTCAATCTGATCGACTCCGGCCTGGAACAGGCCAGCAAGGAGCAGCCATGAACGACGCGCAACCCATCGTCACGGTCATCATCGCGTCGTACAACCACGCTCCTTACATCGAACAAAGCATTCTCAGCGTCCTCAACCAGACCTATCCGAACATCGAGTTACTGGTAGTCGACGATGGCTCGAAGGATGACAGCGTCGAGCGGATCAAGGCATTGCAGGCTGCCCATGGTTTCGACTTCCGGGTCCAGGAAAACCAGGGGCTGACCAATACCCTCAACGGTGCAATTGCCCGGTCCAAAGGCAGCCTGATCGTGCCGTTCGGTTCGGATGACATCATGCTGCCGGAGCGAATCGCTATCCAGGTCGCTCATATGGATGGCAAGCCCGAGGTCGGCATTTGCGCCGGCAACATCGAATTGATCGATGCCGAAGGCAATCTCTACCCCGAGAAGCGCCAGCGCCGGGATGTACCGTTCCGTCGTCTGGATTTCGAAGACATGTTCCTCGAGCGCAAGCCCTATCCTCCGGCTCCAACCCTGATGATCCGCCGCGAAGCGCTGGACAAGGTGGGCGGTTTCGACCCGACCATTCGCCTGGAGGATTTGCTGATCGAGCTGAAGGTGACTCACGCCGGTTACTTCATCGATGGGCTGAATGTGCTGATGGCGCGCTATCGCAAGCACGCCACCAACTCCTACAAGAACCACCGTTTCATGATCGACAGCATCCTGCGCACCTATGCGCTGTTCAGCGACCATCCGCTGTATGACGAGGTGCGCTACAAGTTTCTCAACTCGATGTTTCTCAAGACGGCCAACCGCGATCGCAAGCTGGCGCGAGAGCTCTTGGCGCAGATTCCGCTCAAGGCTTGGAACAAGAAGACCTGGCGAGGTCTGGGGCGATTGTTTTTTTCACGTGTGGAAAAAGACTGAGCCCGGGGCGTTGCTCAAGGTTATCAAGCAACTTCGTCCGAGAACTCTTTGCGGGTCTTCCTGTTGTGTCGTATCCACTGCAGGGTTTTCTTGCCTGCCGTGATGCCTGGTTTCTCGATGTAGACGTAGGTCAGGCTGCTGATGACGATCAGCAGGAAGCTGCACAGCGCCATCAAGGGCAGGAAAGTCCAGGTTTCCTGCGCATCCAGGTGCAACACTGGCGGCAGGCGCTGTACCAGAACCCAGAGCACGAAACCATGCAGCAGGTAGGTGCTGTAACTGATTTCTCCCAACCAGCGGATGCTGCGTGGCTTCAAGACGCCAAACAATAGATTGCCGGATGCCACGATAGAAAAAAATACGGTCAACAGCAGCAGCGGGCCCAAGCGGAAAGCGCGGTTGAATGCCGTAAATGCAATGACCAGCGCCACCAGAGCGATGATTCCTGCCATTGGCGACTTGCCCCAGGCCAGCAATTGCGGCCGGCGAATCCAGTACGCAGCCGCGATGCCGCCGAGAAAGCCTGTCAGGAAGTGTTTCTTCAGCGAGTGCTCCCAGCCAATCAGTTCATAAAGTGCGTAGATGCCGATCAGGCAAAGCACCGTCTGCGCCCAGCTACCGCGATAGATGAACACCATGCCCGCCAGCGGCAGTGACAGGTAGAAGAACACCTCGTATCCCAGTGTCCAGGTGACGTTCGAGATCAGCATGCCGGTCTGGGGGTATTGATTGACGTCAGGTCGGTCGAACACCAGCCAAGCCAGAGTCTGGGCAATGATCCGGCCGACAGGTTCCTTCAGCTCCCAGTTCTGCACATAGAACACCGTCACGAACACTGCCAGCATCAGCGGCAAGTAGAGCGGATAGAGGCGAAACACCCGCGATACGGCAAAGGCCAGCCAGTCGTGCTGCCGCCCGTGGGTGAGCAGCCGGTCCCAGAACAGGAAGCCGGTAATCATGAAGAACAGTGCGACGCAGCCCTGGCCGAGCTGGGCGTAGAGGTTGTTCGGCGGCAAGTCGAACACACCGGTGCGCAGGAATATCCAGGTGATGATGGAGTGGTGCACAAACACGCCGAATGCCAGATAGCCACGCAGGCCATCAATGCCGGCATAGCGGCTTTCGCCAGAATGATCCAGCTGTCGGGCGAACGCTGGCACGGTGCGTATCATCAGCGCAGCCGTGGCGATCGCGAGCAGATAGGCCGTCAGGGCAATCAGCGGGTTGGTTTCTGTCATCAGTGAGTCCGGGCCGGGGGAGGGCCGGTCAGCACTTGCCTGTGCAAATTGGCCACGTCGGACTCCGATGCTGTCGCGGCGTACCCCTGGAGCAGCGCGTCGAAATGATCCTCGAACAACCAGCGCCGATCCTCGGCATACCGCTGCATGTGGCGCAGATTGCGGCGACGCAGCGCAGCGCGCAGTGACGAAGGATAAATACGCATGTCGGCTATATCGATCAGGCCGAATTCACCGTCTTCGAGCACCAGTACGTTGCCCAGGTGCAGGGAGCGGAAGTAGACGCCTTGCTGATGCAATTGCGCCATGAACTTGCCGAAACGCTCCACCAGCGCCTGGCGCACTGCCGGGGCTGTGATGCCTTGCAGGACCTGGCGCAGCGTATTGCCAGGAAGCGGCGAGTAATGCACTGCGGTATGGCCGTCTTCGAGGCGATAGAGGTCAAGGATGTGCGGGGTGGGAATACCCATGCTGCGCAATTGCACACTGTTGACGGCGAACCGTTCAGAGTAAGGGTTAAAACTCCCCGAAGTGTACCAGCGGCGGCGGCGAAACAATTTGAGGAAACTGCCGTCAGCCAGGCGCAGGACTTTCGGGCCCAAGCCATCCTCTTCAATAACCCGGGCATCGGCAGTCAGTTGCTGCAGGGAGCCCTTTGTCATTGTCTTGACTGGCATGTCCAGGAGGCGTCTGGCCCGCTGATTGATGCTCAATGCGGCGATCAGTGCCAGTGGAATCCACAGCAGGAACCAGTGCTCCTTGGGTCGCGAGATAATGCCGCCGCCCTCAGTCAGGCCGGCGCCGATACCGAAGGCCAGCCAGGTTGAGGCGATGATGAACAGCGGTTGCAGGCGATGGGTCCAGCAGTTGATAAAGCTGCGAAGATGGAAGAACAGCCATGGCAGCAAGCCGATGATACCCACGTAGTAGAGCACTCCGAGGGCAAAGTTGTGGGGTTCTTGCAGGGTATAACCGATACCCGGATCGAGTGACAGTGGGGCGTTATAGCCGTACCCGATCCACGGATGGTCGGCAATCTTGTCCAGGGTCAGTTGCCAGAGTTCGAAGCGAAATGAGCTGCCTCTTTCAATGATTTGCTGCGAAAAAAACGTGAAAACGACCGCTCCGGTAGTGAGCACGGACGCCAGCATCACGACGGAGCGCCGATTCCAGCAGACAAAGCACAGCCACAGGGCGGCTATCGACAGCGCTGCCAGAGGAGTTCTGGAGCCGGTTGCAATCACCGCAGCGAGCATGATCGCCGTTGCAGGGAGGCTTAACCAAAGTACCTGCAGGCGCTTGCAAGTCATGCTCAGGCTTAGCCAGTAGGCGCAGAAAAAACCGAAGACATGGGAGCTGAGCAGTGGGTTATCAAAGGCGCCGACGCCGATCAGACGCATCTCCGGTTCGTAGATCTGGCCAAACCTGTAGAGGTTGTAGGCTGAGGCGACCACTGCCACGGTCGCGGCGCAGAACAGCAGGGGGGCAATGATTTCGCTGCGATAGCGCACCATCAGCGCGCAGCCGACGAAAAGCAGAAAGGTATGCAAGGCGGGTTTGAGCTGACTGGCGGGAACGTCATCAACCGGGCTCCAGGACAAGCTGAGCAATGCCCATCCCAAAAACAGCAGTACCGCAATGATGATCGGTTCCTTCAGCAGTTCTTTACAGATGCCCGGGCGCAGGCACAGGGTAACGAATGCCGGAATGCTGAACAGGCCATAATACAGTTTGTGGTGCACGCTGCGCCCCGGCAGAAAAAACATGGCGCAGAGCAACAGGAAATATCCGAGTGGAAGGATCCACAGGCAAATGAAATCGAAAACTCGATTGGATGTAGTGTTCAATCCGCTTAATTGCATGCTGAGAGACTTATTCCTGAAATTGAGCAGCCCTGCCCGGCCAGGGAGCAATCGATGAATATTTGACGCGCCACAATACACAGTCTTTATGCGATTGCCAGAGACCCGGGGAAGCTGTGCTAAAGTCAGCGTCCTTTTCATCGACAATCGCGTGATATGACCGACTCCAGTCTCTCCGCAAGCCCTTCAAGCTTGAAAATCTACTTCCGTCTGCTCGGCTACGTCCGGCCATATATCAGTCTGTTTCTGATCAGCATCGTCGGTTTTCTGATTTTCGCTTCGACGCAGCCAATGCTGGGCTACATTCTCAAGTACTTCGTAGACGGTCTGTCCAATCCCGAGGCGGTGCTGTTTCCAAGCGTGCCCTACCTGCGTGACCTGCAATTGTTGCAGGCTGTGCCGTTGCTGATCATTCTCATCGCAGCCTGGCAAGGTCTTGGATCCTATCTGGGAAACTATTTTCTGGCCAAGGTTTCCCTTGGGCTAGTCCATGATCTGCGGGTCCAGCTATTCAACAACCTGTTGGTGCTGCCTAACCGGTATTTCGACAAGCATAACTCGGGGCACCTGATTTCACGTATCACCTTCAACGTGACAATGGTCACGGGGGCGGCCACAGATGCGATCAAAGTCGTTATTCGTGAAGGCATGACGGTGGTCTTCCTGTTCGCCTCGCTGCTGTACATGAACTGGCGCCTGACGCTGGTCATGGTCGCCATCCTGCCGCTGATCGCTCTCATGGTGCGTACGGCGAGCAAAAAATTCCGCAAACAGAGCAAGAAAATCCAGCTGGCCATGGGTGACGTAACGCACGTGGCCTCGGAAACCATCCAGGGTTATCGCGTGGTGCGCAGCTTCGGTGGCGAAACCTACGAAGAAAAACGCTTCTTCAACGCCAGCCAGGGAAACACCGACAAACAGCTGCGCATGACCCGTACCGGCGCCATTTACACGCCACTGTTGCAACTGGTGATCTACACCGCCATGGCTGTGCTGATGTTCCTGGTCCTGTTCCTGCGCGGTGACGCTTCTGCCGGTGACATGGTGGCCTACATTACCCTGGCCGGTCTGTTGCCCAAGCCGATCCGTCAATTGTCCGAAGTCAGCTCGACCATTCAGAAAGGCGTGGCCGGTGCCGAAAGCATCTTCGAGCAACTGGACGTCGAGCCTGAGGTCGACACCGGCACAGTCGAGCGCGACGTGGTCAGCGGTCGTCTGGATGTGCGCAATCTCAGCTTCACTTATCCCGAAACCGAGCGCCTGGTGCTCGATGACATCAGCTTCTCGGTCGAGCCTGGGCAGATGGTGGCGCTGGTGGGGCGTTCGGGCAGCGGAAAATCCACCCTGGCCAACCTCATTCCGCGTTTCTATCACCACGATAAAGGCGAAATCCTTATCGATGGTGTTGAAGTCGAGCAGTACAAACTGTTGAACCTGCGCAAGCACATCGCTCAGGTAACCCAGCATGTGACTCTGTTCAGTGACACCGTGGCCAACAACATCGCCTATGGCGATCTGGCCGGCGCCCCCCGAGAAGACATCGAGAAAGCCGCCAGGGACGCTTACGCGATGGACTTCATCGCGCAATTGCCCCAAGGCCTGGATACCCAGGTCGGGGAAAATGGTGTGCTGCTGTCCGGTGGCCAGCGCCAGCGTCTGGCGATTGCCCGCGCGCTATTGAAGAACGCCCCGTTGCTGATCCTTGACGAGGCGACGTCGGCGCTCGATACCGAGTCCGAGCGGCATATTCAGGCCGCGCTGGACCAGGTCATGAAAGGTCGTACCACGCTGGTGATCGCTCACCGCTTGTCCACCATCGAGAAGGCCGATCTGATCCTGGTCATGGATCAGGGGAAAATTGTCGAGCGGGGCACCCATGCCCAACTGCTGGCGCAGAACGGCTACTACGCCCGCCTGAATGCGATGGGCCTCGATGCCCCGGCGCAAGACATCGCCTGACCTGCGACAAGAGGGTGGGCCGGGCTCACCCTTTCTGAATCATCAGGTTGCAGCCGTCGCACAAGCCGACGCCAACCCTGTGTTAATATCGCGCCCCTGTTCATTCTGTATGTGGGTTGCTCCATGAAGTTGTCGATGCCGCGATTCGATCAAGCCCCTGTCTTGGTAGTCGGCGATGTCATGCTCGACCGTTACTGGCATGGTGGTACCTCACGGATTTCCCCTGAGGCGCCGGTGCCTGTGGTCAAGGTCGATCACATCGAGGACCGCCCGGGCGGTGCCGCCAACGTAGCCTTGAACATTGCCGCCCTCGGCGCACCGGCCTCGCTGGTCGGCGTGACCGGCGACGATGAAGCCGCCAACAGCCTGGCCAACAGCCTTGAGGGCGCGGGCGTGCGGGCGTTGTTCCAGCGCATTGCGCATCAGCCGACCATCGTCAAGCTGCGGGTCATGAGCCGGCACCAGCAACTGCTGCGTATCGACTTCGAAGAACCCTTCGCCACCGATGCCCTGGCATTGGCAGCGCAGGTCGACGAACTGCTCGAAGGCATCAAGGTGCTGGTGCTTTCCGACTACGGCAAAGGCGCGCTGAGAAACCACCAGGCGCTGATCCAGGCCGCCCGTGCCCGTGGCATTCCGGTGCTGGCCGATCCCAAGGGCAAGGATTTCTCGATTTACCGTGGTGCGAGCCTGATTACGCCTAACCTCAACGAATTTGAAACCATCGTCGGTGGTTGCGCCGATGAGCACGAGTTGGTGAACAAGGGCGCGCAATTGATGCACGACCTGGACCTCGGTGCCTTGCTGGTGACCCGTGGCGAGCATGGCATGACCCTGTTGCGCCCTGATCACCCTGCGTTGCACCTGCCGGCCCGTGCCCGTGAAGTGTTCGACGTGACCGGTGCCGGCGATACGGTGATTTCTACCCTGGCAGCGGCGATTGCCGCCGGAGAGGAACTGCCCCACGCCGTGGCCCTGGCCAATCTTGCAGCGGGTATCGTGGTCGGCAAACTCGGTACGGCGGCCATCAGCGCGCCGGAACTGCGTCGGGCGATTCAACGTGAAGAAGGGTCCGAGCGCGGGGTGCTGGGCCTGGAGCAACTCCTGCTGGCGGTTGCCGATGCCCGGGCGCACAACGAGCGGATCGTCTTCACCAACGGTTGCTTCGACATCCTGCACGCCGGCCATGTGACCTATCTCGAGCAGGCGCGAGCCCAGGGTGATCGCCTGATCGTGGCGATCAACGACGATGCCTCGGTCAGCCGCTTGAAGGGGCCGGGTCGTCCGATCAACAGTGTCGACCGGCGCATGGCGGTACTGGCGGGTCTGGGAGCGGTGGACTGGGTGATCAGCTTCCCTGAGGGCACACCGGAAAACCTGCTGCGCGAGGTCAAGCCTGATGTGCTGGTCAAGGGTGGTGACTATGGCATCGACCAGGTGGTTGGCGCGGATATCGTGACTGCTTACGGTGGCACCGTGAAAGTGTTGGGGCTTGTGGCAAACAGCTCAACCACGGCGATCGTCGAGAAAATCCGCAATAACTGACGGTGATGAGAGCTTGCTGTGGCAAGGGGCCTACTGTGTCTAGGGGGGTTCTGTGGCTATGGGGCTTTCTGTGGCGAGGGGGCTTGCCCCCGTTGGGCTGCGAAGCAGCCCCCCAAAATCTCTGACGCCTCAAGATCTTGTGAGCGCTTCGCGCTCAAACGGGGGCAAGCCCCCTCGCCACAGAAATCCTCTCCACCACGGGAACCTCTTTTTCACTGGTTCCCCCTTGTGCCTTTTCTATCGTGCGGCCTTGCGCGGCACCATTTTCTTCAGCAGCTGTTTGGCTTTTCCGCGCAAGCGCGCCAGGCCAGAGTCCTTCCCAGGCGGCGTCAACCCCTGCTGCCGTACCCAGTCCTTCCAGCGAATCCGCTCATCGCGCACCAGCCAGCCTTCCTGCCGGGCAAAGCTCTCGGCCAGGTACAGCCCGCGGGTGCTCGCCGGGTACAACTGATCCTTTTTCAAGGTATAGAGCTCGGCCATCGGGTGACCGTCCTGCAAAGGCATCAGGTACAGGTCCGGGCGCTTGCGGTCGAGGCGGGCGACGAGTTGATCGCCTTCCAGCCTTTCGTCGACATGGAACAGGCTCAAGGATTTGGCTTCCTTGGGCACTTCCAGGCGCAAGTCGTAGATCAGTTGCAGCGACGCCGTCGGCAAATGAACGTAGGCCCGGGGCCGCTCAATCAGTTGCAGATTCGCGCAACGCACCGGTCGCGCCGAGCCGGACAGTGGCGTTAACCGAAACGGCAGGGCTTCACGGTAATGCAGGGCCGTGGAGTAGGGTGCCGGCAGCCAGGTGTCGTTGAAGCGTCCACCGAGCCAGCCTTCGGGGGTTTCCAACAGGCACTCTTCGGCAATTTCCTGGATCGCTGTGTGCAACGGCAGGTTCAGCTCGTGGGCCGGTACATAGCCGGAGATCAACTTGAGCACCACGTCGCCGCGGTCCTGCCGACGCTGGCGAACCAGCACCCAGTAATCGCGATTCTGCCAATGCAGCGTCAAGCGCACCGAGACGCCGAGGTTGGCCAGTTCCAGGGCAAAACGCTCGCTGTCACTGACCGTCACCGGGCGACGACGTTGCAGGGTCTGAGTGAAGTTCAGCGGCCTGCCGACGCTTTGGTAAGTCAGGCCTTCGGGGGTCGCTTCGACGAATAACGGCAGGGTCTTGAAGTTGCTCGGGTTCTTTCTTATGAGCGTACGCGGCATGTCGGCTCCTGCTTAAGGCCGCGTGGGCGGCGTCAGTTGCTACGTAGGACCTGGGCAACGGTCGCGACATTGTGGGCGAGGTGCAACGGATTGATGGTGCCGACAATAGCACTGGCAACACCGGGATGTTCAAACAACAACTCGAAACTGGCGCGCACCGGATCAACGCCCGGGCTCAGGCAAACGTGACCGCTGGCTAGGGCTTTTTTCACCAGAATGGCTTTGCCGTGTGCAGCAGCATAGTCAATGACGGCTTTCTCGTTCTGTTCGTTCAGATTGTAGGTGACCATCGCACAGTCACCTTGCTCCAGTGCTTTCAAACCGCCATCGACGGTTTTGCCGGAGAAACCGAAGCCACGGATCTTGCCCTCGGCCTTCAACTCGGCGAGCGTCCCGTAGACCTCGCAGTCATTGAGGATTGCCAGGTCGTCACCGTCGGAGTGCACCAGCACCAGATCGATGAAGTCTGTTTCCAGACGTTGCAGGCTACGTTCTACCGACATGCGCGTATGTGCGGCGCTGAAATCGTGGCGCGACAGACCGTCGGCAAACTCCTCGCCGACCTTGCTGACAATCACCCATTCATGACGCTGGCCGCGCAGCAACGGGCCGAGGCGTTCTTCGCTGCGGCCGTAGGCTGGAGCGGTATCGATCAGGTTGATGCCAAGGTCGCGTGTCAGTTTGAGCAACATGCGCGCTTCGTCGTCGTCGGGGATCTTGAAACCGTTGGGGTACTTCACCCCTTGATCGCGGCCCAGCTTCACCGTGCCCAGGCCAAGGGGCGATACCAGCAGGCCGGTGCTGCCCAAGGGGCGATGCAAATCGTGCAGGGTCGGCTGGCTCATGGCAACAATTGCTCCCAGGCTGGAACGCCCATCGGCGGTTTCGGCAGTTCCGGCAGTGGCGCCGGATGGCCTGGCTGGATACCGTCGCGGGTCAGGCTGGCGATGACCCGGTCGGCGAAATCAGGTGCCAGCGCCAGTTTGGTCGGCCAGCCGACCAGCAGTCGATCCTGCTCGGCGAGGAATGCGTTGTCCGGGCGGACCAGCCCCGACTGCAGCGGCTCTGCACGGTCGACGCGCAGGGTCGCCCATCGCGCGGTGCTCAGGTCGATCCACGGCAGCAACTGACCGAGCTCTTTGTGCGCCGTGGCAATTTGTGTGGCGGGTTCACGGGCCACACCTTCGGCTTCGGCGATGTCACCGCCCAAGTACCAGACCCACTGGCCATCGGCGGCCGGGTGGGTGGTCACGGTCAGGCGCGGTTTGGTGCCCCCGCCCAGGCAGTGGGCGTACAGCGGCTTCAGGCCCGGGCCCTTGGCGATGATCATGTGCAGCGGTCGGCGCTGCATGGCTGGCTGGTCAATGCCCAATGCCGCCAGCAAGTCGGCGGTGCCGGCGCCGGCGCTGAGGACGATGCGTTGGGCACGGATTTCTCGCTCATCAACCTTCAGTCCGACCAGATCGCCGTTTTCCCGAATCGGTTCGATCTTGTGCCCGGCGAGCAAGCCGTCACCCGCCAGGTCGGCAAGGCGCTGGATCAGGCTCGGAACATCGATCACCAGCTCCGCGAGGCGATAGACCTTGCCCTTGAAGCGCTTGTCTTGCAGGGCCGGCGGCAGTTGTTCGCCCTTGACCTGATCGACGCGACCGCGCACGGCCTTGCTGGCGAAAAAACTGGTGAGGTTGCCGGCGAGGGTACCGGGCGACCACAGGTAATGAGCTTCGGACAACAGGCGCACGCCGGACAGGTCCAGCTCGCCGTCGCCGGCCAAGGCTTCACGCCAGCGGCGCGGCATGTCGGCGATGGCTTCCGAGGCGCCGGTCAGGGCACCGTGCAGCGCGTACTTGGCACCGCCATGGATAATGCCCTGGGACTTCAGGCTCTGCCCGCCGCCAAGGCTGGCGCTTTCCACCAGTACGGTCGAATAACCCTGGCGGCGCAGGCGCGCATTCAGCCAGAGGCCGGCGACACCAGCGCCGACAATCAGAACGTCGGTGGAAATAACGGATGGCATTCGGCGACCTCAGTGTTCAAGACGAGGACGCAGTATACAGACTCGAAGAAGAGTCGATTTGTTGGTGATCAATAGGGTGGACGCAAATCCTGTGGGAGCGGGCTTGCTCGCGAAGACGGTGTGTCATTCAGATTGGAAGTTGGCTGGCTTTGCGCCTTCGCAAGCAAGCCCGCTCCCACCTTGGAGCTTAATGCGTCTTCAGTGCCCGGCAGTTTTGGAGAAGAGCTGGATGACCACAACGCCCAGCACAATCAACGCCATCCCCAGCATCGCCGGTACGTCCAGCTTCTGCCCGTAGATAAACAGTGCCGCGACGCTGACCATCACGATGCCCATGCCGGCCCACACCGCGTATGCCACGCCTACCGGGACGCTGCGCACCACCAGGGTCAGCATCCAGAAGGCAATGCCGTAGCCGACGATCACCAGCAGCAGCGGCAGCGGAGTGCTGAAGCCTTTGACCGCTTTCATGGAAACAGTGGCAATCACTTCGGCGCAGATGGCAATGGCCAGGTAGTAGTAAGCGGTCATGGGTCAATCCTCGTGTGAAGTGTTGCTCTCTGAGGTCGGCATTCTAGAGTCTGGCCAGATGCGGTAAAGTCATTACCTATCTGTTTTGAAGATGGGTTTAGCATGCAGTGGAATCTGGAACAACTGCGCCTGTTCGTCAGCGTAGCGGAGCAGCGCTCGTTTTCCGCCGTGGCGCGGGATCAGCGCAAGGCGCAATCGGCGGTCAGCAGTTCGATCGCGCTGCTGGAAGAAGACCTGGGTGTGAGTCTGTTCGACCGCAGCAGCGGGCGCCAGCCTAAGCTCACCGAGGCCGGCAACGCGTTGCTGGAAGAGGCACGGGAAGTGCTGCGCCAGTGCGAGCGTCTCAACGGCCGGGCGCTGGCGATGATGCGCGGGCAGGAGGCATTGCTGCGGTTGGCCCAGGACGAGGCGATGCCTTATCAGCCGATCATCGAAAGTTTTGAAGCGCTGGCCGAGCAGTTTCCCAGTCTGGAAGTGCAGTTGACCAGCGCCGCGCAAGGGGAAGTGGCGCGTAAGCTGGTGGAGCGTCGCGCCGATCTGGGTTTGCTGTTTTTTCACGACCAGATTCCTGAAGCGCTGGAGCGGCGGGTGCTCGGTAGTGTGGAAATGGTCACGGTTTGCGGCGTCGATCATCCATTGGCGAAGCAGACCCACGTGAATTGCCAGGCGCTGGCGCAGCATCGTCAGTTGTTGATGTCCACCCAGTCCAGCGTCTATCCCGGCAGTGAGCCGGCCAGTCCGCAGGTCTGGCGTGCCGACAGTTTCTACGTGATGGCCGAATGGCTGGTGCGGGGCCTCGGCTGGGCCTGGTTGCCACGCCATGTGGTGCAGTACCCGACGTACCAGAATCAGATGGTCGAACTGGTCAGCGAATGGACCCCGCCGGCCCTTGTGGTGGAACTGGTCTGGCGTCGCGACGAACCGCTGGGCCCGGCCGCGCGCTGGCTCGCCGAACGTTTTGCCGTGCACTTGCAGGCGATTGGCGTGAAAAGCCGATAAACTCCGCCGCCATGAATAGAACTCTCTACACCGCGCTGTTTTATCTGGGGCTGCCACTGGTAGCGATTCGGCTATGGTTGCGCTCGCGCAAGGCGCCGGCGTACGCCAGGCGCATCGGCGAGCGCTTTTCCTATGGGATGCCGGCGATGCAACCGGGCGGCATCTGGGTGCACGCGGTGTCGGTGGGAGAAAGCATTGCCGCCGCGCCGATGATCCGCGCCTTGCTGCAACGTTATCCAACGTTGCCGATCACCGTGACCTGCATGACTCCGACCGGTTCGGAACGCATCCAGGCGTTGTTCACCAACGAGCCACGCATTCAGCACTGCTATTTGCCATACGACCTGCCGTGCGCGGCCAAACGTTTTCTGGATCGGGTTCAGCCGAAGCTGGCGGTGATCATGGAAACCGAATTGTGGCCCAACCATATTCATCAATGCGCCAGGCGCGGGATTCCCGTGGCGTTGGCCAATGCGCGCCTGTCCGAGCGATCGGCCAAAGGCTACGGCCGGTTTCGCAAATTGACCCAGCCGATGCTCGCCGAGATGAGCCTGTTCGCGGTACAGACCGAAGCCGAGGCCCAGCGCTTTCTTGAATTGGGTGCGCGCCCGGAGACGGTGCAAGTGACCGGCTCGATCAAATTCGACCTGACCATTGACCCGCAACTGCTGGTGCGCGCCAGCGAACTGCGCCAGCAATGGCAGGCCCAGGAGCGTCCGGTGTGGATCGCCGCCAGTACCCACGACGGTGAAGATGAAGTGGTGTTGGCGGCCCATCGGCAGTTGCTGGCCAATCATCCCGATGCGCTACTGATATTGGTGCCGCGTCATCCGGAGCGCTTCAATTCGGTTCACGCCCTGTGCCGGCAGCAAGGCTTTGCCACGGTGCGTCGCTCCAGCGGCGACGCAGTAGAGGCAGGCACTGCGGTGCTGTTGGGCGACACCATGGGCGAGCTGCTGTTTCTCTACGCTTTGGCCGACAGTGCGTTCGTCGGCGGTAGCCTGGTGCCCAACGGCGGGCATAACCTGCTGGAGCCGGCCGCCTTGGCCAAGCCGGTTTTGAGCGGGCCGCACCTGTTCAACTTCCTCGAGATCGCCGCGCAACTGCGCAGTGCCGGGGCATTGCAGGAAGTAGAGGATGCCGAAGGACTGGCGCTGGCGGTGCAGCGGTTGTTCGAGTTGCCGCGGGATGCGCAGCGGATGGCTGAGGCAGGGTTGAATGTAATGCGCAGCAATCAGGGTGCGTTGCAGCGGTTGCTGGATGGGTTGGGGCGGTTGATCGACCGTTAGACCGTGTTGCTTGAATTGAAAAGATCGCAGCCTCGTTTCACTCGACAGCTCCTGCAGGGCGCTGGCGGAGGCTGCGATCTTTTGCTTTTTATTGCTCCGGTCTTGCCTTCAGTTGCTCGGCCGCAGCCTTGGCCAGGTCCGGCGGCAGGAAGTCCTTGTCCGGGTTGTAGTTGGGGTTGAGCCAGCGAGCCAGGTCCTGCAGATCCCCAGGGTTCAACGTGCCTGCCTGCTGCTTCAGGCGCAGGTTGTCGAGGATGTAGTTGTAGCGGGTGTTGTTGTAGTCGCGCACCGAGGTGTACAGCTGGCGCTGCGCATCCAGGACGTCGACGATGTTGCGCGTACCCACCTGGTAACCGATCTCGGTCGCTTCCACTGCGCTCTGGTTGGAGATGATCGACTGCTTGCGTGCCTGCACTTGCTCGACGTCGGTGTTCACGGCGCGGTGCAGGTCGCGGGTGTTTTCGACGATTTGACGACGCAGGGATTCACGCTGCTGCTCGGTCTGGTTCAGTTGCGCATAGGATTGGCGCACCTGGGAGGTGGTCAGGCCGCCGCTGTAGATCGGGATACTCAGTTGCAGGCCCACGGTCGTTTGCTCGACGTCGCCACTGTAAGCCTGGGGAAGATTATTGGGGTTGCTGAAACCCAGGGCGTCGTTATCACCTTTTTCGTACTTGGCTACTGCGTCCAGGGTTGGCAGGTGCCCGGCCTTGCGCTGCTTGAGCGTTTCCTCGGCGGCGCTGACAGCATAATTGCTGGCCAGCAGATTGAGGTTCTGCCTGGCTGCCGTTTCGACCCAGGCTTTGGCGTCGTTCGGCGCGGGCGGCAGGATCGGCAAGTTATGGCTGATGCCCTGGATCGAGTTGTACCGACGGTTGGTCAGGGTGACCAGGGCTTCGAACGCATCATCCACCTGACGCTGCGCGACGATGCGGTTGGCGCGCGCGGTGTCGTAGCTGGCCTGGGAATTGAGTACGTCGGTCTTGTCCGAGAGGCCGACATCGAAACGCTCGTTGGACTGATCGAGTTGACGTTTGAACGCGGCTTCTTCGGCCTTGGTCGAGGCCAGGGTGTCCTGGCTACGCAGCACGTTGAAGTAGCTGTCGGCGGTCTGCAGGATCAGGTTTTGCTCAGTTGCCGAGAGCTGCAGAGCGGCCTGTTCGTTCACATCCTTGGCAGCCTGGAACTGGAACCAGCGATCGGCCCGGAACAGCGGCTGCGCCAGGGTCGCCTGATACGAATTGGCATTGCGGTTAGCCGTTGCCGAAGGCTGGTCGATCGAGGTGCGCACGTTGGCCACGTCCGCACCACCGGAAAGATTGGGCAGAAGGCCGGCGCGGGCCTGCGGCACCACTTCTTTTTGCGCGCCGTATTGGGCGACGGCGGCAGCCAGGTCGGAGTTGTTGTTCACGGCCTCCTGGTACACGCTGACCAGGTCTGTCTTGTTCGATAAGGGCGCTTCAGCTGCCCAGGCCATTCCGTTGGACGCACAAGACACGGCAAGGGCCAGTGAGAGTTTGCGCAGCATAGGCGTTCCCTAGATTTGATATTACACAGGTAATTTGAGCGCCAAGGCTAAGGCGCGGCTCGTTCAGCGTCAATGCGCCGTCCGGCGTAGCGAGTGTAGTTGTGCAGCGGGGCGGCAACAATCCTGTCTATGCGTGTTATTACGCCATTCATCGTGGTGGTTATAGCGGAGTTGGCGTTCTTTGCCAGTTGTGTCTAGACTGGCCGGGTTCTTGTCGGGGTGCCTTGCTATGAGGCTGAGATCGAATAATTTCGGATCCCGTTGAACCTGATCAGGTTAGCGCCTGCGTAGGGAACAAGATTTCTCGTCACCCGGCGAGTCCTCTTGTGCTTCGTCCGGGATGTTGTTCGACAATCGAACACCCCTCGAGCACTGAGCACAGCACAGCTGGTTTTCCAGCGCCCGTGCGTCCATTCGTTTACAGGTTCGCTCCGACAAAATTCCACTGCCTGGATGCTGTCTGGAGAGCCCGTGATGACTACAAAAGCAAAAATCGCCACCAACCTGAGTGACTCGGCCAAGGTCGATCAACAATCGGTGCAGCCGTTTACCCGCTCGCAAAAAATCCATGTTCAGGGCACTCGCCCGGACATTCTCGTGCCGATGCGCGAAATCAGCCTCGACGTGACGCCGACCGACTTCGGCGGCGAGGTCAATGCACCGGTCGTGGTCTATGACACCTCCGGCCCTTACACCGATCCCAATGTCATCATCGACGTGCGCAAAGGCCTGGCGGATGTGCGTTCGCCGTGGATCGAATCCCGTGGCGACACCGAACGTTTGAGCGGCCTGAGCTCGAACTTCGGCCAGGAACGCCTTGCCGATCCAGAGCTGACCAAGCTGCGTTTTGCCCACGTCAACAACCCGCGTCGCGCCAAGGCGGGCGCCAACGTCAGCCAGATGCACTACGCGCGCAAAGGCATCATCACCGCCGAGATGGAATACGTCGCCATCCGCGAAAACATGAAGCTGGAGGTGGCCCGCGCCGCCGGCCTGCTGGACCAGCAACACGCCGGTCACAGCTTCGGCGCCAGCGTGCCGAAAATCATCACCCCCGAATTCGTCCGTGACGAGATCGCCCGCGGCCGCGCGATCATTCCGGCCAACATCAACCACACCGAACTGGAACCGATGATCATCGGCCGCAACTTCCTGGTGAAGATCAACGGCAACATCGGCAACAGCGCCTTGGGTTCGTCCATTGAAGAAGAAGTGGCGAAGCTGACTTGGGGCATTCGCTGGGGTTCGGACACGGTCATGGACTTGTCCACCGGCAAACACATTCACGAAACCCGCGAGTGGATCATCCGTAACTCGCCGGTGCCGATCGGTACCGTACCGATTTATCAGGCCCTGGAAAAAGTCGGCGGCGTGGCCGAAGACCTGACCTGGGAGCTGTTCCGCGACACGCTGATCGAACAGGCCGAGCAGGGCGTCGACTACTTCACCATCCACGCCGGCGTCTTGCTGCGCTACGTGCCGATGACCGCCAAGCGCGTGACCGGCATCGTTTCCCGTGGCGGTTCGATCATGGCCAAGTGGTGCCTGGCGCACCACAAAGAGAACTTCCTCTATACCCATTTCGAAGACATCTGCGAAATCATGAAGGCCTACGACGTCAGCTTCTCGCTGGGTGATGGCCTGCGTCCGGGCTCTATCGCCGACGCCAACGATGAAGCACAGTTCGGCGAACTGGAAACCCTCGGCGAGCTGACCAAGATCGCCTGGAAACACGACGTGCAGTGCATGATCGAAGGTCCTGGCCACGTGCCGATGCAGTTGATCAAAGAGAACATGGACAAGCAACTCGAGTGCTGCGACGAGGCGCCGTTCTACACCCTCGGCCCGCTGACCACCGACATCGCGCCGGGCTACGACCACATCACCTCCGGTATCGGCGCGGCGATGATCGGCTGGTTCGGTTGCGCCATGCTCTGCTACGTCACGCCCAAGGAACACCTGGGCCTGCCGAACAAGGATGACGTGAAGACCGGGATCATCACCTACAAGATCGCCGCGCACGCCGCCGATCTGGCGAAGGGGCATCCGGGTGCGCAGATCCGCGACAATGCCTTGAGCAAGGCGCGTTTCGAGTTCCGCTGGGAAGACCAGTTCAACCTGGGCCTGGATCCGGACACCGCTCGTTCGTATCACGACGAGACGTTGCCGAAGGATTCGGCCAAGGTCGCGCACTTCTGTTCCATGTGCGGGCCGAAATTCTGCTCGATGAAGATCACCCAGGAAGTCCGAGAGTATGCGGCCAACCAGCGGATCGAAGCGCTGGACGTCGACGTCGCCCAAGGCATGGCCGAACAGGCCGAGCGCTTCAAGCAGGAAGGCAGTCAGCTGTACCAGAAAGTTTGATCTGACCTGTGATTGACGGCGCCTGCGTTGCCGTCTTCGCGAGCAAGCCCGCTCCCACACTGGATCTCCTGTGAACACAAGTTTTGTGTACGACCGAGATCAATGTGGGAGCGGGCTTGCTCGCGAAGGCGTTGGAACAGGCACCGAATTACTCAATGACACACTTATCCCTCTGAGATAACACCCTTGAGCATTCAACCCAGCACTTACTCCCCTGACATCGCCGTGCCGACCGACAAACGTGTGTTCGGCGGCCGCGATCTGTTTTCCCTGTGGTTCTCCCTCGGCATCGGCCTGATGGTGTTGCAGACCGGCGCCCTGTTGGCGCCAGGCCTGGGCCTGTCCGGCTCGCTGCTGGCAATCTTCCTTGGCACGCTGGTCGGCGTTCTGCTGCTGGCAGCGGTGGGCGTGATCGGTTCCGACACCGGTCTGTCGTCGATGGCCGCGCTCAAGCTCAGCCTCGGTGCCAAAGGCGCGAGCCTGCCGGCTGTGCTGAATTTGCTGCAACTGATCGGTTGGGGGTCGTTCGAAATCATCGTCATGCGCGACGCCGCCAGTCTGCTCGGTACCCGTGCATTCAGCGAAGGCTCGCTCTGGGCGAGCCCGCTTATGTGGACCCTGTTCTTCGGTGCCCTGGCAACCTTGCTGGCAGTCAGTGGGCCATTGACCTTCGTGCGCAAAGTCCTGCGCAAGTGGGGCATCTGGCTGCTGTTGGCTGCGTGCATCTGGCTGACCTGGAACCTGTTCGCCAAGGCCGATCTGGCAGCATTGTGGGCCCAGGCCGGTGACGGCTCGATGCCATTTGCCGTGGGCTTCGACATCGCCATCGCCATGCCGCTGTCGTGGCTACCGCTGATTGCCGACTACTCGCGCTTCGGCAAGCGGGCGAAAAACGTTTTTGGCGGCACCGCCATCGGCTTTTTTATCGGTAACTTCTGGCTGATGAGCCTGGGCGTGGCCTACACCCTGGCGTTCGCGCCGAGCGGTGAAGTCAATGCACTGCTGTTGGCGCTGGCGGGTGCCGGCCTGGGGATTCCGCTGCTGCTGATTCTGCTGGACGAGTCGGAAAACGCCTTTGCCGACATTCACTCGGCGGCAGTGTCCAGCGGCTTTCTGTTGCGCCTGAAGGTCGAGCATCTGGCCCTGGCCATCGGCGTGATCTGCACCTTGATCGCCTTGCTGGCGCCATTGGCCCAGTACCAGAACTTCCTGCTGCTGATCGGTTCGGTGTTTGCGCCGCTGTTTGGCGTGGTGCTGGTGGATCACTTCATCCTGCGCAAGCGCAGCGCCCAGGTAGCGTCAGCTGCCTTGCGCTGGCCGGCGCTACTGGCCTGGCTGGGCGGAGTCAGCACCTATCACCTGTTGGCCAATCTCTATCCGGACGTTGGTGCAACCCTGCCGGCGCTGGTCCTGGCAGGGCTGTTGCAACTGGTGCTGGGCCGGGCTTTCAGTTACGGCCGGGAAACAGCTCGGGTTTGATGATGCCGTTCAGGCGTGGGTAGGGGATCTTCAGTTCGACATGGCCCAGCGCGTAAGGCGCGATGCTGCTGGTTTCGTACTTGAGGATCACCCCGCCATAGGTCAGCGCCACGTTCTGGGTTTTCTGGAACGGCCAGCTCTTCACGAACTCCGGTTCCTGATCGAGCTTGGTGCTGATCAGCCAGCTGTTGTGCGCCACCTGTGCCGCTTTCCAGAATGCCTCTTCCTGCCCCGGCACCAGCATGTCGGACAAGGTCAGCACTTTATGCTGCTGACGCGAATAGTTGATGAAACCGCGACCCGGCGTGCCATGGGCACCGCCAGTATCCAGGTAACTGGACAACTCGATGATCACCAGGCCGTCATGTTGCTCGCGTACCTTGGCCTGCAAGTAGATGCTGTTGCCCGGGCCGGCACTGCGCAAAAACTGTTCGCGATAGGCCGCCAGGGTCGGTGCCACCGGTGCGTCAGGCGAAGTGCGGGTCATCTGCAGCAGGCGTTTTTCGATGATGCCGTCAAGCTGTGGCTCGTCCGGGAAGTGCAGGGTGTCGATGTTGACCAGTGGGCAATCCTGGTTGGTGCAACCAGTTTTGAGCTGTTCGGAAGCGTCGCGGGTGGTTTCCAGCGGCGCGCGGTAATTGGGCTGAAACAGGCTCTGGCAAGCGCCCAGGGTCAGGGCGATGGCGGCCACAGAGACAATTTTGAAAAGTGACATGGGCGTCCTTTCTGAAACAGGGGAAGGCAAAAAGTTATCCGCTTCGACTCTCAACGAAGCAATCAGTTCGCCACTAAGCTAATTAGAGTGGGTTTCGTCTTCACCGTCCATCCCGCTGACGGCAAAGGGGCTGCATCAAACGCCACCGGCGCGTTAGGATGGCGCGAAGTCGAGGCTCCAGGAAAAAAGGAACCTCGTAAAGGATTTGCAGGAACGAGGATTGCCATGACCGATTTCACCACCGCCATTCCGACCGCCGTTGATATCGTACGGCGCGAGAAGTGCTTCGAGGGCTTCTACAAGCTCGACCGCGTGCACTTGCGTCACGAATTGTTCGCAGGGGGCATGAGCCGGGAAATCAGTCGCGAACTGTTCGTGCGCCATGATGCGGTGTGCATGCTGCCTTATGACCCGCAGCGCGACGAAGTGGTGTTGATCGAGCAGTTTCGCGTCGGCGCCCTGGGCAAGACTGGCAATCCTTGGCTGGTCGAACTGGTCGCTGGTCTGATCGACAAGGATGAAGTGCCGGAAGCAGTTGCTCACCGCGAAGCGCAGGAGGAAGCTGGGCTGGAAATCAGCGCGCTGTGGCCGATGACCAAATATTTTCCATCGCCCGGCGGCAGCAACGAATTCGTGCATCTGTACCTGGGGCGTTGCGAAACAACCGGGGTTGGCGGCCTGCATGGGCTGGAGGAAGAGGCAGAAGATATCCGCGTCACGGTCTGGGCCTTCGAAGATGCCCTGCAGGCCGTACGCGACGGGCATATTGCCAACGCGGCGAGCATCATTGCCTTGCAATGGCTGGCTTTGAACCGCGCTGAAGTGAGGGGGTTATGGTTGTAAACAAGCTGCGCGATCGCTATCGGGTGGATCTGGTGGGGCTGCAAGCATCCTGCGAAGCGAACTACGCGCGCCTGATGCGACTGCTGCCGGACATGCGTAGCGAGCCCGCCGCGCGGCGCATCGCCGTGACCCATGGCGAGCAGATGCTTGGTGTGCTGGCGCTGGAGGTGCTGCAGGTGTGCCCGTACACCACGACCCTGCAAGTGCGCCAGGAACACAGCCTGCCCTGGCTGCCGGTGCCGCAACTGGAAGTGCAGGTCTATCATGATGCCTGCATGGCTGAAGTGGTCAGCGCCGAACATGCACGGCGCTTTCGTGGCATCTATCCTTACCCGAACGCCTCGATGCACCAGCCGGACGAAAAAGCCCAGTTGAACATGTTCCTGGGCGAGTGGCTGAGTCATTGCCTGGCATTGGGCCATGAGTACGAAGTAGTACGTTAATCGAGCGCTGCAGTTGTGAACTGCGTCAGGTTCACAGGTTTCCCCTTTCGTTCGTCCCCCAGCATAATTGCGCCAACCCTCCATTCCCGTGATCACACCCTGGGAGAACGTCTTGCCGAGCGTATCGACATTGACCACCGCCGATGCGGCGTTGCTGGTGCAACTCTCCGACAGCCATCTGTTTGCCGAGACGCACGAAACACTGCTGGGCATGAACACCCGTGACAGCCTGCAAAAGGTCATCGAACTGGTACGCGCGCAGCAGCCGCGAATTGATCTGATCATTGCCAGTGGCGACCTTTCCCAGGATGGCACGCTGGAGTCCTACCAGCAGTTTCGCGACCTGACCCGCCAGCTTGCTGCGCCGGCGCGCTGGATCCCCGGCAATCACGATGAGCCGCAGATCATGGCCCAGGCCGCGGTGCAGAGCGCTTTGCTGGAGCCGGTGGTGGATATCGGCAACTGGCGAGTCACGCTGCTTGATTCGGCGGTGCCGGGTTCGGTGCCCGGATACTTGCAGGACGAGCAATTGCAGTTGCTGGCCAGGTCATTGAGCGAGGCGCCGGAGCGGCATCACTTGGTGTGTTTCCATCATCACCCGGTTTCGATCGGTTGCGCATGGATGGAACCGATCGGTTTGCGCAATCCCGAAGCGCTGTTTGCGGTGCTGGACCGATTTGCGCAGGTACGTGCGGTGTTGTGGGGGCATGTGCATCAGGAGATCGATCAAATGCGCAACGGTGTGCGTTTTCTCGCCTCGCCCTCGACTTGCATCCAGTTCGAGCCGGGCAGCGACGATTTCAAAGTGAGTGATCAGGCGCCGGGGTATCGGTGGTTGCGGTTGTTGCCCGATGGTGGGCTGGAGACCGGTGTGGAGCGCGTCACCGGGTTTGATTTCACCGTGGATTACGGCTCCAACGGCTACTGACTGTTTATTTCAGGTAAACCGGAGCGTGGCCCCGCTCCCACACTGCACTTGCATCGGTCACAAATCCCCTGTGGGAGCGGGCTTGCTCGCGAAGGCGTCTACACAGGCGCCATGAACTCTATGGATATCCCCGATTCCCCAGACTCCCTGTAAACTCTGCCTCTTTACCCGACGCACAGGGAGCTCAAATGTCCGGTTCGATCCTATATATCCACGGTTTCAACAGTGCGCCTGCCTCAAAGAAGGCCACCCAGTTGATGGTCGTGATGGAGCGCCTGGGCCTGAGCAATCAACTTCGCGTTCCGGCCTTGCATCACCACCCGCGCGAGGCCATCGGTCAGCTGGAACAGGCGATTGCCGAGCTGGGTCGGCCACTGCTGGTAGGCAGCTCGCTCGGCGGCTACTATGCCACTCACCTGGCCGAGCGCCATGGCTTGAAAGCCCTGTTGATCAACCCTGCCGTCAGTCCGCACCGGATGTTCGACGGGTTTCTGGGAACGCAGAAAAACCTGTATACCGATGAAGCCTGGGAGCTGACCCACGACCATGTGACCGCCCTGGCCGAACTGGAAGTGCCGGCGCCCCAGGATCCGCAGCGTTTTCAGGTATGGTTGCAGACAGCTGACGAAACGCTGGACTATCGCCTCGCCCAACAGTATTACCGGGCATGCGCCTTGCGTATCCAGGCCGGCGGCGACCACAGTTTCCAGGGTTTTGCCACGCAACTGCCGGCCATGTTGAGTTTTGCCGGCATTGGCACCGATTTGTACCAGGCAATCGATTTCACCGCATTGTGAGCGATAGCCCCATGAATTCTTTTTTCACCGAACACTGACGACGAGACCCCATGGCCACTCCCAGCGCTAGCTCTTATAACGCAGACGCCATCGAAGTCCTCTCGGGCCTCGACCCGGTGCGCAAACGCCCCGGCATGTATACCGACACCAGTCGGCCGAACCACCTCGCCCAGGAAGTCATCGACAACAGTGTCGACGAAGCCCTGGCCGGGCATGCAAGGTCTGTACAGGTCATCCTGCATGCCGACCATTCCCTGGAAGTCAGCGATGACGGCCGTGGCATGCCGGTGGACATTCACCCCGAAGAAGGTGTGTCGGGCGTCGAGCTGATCCTCACCAAGCTTCATGCCGGTGGCAAGTTTTCCAACAAGAACTACCAGTTCTCCGGCGGTTTGCACGGGGTGGGTATTTCCGTGGTCAACGCCTTGTCGACCGAGGTTCGGGTACGCGTAAAGCGTGACGGCAATGAATATCAGATGACCTTCGCCGACGGTTTCAAGAAAACCGAGCTGGAAGTAATCGGCACCGTCGGTAAACGCAATACCGGTACCAGCGTGTTCTTTGCGCCGGACCCGAAATACTTTGACTCACCGAAATTCTCCATCAGCCGCCTCAAGCATGTGCTCAAGGCCAAGGCGGTACTGTGCCCGGGGCTGCTGGTCAGTTTTGAGGACAAGGCCAGCGGCGAGAAAGTCGAGTGGCATTACGAAGACGGACTGCGTTCCTATCTGGTCGACGCGGTCAGCGAGTTCGAACGCCTGCCGGACGAGCCGTTCTGCGGCAGCCTGGCCGGTAATAAAGAAGCCGTTGACTGGGCGCTGCTGTGGCTGCCCGAAGGCGGCGATGCGGTGCAGGAAAGCTACGTCAACCTGATTCCGACAGCTCAGGGCGGTACCCACGTCAATGGTTTGCGCCAGGGCTTGCTCGATGCCATGCGCGAATTCTGCGAATTCCGCAGCCTCCTGCCGCGTGGGGTGAAACTCGCACCGGAAGACGTCTGGGAACGTATTGCGTTCGTGCTGTCGATGAAAATGCAGGAGCCGCAATTTTCCGGTCAGACCAAGGAACGCCTGTCGTCCCGTGAGGCGGCGGCGTTCGTTTCCGGTGTGGTCAAGGATGCCTTCAGCCTGTGGCTCAACGCCCATCCGGAAACCGGCATGCTCCTGGCGGAACTGGCGATCAACAACGCCGGTCGTCGCCTGAAGGCCAGCAAAAAGGTCGAACGCAAGCGCATCACCCAAGGGCCGGCGCTGCCGGGCAAGCTGGCCGACTGTGCGGGACAGGATCCAATGCGTTCGGAGCTGTTCCTGGTCGAAGGTGACTCCGCCGGTGGCTCGGCCAAGCAGGCACGGGACAAAGAGTTTCAGGCGATCCTGCCGTTGCGCGGCAAGATTCTGAACACCTGGGAAGTCGACGGCAGTGAAGTGCTGGCCAGTCAGGAAGTGCACAACATCGCCGTTGCCATCGGCGTTGACCCGGGCGCGGCGGACATGAGCCAACTGCGTTACGGCAAAATCTGCATCCTCGCCGACGCCGACTCCGACGGCCTGCACATCGCAACCTTGCTGTGCGCCCTGTTCGTCCAGCATTTCCGCCCGTTGGTGGATGCCGGTCACGTCTATGTCGCCATGCCGCCCCTGTACCGCATCGACCTCGGCAAAGAGATTTACTACGCCCTCGACGAGGCCGAGCGCGATGGCATTCTCGATCGCCTGGTGGCCGAGAAGAAACGCGGCAAGCCGCAGGTCACCCGATTCAAAGGCCTGGGTGAGATGAACCCGCCACAGTTGCGTGAAACCACCATGGATCCGAACACCCGGCGCCTGGTGCAGCTGACATTGGATGATTTCGAGGCGACCTCGGAAATCATGGACATGCTGCTGGCGAAGAAGCGCGCCGGCGATCGCAAGAACTGGCTGGAATCGAAGGGCAACCTGGCAGAGGTTCTGGGCTGATGCGTCTGGGCTTTGCCCTGGCTTGCGCACTGCTTCTGACATCGTTCACGGCGTCCGCCGAGCCGGTGCCGCAGTTGCGCCTGTTGTCCGGGCATGCCGTTGACGGCATGCCCGGCGGCAACCTGTCGGGGTTGGCCCAGTGCGGTAATGAGCTGTGGACAGTTTCTGATCGTGATGACAATCAGATCTACCGCCTGGATACCCGCGAGCACGTCTGGCAGGCCGAAACCGTGCACATTGAAGTGCCTGCGGTACCTGACAGCGGCCTGCCGTGGGGGTTGAAGTCCCGTGTTTGGGCGGCTTCGTTCGTGCGTGGCGGCGATCTGGACTACGAGGGAATCACCTGCGACAGCGCCGGCAATCGCTACGTGGTCAGCGAAGGCCACGCGGCTGTGTTGCAAATTCCTCCGAGCGGACCGGCGAGCTGGCTGAAGATTTCACCCACAATGGTTCGTGAAGCGCGGGCCAGGGGCTTGTTGTTGCAATTCAATTCGATTTTCGAGGGCTTGGCGATCAATCCGGCGGGTGACCAGTTGTGGCTCGCCGCCGAGCGCCAGGGCCGTGGGTTGCTGCTGATCAAGCGCAAACAGACCGTGTGGGACTGCGAGGGTGGCTGCGTGTTGTTGAGCGAAGCCGGCAGGGAAATGCAGCCAGCGCAATTTCCCAAGGCCAAAGCCGTGTCCCGGGACTTTTCCGATGTGTCCCTGTTCAGTGGCAAGTTGTTCACTCTGGAGCGCAATAACTACAAGATTTGCCGGCGTGATCCGCAGACCGCCGAAGTCGAGCGGTGCTGGTCGTACGCTGATGAGCTATTGCACGATAACCTTCGTTATTCTCAGGGCTATGGGCTGGAAGAAGCGTTGGTGGTGGATGCCGATGGCGCCTGGATCGGTGTCGATAACAACAACGGTACTCGCGCCGATGGCGAAAACCGTCCGGTGGTCTGGCGTTTTGCCGCGCCCGACGGTGGCTGGAGCGCCCAGCCTTGAGCCAGCAAACCCCAGGCAAGCGCGCCGGTCGGGTATTAATGGTGCTGGCGTGGTGTGCCGCGTTATTTCTGGCAACGCGATTTTTCGGTCAGTGGGAAGAGCGTCAGCAAAACCCGAATGTGGTGGTCAGCTCGCAGCAGGGCGAAGGATTCATCGAAGTGAAACTGGTCAGCAATGCTCAGGGTCATTTCGTCGCCAGCGGCCAGATCAACGGCCAGCCCGTGAGTTTCCTGCTCGACACCGGGGCGACCGATGTATCGATCCCGGCCGGGCTGGCCGAACGATTGAAGCTGGAGCAAGGCTTCGGCGTGACCCTCAGCACGGCCAACGGCTTGAGCGAGGGCTATCGCACGCGTATTGAACGCCTGCAACTGGGCGACATAGTGCTGCACGATGTGCGCGCTCTGGTGGCTCCAGGGTTGCATGGCGACCAGGTGCTGCTCGGCATGAGCGCACTGAACAAACTTGAATTTACCCAGCGCGGTGGCACCATGCTGCTGCGCCAGACAACGAACCGATGAGGCCCGCATGAGCGACTC
Organism: Pseudomonas sp. GW821-FHT09H03; assembly: GCF_059415945.1. Taxonomy (NCBI): domain Bacteria; kingdom Pseudomonadati; phylum Pseudomonadota; class Gammaproteobacteria; order Pseudomonadales; family Pseudomonadaceae; genus Pseudomonas; species Pseudomonas sp. GW821-FHT09H03. The sequence goes on along the minus strand of NZ_JBWKOF010000002.1, from coordinate 52,693 downwards.
CCTTGATCTCAGCCTGGACGGTGTAGAACGCCGGTCACTGGCTGACTTCACCGAAAATGCCTACCTCAACTACTCCATGTACGTGATCATGGACCGTGCCTTGCCGCATATCGGCGACGGCCTGAAACCGGTACAGCGGCGTATCGTCTACGCCATGAGCGAGCTGGGGCTGGACGCCGACTCCAAGCACAAGAAATCGGCGCGTACCGTCGGTGACGTGCTCGGCAAGTTCCACCCCCACGGCGACTCGGCGTGCTACGAAGCCATGGTCCTGATGGCCCAGCCGTTCAGCTACCGCTATACGCTGGTCGACGGCCAGGGTAACTGGGGTGCGCCGGATGATCCCAAGTCCTTCGCCGCCATGCGTTACACCGAAGCGCGCCTGTCGCGTTATTCCGAGGTGCTGCTCAGCGAACTGGGGCAGGGCACGGCGGACTGGGGGCCGAACTTCGACGGCACACTGGATGAGCCGCTGGTCTTGCCGGCGCGTTTGCCGAACATTCTGCTCAACGGCACCACGGGTATCGCCGTGGGCATGGCCACCGATGTTCCGCCGCACAACCTGCGCGAAGTCGCCACCGCTTGCGTACGCTTGCTCGACGAGCCAAAAGCCACGGTCGAACAGCTCTGTGAACACATCCAGGGCCCGGATTACCCGACCGAAGCGGAAATCATCACGCCGCGCGCCGACCTGCTGAAAATCTACGAAACCGGTCGTGGTTCTGTGCGCATGCGCGCCGTGTATCACATCGAAGATGGCGACATCATCGTCACCGCGCTGCCACATCAGGTTTCTGGCGCCAAGGTGCTCGAACAGATCGCCGCGATGATGCAGGCCAAGCCGTCCAAGGCGCCGCAGATCGCCGACTTGCGTGACGAGTCCGACCACGAGAACCCGTGCCGGATCGTGATTATCCCGGGCGCGCGGAAAAACTTTGACCACGATGCCCTGATGCAACATCTGTTCGCCAGCACCGAGCTGGAGTCGAGCTACCGGGTCAACATCAACATCATCGGCCTCGATGGCAAACCGCAGCTGAAAAACCTGCGGGCCTTGCTGGTCGAGTGGCTGGAGTTCCGGGTGCAGACCGTGCGTCGGCGCCTGCAATTCCGCCTCGATAAAGTCGAGCGTCGCCTGCACCTGTTGGACGGCTTGTTGATTGCCTACCTCAACCTGGATGAAGTGATACACATCATTCGCACCGAGGAGCATCCAAAGGCCAGTCTGATTGCGCGTTTCGCCCTGAGCGAAATCCAGGCCGACTACATCCTCGACACCCGTTTGCGTCAGCTGGCGCGACTGGAAGAGATGAAGCTGCGTGCCGAGCAGGATGAGCTGCTCAAGGAGCAAGCCAAGCTGCAAGCCTTGCTGAGCAGCGAAGCCAAGCTGAAGAAGCTGGTGCGCACCGAGCTGATCAAAGACGCCGAGACCTACGGTGATGACCGTCGGTCGCCGATCGTCGAGCGCGCTGAAGCCAAGGCCCTGACCGAGCACGATCTGCTGCCGAACGAGAAAGTCACGGTCGTGCTCTCGGAAAAAGGCTGGGTACGTTCCGCCAAAGGCCACGAAATCGATGCCACCGGGCTTTCCTACAAGGCCGGAGACGGGTTCAAGGCCCTGGCGGCCGGTCGCTCCAACCAGTTTGCGGTATTTATCGACTCCACCGGTCGCAGTTATTCAGTGGCCGCACACACGTTGCCATCGGCCCGTGGCCAGGGCGAGCCGCTGACGGGGCGCCTGACGCCGCCACCCGGGGCGACTTTCGAGTGCGTGCTGATGCCCGAAGACGACGCACTGTATGTCATCGCTTCCGACGCCGGATACGGGTTCGTGGTCAAAGGAGAAGACCTGCAGGCCAAGAACAAGGCGGGCAAGGCGCTGTTGAGCCTGCCGAACAACGCCAAGGTGATTTTGCCGCGGCCGGTGGCTGATCGCGAGCAGAACTGGCTGGCCTCGGTGACTACCGAAGGTCGCTTGCTGATCTTCAAGATCAGCGATCTGCCACAATTGGGTAAGGGCAAAGGCAACAAGATCATCGGCATATCCGGCGACCGTGTCGCCAGTCGCGAAGAGTATGTAACGGACATCGCAGTGATCCCGGACGGTGCAACCCTGGTGTTGCAGGCCGGAAAACGTACCTTGTCCCTGAAAGCGGACGACCTCGAACACTACAAGGGTGAGCGCGGGCGTAGGGGTAACAAATTGCCACGTGGCTTCCAGAGGGTGGATGCGCTGCTCGTCGAAAACCTCAATTAAGCGTCCCAGAGCGGCCGATCTACGATTTAAGCTGTAGATCGACGCTTTCGCGCTGGAGTCGGAACGCATATTCACGGATGATATGGCCTTTCAAGCGCCGGCGTGGCCGAGCGTTCTTCATATTTTTTGAGTATTTTCACTGTGGTCAGCCTTGTGGCGACCACCTGGATGGGATGATGACTGTTCTGCGCCTTCCTTTTTTGCTCATGCTCGCTGGCGTTCTCGGCCTGGCGGGCTGCAGCGTTCACCAGCCGGTGTCGCTGTATCAACTGGACAGCGGAAGTCCGGTTCAGCCTGCGCAAAGCGCGGGCATGGCTGTGTTGTTGGGCCCGGTAATCGTAGCCGACTATCTGCAGCGTGAAACCCTGTTGCAACGTCAGCCGGATGGCAGTCTTCAGGCGTCTACCGACGGTCGTTGGGCGGGCAGCCTGTCTTCGGATATCGATCAACTGCTGTTGCGGCAAGTTGCCGGTCATCTGGACAGTCAGCGTGTAGTGCTGGCCCCAGCGACATTGGGCTTCACTCCGGACGTCCAGGTACTGCTGACCATCACGCGCCTGGACTCGGGTGAAAAGCAGCCGGCCATTCTGGACGCTCAATGGCGTCTGATCGACCGTCGCGGCCAGGTCCGTGACAACCGCATCATCCATTTGCAGGAACAGCATGCCGGCAATACCGCGGCTCAGGTTCAGGCTCAGGGTGTGTTGCTGCAACGCCTGGCCGAGCAATTGTCCGTGGCGCTCAAGCCTCTGGCCAATCAACCGCCGATCGCCGACACCCCGCGTAAATCGGCGGCCAAGCCTGCGGCACCGGCAGTTCAGCAGGAAAAACAGCCGAAGATCCCTATGGCTGCACCGATTCGCACGGACATGGAAGTGTTCCGCTTCTAAGTCTGCAGCGAGTCAAGTCAGAGCCCGCCTTGTGCGGGCTTTGTTGTTTCTGCAGGGTGGGATTTCTATCAGCTGTCCCGGCCTCTTCGCGGGCAAGCCCGCTCCCACAGGTTTCAAGGGCGTTCAAATTATTGTTGTGCGACACGGACACTGTGGGAGCGGGCTTGCCCGCGAAGAGGCCGGGACAGGCAACAAAAAAGCCCGCAGACGATCACTCATCTGCGGGCTTCGTTGTTGCCGGGGCTAATGGTTACGCCCGGCGCTCATGCATCCGCGCCAATTGCCGTTCCAGCAGCGATGGATAAGGCTCCATCAGCCGCTCTACACAGCACGCACCTTCGGGGCTCGCGATCGGCCGGATACGCGCGCGCTGGCGGATCAGGGCGTCGTCACTGATCTTGCGCTCCACCAGCAGCAGGTTGCGGCTGTGTTGCGACAGGGCCAGGGCATCCTGGGCACTGTCGGTCAGCAGCAGGTCGATCTGGCTCAGTCCGAACAGCTCGTCGCCCAGGGTCAGGCCCAGCTGAAGTTGCAGGGTGATGCCGCTGTCGGCGACCTCAATTTGCAACTGATGACCCAGCGCTCGCAGCAGTTCACCGCAGCAAATGGCGTTGGTCAGGTAATCGTCGCCGCTGTCCTCGGTGTGGAACAGCATCAGCGTGCTGCCATCGTTCAAAGTCTCAACTTCACCCTGATACAGCGAAGCGGCCTGATCGAGGCAATCGCGATAGCGTTCGAGCAATTCCTCAAGGCGTGCTCGCGGCAAGCGCCGCAGTTGTTCCTGGGAGCCCAGTTGCACCGCCAGCACCGCGCTGTGTTGCGGCACACTCGGGGTAGCCTTGCGGATCACCGGCTGAGCGGCACTGCCCAGGGACTCGTCACGCAAGTCGGCGAACGGATCTTCATCATCGTCGTCCTCGACGGTGCTGACGACCTGTCGTGGCGCAGGTTTGAGGGCGGCCATCGGGCGGCTCTCGTCGAAACTCGGGTCGCGCAGGTTGCGCACTTCGAATGCCGGCTCGGCGTCCTCATCGACGTCGTCGAACTCCGGCTCCGGCACCGGCACCGGCTCTGGCTCGCGGGGTTCCGGGGCGTAGTTGGCGTGCAACTGACGGGCCAGATCGCCGATTTCGTCCTGGCGGTCGGTGGCCGGGGTGTACTCGTCGATATTGCGCAGCCACACGCGCAATTGCAGCAGCGGCGTGGACAGATAGCGGCCCATGCGCAGGCTCAAGGCCAAGGATAGCGCCAGCAGGATCGCGCTCAAAATACCCATGCTTTGCAGGCTGATGGTCATCGGCTGCTGGAACTGGTCCATGTCCAGGCTGATGCGCAGTTGCCCGGCCGTCACGTCCTGGAAGGTGATCTTGCTCTGGTACATGCCCTCGGCTTCGCCCAGCAGGCCGTGCTTGGGACGCTGACCGGCCTCGGCGAGGATGCGGTTATCCGGGCTGTAGATGGCGGCGTGGGCCACCAGCTTGTTCTTGGTCAGGTTGTTGAGCAGCACGTTGAGGCTGAGGATGTCGTTGGACACCAACAGCTCGGTAGCCGAGGTGGCTGTCTGCGTGGTCAGGCTTTCGCCCAGCGCATCCGCCTGCTCGTGCATGGCCTGCTTGAACTGCAAACCCATCACGCCGGCATAGATGACCAGGGCCAGGGCGACCAGGATCACGTTATGGCTGGCGATGCGTAATGCAATCGGCACACGGCGGTGGCGCAGTGCCCGGAAGATCAGCAGAAAGAAGTTATCGGTTTTTACTGGCGTGGGCCGGTTCACTTGAGCTCGGCTCTTTTGTCCGTGAAGTTGACGCGCAGTATAGCGACAGGGTCTGGGCCGGCAAAGCGCTCACGGTGCCCGATGGTCACTGAAAGTGGGTAGAATGCGGTTTTTTTCCACCTGCGGGGGTGCGCCTTGCGCGAAATCGTCCTGATAAACATCACGGGAGTCGACCGTCCGGGTCTGACTGCGGCCATTACCGGCGTTCTGGCCCAGGGTGGTGTGAACATTCTCGACATCGGTCAGGCGGTGATCCACGACACCCTGTCGTTCGGCATCCTGGTTGAAATTCCTGACACAGAGCAAGGCAAGTCCGTGCTCAAGGACATCCTGTTCAAGGGATACGAACTCGATCAGCAGGTTCGATTCACGCCGGTCTCCGAAGAGGACTACCAGCAATGGGTCGGCAACCAGGGCAAAAAACGCCACATTGTCACCCTGCTGACCCGCAAAGTGACGGCGGGGCAGTTGCAGGCCGTCAGCTCGATTACCGCCAAATATGGTTTGAACATCGACCACATCGATCGTCTGTCCGGGCGCATGCCTCTGGACACGCCGGCTGACAAGGGCAAAGGTTGCATCGAGTTTTCCGTGCGCGGCGAAGCGGCCGATCCGCAAGCGCTGCGAGCCGAATTCCTCAGCGTCGCCCAGGAATTGAACGTCGATATCGCCTTCCAGGAAGATTCGTTGTTCCGGCGTAATCGTCGCCTGGCGGTTTTCGACATGGATTCGACCCTGATCGAGGCCGAAGTCATCGACGAGCTGGCCAAGGCTGCGGGTGTCGGCGACAAGGTATCGGAAATTACCGAGCGGGCGATGGCCGGTGAGCTCGACTTCCGCGCCAGCTTCAAAGAGCGCCTGGCTTTGCTCAAGGGGCTGGATGTCGGCGTGCTGGATTCGATCGGCGCCTCCCTGCGCCTGACCGAAGGCGCCGAAACCCTGTTCGCCGAGCTCAAGCGCCTGGGCTACAAGACGGCGATTCTGTCCGGTGGCTTCACCTACTTCGCCAAGCAATTGCAGGCCAAACTGGGCATCGACTACGTGTTCGCCAACGAACTGGAAGTGGTGGACGGCAAGGTTACCGGTGTCGCGGTCGAGCCGATCGTCGATGCGCAGCGCAAGGCGGATTTGCTGAAGGAGCTGGCACACAAGGAAGGTTTGCGCCTGGAGCAGACCATTGCGGTCGGTGACGGTGCCAATGACTTGCCGATGCTGGCGATTGCCGGGTTAGGCGTGGCGTTCCGTGCCAAGCCGCTGGTCAAGCAGTCGGCCAAGCAGGCGATTTCGACGCTGGGGCTGGATGGCGTGTTGTACCTGCTGGGCTTGCGCGATCGCGACGGACATCTGTAACGCGCAAACCCACTGTAGGAGCGAGCATGCTCGCGATGGACGTCAACGATGACGCGGGCTTACTGAATGCCTGCGTCGCTCTCAGGTTCATCGCGAGCGTGCTCGCTCCTACAGTGATTGTGTCTGTCAGGCCTTCGGAGAGCCCATGCCCTGGCCCATCTGCACGGCAACGCCGGCAGTCATTTCTTCAGCCCACTTGACCTGATCCGGCCCGAACAGCACGACAGCGGTCGAACCCAGTTTGAAACGACCCAGCTCCGCACCTTTTTCCAGGTGGATCGGCGCGCGCGCGGCTTCGTCGTAGCGGAAGGTTTTCAGCTCGCGCTTCGGCGGCGTGACCAGGCCGGCCCAGACGGTTTCAATCGAGGCCACGATCATTGCGCCCACCAGCACCACGGCCATCGGCCCACGCTCGGTGTCGAAAATGCAGGCTACGCGCTCGTTACGGGCGAACAGTTCCGGGACGTTTTCCGCCGTGGTCTGGTTGACCGAGAACAGGCGGCCCGGGATGTAGACCATCTCGCGCAGGGTGCCGGCCAGCGGCATGTGCACGCGGTGGTAGTCTTTGGGCGACAGGTAAATGGTCGCAAAGTCACCACCCATGAACGGCGCAGCGTTTGCCGCATCGCCACCCAACAGTTCCAGCACGCTGAAGCTGTGGCCCTTGGCCTGGAACACGCGACCGTGCTCGATCGGACCCAATTGGCTGATTGCGCCGTCGGCGGGGCTGAGAATCGCGCCAGGGGTCTGGTCCAGTGGACGGGCACCGTCTTTCAGTGCGCGGGTGAAGAACGCATTGAAGTGCTCGTAGGCGGTCAGGTCTTCGACCAGCGCCTGGGACATGTCCACCTGATAGCGCTTGGCGAACCAGGCGGTAAAGGCGTTCTTGAACCAGCGCACGCGGCATTCGGCGATGCAGCCGGCCAGTCGCGAGAGCAAGTTGTGGGGCAGCAGGTACTGACTGAGGATAAACAGACGCTTGTTCATTAACTGTCCTTAAAAACCTTAAATCTCTACAGGCGTATCGGGATGGTTGCCCCATTCGCCCCAGGAGCCGGCGTAGCCTTTGACCCGCGGATAACCGAGAGCCTTGGCCACCAGATAGGTGAAGCCAGAACGATGATGGGTCTGGCAGTGGGTAATCACTTCTTTGTCTTTGCTGATCCCGAGCTGTTCGAGGATCTGCGGCATATCGGTGCGGATGCGCAACTGGCGTGCCTGATCCATGCCCGCGGTCCATTCGAAATTGACCGCGCCGGGAATGTGCCCGCCCTTGGCCGCCAGCACTTTCTCGCCGGAGTACTCCAGCGGTCCGCGCGCGTCCCATATCGCCAGGTCGGCGGCGCCGAGGCGACTTTGCAGGTACTCACGGGTGGCAGTGGGTTCGTCGTGCAGGGTCAGTGAAACCGGGCCACCCACCGATGGCGGAATCTGGATCGACATGGGCAAGCCTTCCGCCAGCCAGGCCGGCAGGCCGCCATCTATATAGTGGTACTTGCTGTGGCCGATGACATCCAGCAGCCAGATGAAGCGGCCGGCCCAACCGCCGCCTTCGTCGTCATACACCACGTAGACCGCATCGGGGTTGTGCCCCAGCTCGCCAAACAATGTTTCCAGCGCTGCCCGCGCAGGCATCAGCCCCGGGGCAGGCGCCTGGCCGAGTTGCGTGCGTTTCGGATCGACAAAACGCGCGCCGGGAATGTGCCCTTCGGCGTAACGGGTGGCACTGGTCAAGTCCACCAGAATCAGTTCGCGGGCGTCGAGGCGAGGGAGCAAGTCGCTCGGCTCGATCACCAGCGGCAAGCCAGAGAAGTCAGACATTTGAGGTCTCCAGAGCACAAAAGGGACGATTGTAACGCAGCTTATCGGCCACGGTGACTAAAGCTGTGCAGGGCTTTCTCGATGCACTGGGCAGTTTTGCCGAAGGCTTGCACGCAAAGTTCCGAGAATGGCACGCCCGCCTGATCGGCCACGACAATCATGATCACCCGGTCATTGTTGACCAGCGAACGCAACAGCAGGTGTTCACCACTGAATTGCGAACGCAGGCTGTTGGGTAGCAAGGCTGAAAATTGCCCGTTGTTGGCCGGCGTCAGGCGCACTTGCGCCTGTTGCGCGAGCAGTCGTTGCAACACGCTGCTCTGACTGACCGCAAAATTCAGCCCGGCGGCTTCCTGCGGCAAACCGGCCGTCTGGTGCACCCTCAGGTTAGTCTGGGTGCGATCGGCCATCAGGATCATCACTCGGCGCATGCCGCAGGCCACCAATGCGTCACGTGCCGCGATGGTCAGGTGCATGGCGTTGGTGAAACGGCTCGGCTCGTGCAGCAATTCGGCACATTGCCTGCGCCACTTCGCCAGGTCTTCGGCGGTCGGTGCCGCAGCCGGCAACAGCCTGGTATGGATGCGCTTCGTGCCACATGGCCAGATCAACAACTCGGCGGGGTGCCAGAGATCGGGCATGGCGTGATGGCGGGCGCTGTTGGCCGCCTGCTGGTGCAGCTGTTGTTGCACCTCGTGCATTGGTATTTGCAGGTAGAGGCTGGTCAAATACTGCCAACGCTCACTGTGGGGGCTGTCCCAGGCCTGTTGCGCCGACAGCGCCAGACCATTGGCCAGCAACACGGTGTTGGCTGGTTGATTGAGCCACCGGCGCAAGGTTGGATCGTCATCGAGGCGGTTTTGCTGGCGCAATGGATGCTCGCTGTCACGCGCGATGCGCAAGACTTTCACCAGTTCGCGCTGCTCGCAGAGCAACAGTCGATAGCCCTGCAGCACCCAGATCGGCAGGTGCCAGATCTCCACCAGGGCCTGGCATATTTCCAGCAGGCGCACGCCAAACAACTGCTTTTCGACTTTGCGCGCCGACTCGCCCTTATGAATGACCCGCAGCTCCCAGTCTTCGAGTAATTGCGGGTGCGTCAGCGCCAGCGGCCACAAGGGTGACAGAAACAACAGGCTGCCCCAGTGGATGTCCTGCCAAAGCCGCGCCAGGCGACTGGCAAAAAAACCGTTGGCTTGTTGCGTGGCGTGCTGACTGATCATCTGCATCTGGCGCAAGGCCTTGGGAATCCCGGCCTGAGGTTCGACAGGCAGGCGCGCGAGCAGCTCTTGGGTGCGCTTGAGGCCAAGGCGATTGATTGCGACCTCAAGGTTTTCGGCGGGCGTGGTCATGCTGCCATGGGTGTGGCGGTTGGCTTCGCGAATCACGCTCAGGGCAAGGGCCGGGCTGTCCTGCATCAGGTCGGCAATGTCGCGCAACGAGCGGCGATTATCGCCGATTGCGTTACACACCAGGTCATGGCTGGCTTGTGGAACCGGCAGGTGTACGCCATCGAGAAGCTTGACCCAGCCTTCGACAGTGGTCGGTTTTGCAGTGGGGACGTTCGTTTCGTTAGCCATGGCTGGAGGCGATCATTGTCAACGTTACCTATGCCCTGAGTGGGTCAAATTATCTTTTCGCCTGAACTGGCTATAGTCTGGCGCAGTTTTGCCGATAAATAGAAGAAGAGATTTTTTAACTTCCGAATATGACCTTGAACCCGACTCAGTAAGTGCTCTCCTAACCTATGGCTAAATTAATCGGCATCATTGTCGTATTCGCGAGCGTACTCGGCGGATACGTGCTTTCCCACGGCAAGATTGCCGCCCTGATCCAGCCTTTCGAGGTGATGATTATCGGCGGCGCAGCCCTTGGCGCCTTCGTGCAGGCCAACCCCGGCTACATGACGATGCACGTGCTCAAGAAGTCCTTGAGCCTGTTCAGCTCGCGTTTCAATCATTCCTTCTATCTTGAAGTACTGGGCCTGATCTACGAGATCCTCAACAAGAGCCGCCGCGAAGGCATGATGGCCATCGAAGGTGACATCGAAGATGCCGCCGCGAGCCCGATCTTTGCCAAGTACCCGACTGTCCTCAAGGACGAGCGCATGACCGCATTCGTGTGCGATTACCTGCGCATCATGTCCTCCGGCAACATGGCGCCCCACGAACTTGAAAACCTGTTCGACATGGAACTGGCCAGCCTCAAGGAAGACCTGGACCATCCGTCCCACGCGGTGAACGGCATTGCCGACGCCATGCCGGGCTTCGGTATTGTCGCCGCGGTACTGGGCATCGTGGTGACCATGGCTTCGCTGGGTGAAAGTGACCAGAAAATGATTGGTGTCCACGTAGGTGCGGCGCTGGTCGGTACCTTCTTCGGTATTCTTGCGGCCTACGGTTTCTTCGGCCCCCTGGCGCATGCGCTGCGTCACGATGCCAAGGAAGAGTTGAACATCTACGAAGCCATCAAGGCTTCGCTGGTCGCTTCGGCTTCCGGCATGCCACCGTCGCTGGCCGTGGAATTCGGACGCAAGGTTCTGTATCCGGCGCACCGTCCAAGCTTTGCCGAGCTGGAACAAGCGGTTCGCGGTCGTTAAGCCATGGAAAACAATCAGCCGATAATCATCAAGCGCGTCAAGCGCTACGCCAGCGGGCATCACGGTGGCTCGTGGAAAATCGCCTTCGCCGACTTTGCCACGGCGATGATGGCGTTTTTCCTGGTGTTGTGGCTGCTGTCCACCGCCACGCCAGAACAGAAGTTAGCCATCTCCGGTTACTTCAAAGACCCGGTCGGCTTTACCGAAAGCGGTACGCCCTACATCATTGATTTGGGCGGAACGCCGACCCTGGCACCGGAAAACACCCTCAACCCCGAAGATAAGTCGCAGCCGCAACCGGACCGGGTGACAGTCGACACCGATCAGGTCGAAGGTATGGCCGAAATGGTCGAGAGGGAACGCCTCGAACTGTTGCTGCAGGAATTGCAGAACAAGGTCGACGAGAACCCGCAACTGCAAAAGTTCAAGGACCAGATCCTGTTCGAGATCACGCCGAACGGCTTGCGCATCCAGATCATGGACGCCGAGAACCGGCCGATGTTCGACTCAGGCTCAGCACGCCTGAAGCCGTATTTCGAAGACATCCTGCTGGCCATGGCCGACACCATCAAAGCGGTGCCAAACAAGATCAGCATCAGTGGCCACACCGACGCCAAGCCGTACACCGGCACCGGCGATTTCGGCAACTGGGAGCTCTCGGCCAACCGGGCCAACGCGGCGCGGCGTGCGCTGGTGGCGGGCAGTTACCCGGAGTCGCAGGTGGCCCGAGTGGTCGGTTATGCCTCCTCGGCCTTGTTCGATCGCGAGCATCCGCTCAACCCGGTCAACCGTCGCATCGACATCGTCGTACTGACCAAAAAAGCCCAGCGGACCATCGAGGGTGCACAAGGCGCGGACCCTGCCCCCGCTGCCCCGCAAGGCTCGGCTACTCCGGACGCGGCACCGGCCACGCCAACCGCACCAGCCAAGCCGGCTGATCCGAACGCGTTGCCGGCGGACAAGGAACCGCTGCCGGCCCACGAACTGCGTGAGCGCCTGAACCTGTTCGATGACCCGCCGCCGAAGCCGGGCGAAACGGCCAAGCCGGCTGCAACGCCAAAGCAGTGAGCGACAAAAAAGCCGACAGTGATGTCGGCTTTTTTGTCGGCGCTACCTCAGAAACCCCGGTTAATTCTGGATTTGAGGTCGCTGTGGAAGCGGTCGGCATTGCTCCTGTTGGCGCTGCGCATGGACTCGCTGCCGTTTATAGACTCCAGGGACATCGAACGCTTGAGTATCGCTTCGCTGCGATAGGCATCAATGAAAAACTCGATGTCTTTCTCGTGGGTAAGTTTCGGCCACTTGTCGAGGTATAACGGCAGTTCTGCCGGGCCGGTCTTGAACGAGCAGATGCGTCGATTGGTGATGGTCGCCTCGCCGATTTCGAACGGCACCCACCAGGACAGGGCGGTTTTATCCGAGACCACTGCCAGCAAGTGCGTGCATTCACTGATGTTGCGGGTAATCACGCCGGTGATGTCGTCGGTGGTCTGTGACTCCGGGTCCAGCACGTCGAGGTAGGTCTTGATGTTGGCCTGCATCAGGCGGTTATTGATGTTGATCGCATGGGCGCGATCCATGTGGCGGTAGCTGATAAAGACTGGCATCAGAAATGTCCCTTGATGGCGAGTTCGCGGTAATAGGCGCCGAGGGCGGTGAGCCGGCAGCCGGTGGAATGGATGGCGGCGTAGTACATATGCTCGGCGTCCACCGGTTCGATGAGACTGTGGCGGTTGCACTTTTGCAGCTGGGCGAAGACCTCACCGTGCTCCGGGTTGAACTCTGGCTCGGTGGGCTCAAAGCTGGGGGCGAGGGGGTACACCGACTCCGCTTCGGCAAACCATTCGGGGAGTTTGCGCAGGATTTCCTTGGGGATCAGCGGTGACACTTCGCGCAGCGAAATGAACTGCGAGACGTTGGTCTTGAACACCGGACGCTGCTCCCAGGCGTCGAGGGCATTGTCGACAAACGAATACAGGCTGCCAGGCGTGATCTTGCCCAGGATGTTCGCAGCGCCGCCGTGCAGGGCCTGGAGCAACAATCCGGTGAACACACCGTGCTGCGCGCCTTCCATCGCCGGTTCTTCCTTTTTGCAGGCGGTGAGGATGGTCATGCCTTCACCGACCACGCTGCCCTCGCTGCGCAAGGCGCGCAACTCGCCGGCCGAGCCGCTCTGGCAACAGTCGAGAATGATCACCTTGTTTTTGATCCTGGTCGCCTTGGTCGCCCAGTTGAGAATGTCGCTGATGCGAATCCCGTCCTTGGGGTTCCTGTAATCCTGAGGGATCAACATGCCTTCGTCGGTATCGCTATCGAAGCTGCCGTGGCCGGCGAAGTACAGCAGCGCGACGTTACAGTCGCCGGAAAACAAATCGCGAATCTGGTCTTCGAGCTTTTCCCGGCTCAGGTAATCCTCGGCGGAGGTCAGAACGATGTTCTTGAAGTTCGGATCGCCGTTGGCGTCAGTCTTGAGCACGGAAGCCATGGCCATGGCGTCATTACTGCAGCCGCTCAGGCGCGAAACGTGGGTGTAGTCGTTGATGCCGATAAACAGTCCCTTGCGCATGGTTACACCGCCGTATGCTGGCGAATCGCGCTGATGATGCTGTTGGTGTTCCACGCGCACTCGGCATGGGCCGCGTTACGCACCACAGTGGAAATTCGCTCGGCACCGAACGGCTTGATCGCGATGATCACCTTGCCCATGCGCTTGGCGATCTCGATTTCCTTGTTGATCCACTTGCTGTACGTGGAATACATGCCGGCCATGATCAGCACCGCCGAGCATGCACGGATCTTGTTTTCGATGGCCTCCTCAAGCTGTTTGTCGGTTTTGGCGCCCACGATCGGGTTGTCCGTTGGCACCGAAAAATTCTTGTACATGAAACCGGGCCTGGCGTTGAGCAGACGCACGAGATTGTCGTGGGCTTGGGGGTAGCTCCACGAATGGCTGATGAACAAATGGTAGGTTTGCATAGGTGTCCCTCTGTGTCGCCGGAGTGCGAAGAGGGCTTGAACTTAGGTGATTGGTGAGCGGCTACAAGGGCTCGGCGCTTAAAGAGAAATGCCCTACAAGCAGGCGTGCGAATGCCTTACAGAAAGGTCTGACGTTTAAAACGGCGGGATTTTGTTTCGGGGCAGGGCCGCCACCCACCACCCCGTTGGCATCGGAGCGGTGGGCGCGTCTGTTTAGTAGCCGTTTTCCGGCAAGCTGGCGATGATCGAGCGGTAGCTGTTCATGCGTTGTTGCTGCACGCGGCCATCTTCCAGGGCCTTGAGCAGGGCGCAACCGGGTTCGCGGTCGTGCTTGCAGTCGCGGAAGCGGCAGGTGCCGAGCAGGTCGTTGAACTCGATGAAGCCGGCTTCGACATCGGCGCGGCTGACGTGGCCCAGGCCGAATTCGCGGATGCCCGGGGAGTCGATCAGTTCACCGCCGCCGGGGAAATGGAACAATCGCGCGGTGGTGGTGGTGTGGGTGCCCTGGCCGGACAGTTCGGACAACGGCCCGACGCGGGTCTCGACGTTGGGCAGCAGACTGTTGACCAGCGAGGACTTGCCGACACCGGACTGGCCGACGAACACGCTGATGCGCCCGTCCAGTTGTTTCTGCAGCTGCTCCATGCCGTTGCCATGGTGTGCCGACACTTCCAGCACCGGGTAACCGAGGGTGCGGTAAACCGCGAGCAGGGCGTTCAGGGCCGGTGCGTTGTGTTCGTCGATCAGGTCGAACTTGTTGAGCAGCAGCAGTGGCTTGATGCCCGCATGCTCGGCGGCCACCAGATAACGGTCGATCAGGTTCGCATGGGGCTCGGGCAGCGGTGCAAACACGATTACGATCATGTCGACGTTGGCCGCTACCGGCTTGAGCTGGCCACGGCTGTCCGGGCGACACAGCTCGGTGTTGCGCGGCAGTTGCGCGACGATCACGCCGATGCCCTGGTTGCCGGCACGCCAGACCACCTGGTCGCCAGTCACCAGCGCCGGCAGGTTGGCGCGCAGGTGGCAGCGGAACACCTGGCCGGCCAGTTCACCGTCGCGAGCCTCGACTTCGACCTGCACACCGAAGTGCGCGATCACCAGGCCGTGCTGTTCCGGGCCTAGATCGCCGCCCTCGAGTGCCTCGACAGCCGAGGACTCGCGTTTGGCGGCGCGGGCAGCGCGTTCGCCCTGAATCTTTTCGATGCGCCAGTTTTGACGACGATTGAGTTGGCGTTTGGCCATGGGTGTTCCGTATCAAGAATGCAGCGATTAGGTAAAGCGGCGGCGAGTTTAGCACGCCCGGCCACCGGCCTAGGCTAAACTGCGCAGCATTACTTGGGAGCCGACACATGCAAAACTCGCAGAACCTTATCTGGATCGACCTGGAAATGACCGGTCTGAACCCTGATACCGACGTCATCATCGAGATGGCCACCATCGTCACCGACAGTGACCTGAACACCCTGGCTGAAGGTCCGGTGATCGCGATCCATCACAGCGACGCCATCCTTGCGGGCATGGACGAGTGGAACACCCGTCAACACGGTGGCTCAGGGCTCACCCAGCGCGTTCGCGACAGCCGCATCAGCATGGCCGAAGCCGAAGCGCAAACCATTGGCTTCCTGGAACAGTGGGTGCCGAAGGGCAAGTCACCGATCTGCGGCAACAGTATCTGCCAGGACCGTCGCTTCCTTTATACCCACATGAAATCTCTGGAAAGCTATTTCCACTACCGCAACCTCGACGTGTCGACCCTCAAGGAGCTCGCCGCGCGCTGGGCACCGGACGTTCGCGACAGCTTCAAGAAGGGCAGCACCCACCTGGCGCTTGACGACATCCGCGAATCGATCGCCGAGCTGCAGCACTACCGCAAGCATTTCATCAAGTTCTGATTGGGCGGCGCCTTTGTGGCGAGGGGGCTTGCCCCCGTAAATCGGCCGGCGCGGACTAACTGACAAAACACTTTGGCTTGGTTTTGGGGCCGCTTCGCGGGCCTGCGCGGGCAACCCCCTCTCCACAGGGAGCAGTGCTTTCTATGGAGCACTCTTTTGGTGCCTTGTTGAAGTGAGTAGACTGCGCGCCTTTTGTGCAAGGACCGCCACCATGCTGCTGATGCTCTACCTGATCGCCATCACCGCCGAAGCCATGACCGGCGCCCTGTCTGCCGGCCGGCGCGGCATGGACTGGTTTGGCGTGGTGCTGATCGCTTGTATCACAGCGCTGGGGGGCGGTTCGGTGCGCGACGTATTGCTCGGGCACTATCCGCTGACCTGGGTCAAACACCCCGAATACCTGGTGCTGACCTCGGCCGCGGCAATGATCACGGTGTTTACGGCGCGCTGGATGCGCCACCTGCGCTCGTTGTTTCTGGTGCTCGATGCCGTCGGCCTGGTGGCATTTACCCTGATTGGCTGCATGACTGCTCTGGAAATGGGCCATGGGATGTTGGTGGCATCGGTCAGCGGCGTGATCACTGGTGTGTTTGGCGGCATCCTGCGGGATATTTTCTGCAACGACATCCCGCTGATCTTCCGTCGCGAGCTTTACGCCAGCGTCTCGTTTGCCGCGGCGTGGTGCTACATGCTGTGCATCTACCTGCAATTGCCCAGCGAGCAGTCGATCCTGATTACCCTGTTCGGCGGTTTCCTGCTGCGGTTGCTGGCTATCCGTTTTCACTGGGAAATGCCCAAGTTCGTCTATAACGACGAAGCCTGAACGCGGTCCTCTGTAGGAGCGAGCCTGCTCGCGATGGACGTCAACGATAACGCGGGCATCCTGAATGCCCGCGGCGCTCTCGGGTTTTTCGCGAGCAGGCTCGCTCCTACAGGAGTCCGTGTTGTTTCAGGGCCCACTCGACGTGTTCGCGCACCAACTCCGAGGGGTATTCCCTGCGAGCCTTCAGCGCTTCGAGCACTGGAATGGTCGAAGGCGCATTGCCCAGCCCGACCGCCAGGTTGCGCAGCCAGCTGTGATAGCCCGCCCGGCGTAGCGGCGAGCCTTCGGTGTTGCTGAGGAACTTGTCCTCGTCCCACATGAACAAGTCGGCCAGCTCGGCGTTGTCCAGGTTGTGCCGCGGCTTGAAGTCGCTTTCGCCGGAGGGGCGGGCAAAGCGGTTCCATGGGCAGACAATCTGGCAATCATCGCAACCGAACACCCGGTTGCCGATCAGCGGTCGCAGATCTTCGGGGATGGCGCCTTTGAGTTCGATGGTCAGGTAGGAAATACAGCGTCGGGCGTCCAGCACATAGGGGCCCACGAAAGCATTGGTCGGGCAGATATCGAGGCAGGCCGTGCAGCGGCCGCAATGTTCGCCGGCGTGGGGCGGATCCACCGGCAGCGGCAAATCGACGAACAGCTCTGCCAGGAAGAAATAACTGCCGGCCTTGCGATTCAACACCAGGGTGTTTTTGCCGATCCAGCCAAGGCCCGCCTGCTCGGCGATGGCTTTTTCCAGCACGGGCGCGCTGTCGACGAAAGCACGGAACCCGAACGGGCCGATCTGGGCCTGAATTTTTTCAGCCAGTTGCTGCACGCGTTTGCGGATCAACTTGTGGTAATCGCGGCCCAGGGCGTAGCGCGAGACGTAGGCTTTTTCCGGTTGGGCGAGCATTTTCGCCATTTG
The DNA here is from genome assembly GCF_059415945.1 of Pseudomonas sp. GW821-FHT09H03. Lineage (NCBI taxonomy): Bacteria > Pseudomonadati > Pseudomonadota > Gammaproteobacteria > Pseudomonadales > Pseudomonadaceae > Pseudomonas > Pseudomonas sp. GW821-FHT09H03. Next base: position 35,398 of record NZ_JBWKOF010000002.1, on the reverse strand, counting down.
CGTGTCGCCCGACAGGTAGTCCATGCGCAGGGACACCACGCGCAGCGTGCCCGGCACCAGCTCTTCGGGATGCGAGCGTTTGCTGCCGTGGGCGCCCATGTACTCCATTTCGCCGTGGTAGCCGGCTTCGAGCCAGTGCTCCAGGTGCTGCTCATGCTCGGCCAGGTCGAGGCCGCTGATGCCGACTTGCTGAAAGCCCAGCTCGCGCCCCCAGTCCTTGATGGATTGGGCGAGGGCGGGCAGATCTGTGGTAATAGCAGGCATGAGACAAGAGAAACCGGAGCTGAGGTGCGTATAATTCTGCCAGACATCGGAGCCTGAAGACGCATGCCGCACACTAAAGATGAATTACCCGACGCGCTGTACAGCGCCGCGCAAGTGCGAGGGCTCGATGCGAGCCTGATCGCGGCCGGCACACCGGGCTTCGAATTAATGCAGCGCGCGGCCCGAGCGACGTGGCGGGCGCTGGTGCGGCAATGGCCGACAGCGAATGAACTGTGCGTGTTGGCCGGACATGGCAATAACGCCGGGGACGGGTATCTGGTGGCCGTGTTGGCCCAGCGTGCCGGATGGGCGGTGCGGGTGCTGGCGGTGGGGGATTCGCAGCGCTTGCAGGGCGACGCGGCGTTGGCCCATGCCGAGGCAGTGTCCGAAAACGTGGTCATCGAACCCTGGACGGCACAAACCGGATTGCGCGGCATTGTGCTGGATGCTTTGCTTGGCACCGGTCTGAGCGGTGACGTGCGTGAACCGTATGCCGGCGCCATCGCCGCGATCAATGCCAGCGCACTGCCGGTTGCGGCGGTGGATATTCCGTCAGGGTTGTGCGCGGATACGGGGCGCATCCTTGGTCGTGCCGTGAGTGCCGACCTGACGGTGACCTTCATTGGATTGAAGCTGGGATTGTTCACCGGTGAAGCAGCGGACGTGGTCGGCGAGCTGGTATTCAATGATTTGCACGCGGATCCGCAGATGCTTGCGGGGGCGCCGGTCAGCGCTCGCCGACTGATGCCCGGTAACCTGCCGCGGCTGGCCTCACGAGCACCGGCTTCGCACAAGGGAAAATTCGGTCATGTATTGCTGATTGGCGGCGACCACGGTCTGGGAGGCGCTATCCTGCTCAGCGCGCAAAGCGCACTACGCAGTGGCGCCGGCATGGTGTCCGTGGCGACCCGCGCCGAACATGTCCCTGCTGCGCTGGCCAGAATTCCCGAGGCGATGGTGCTGGGAACCTCTTCAGCCAATCAGTTGATGGAATTGCTACAAAAAGTGTCCGTGTTGGTCGTCGGTCCGGGATTAGGCCGGGCCGGCTGGGGGCGCAGTCTGCTGTCGGCGGCATCCGATGCGGCCCTGCCACAAGTGTGGGATGCCGACGCGCTGAACCTGTTGGCCGAAGAGCGTGCAACTCTGCCCGGGGATTGCGTAATCACCCCGCATCCGGGGGAGGCCGCCCGGTTGCTCGGGATAAGCACCGCCGAGGTTCAGGCGGATCGTCCGGCAGCGGCCCATGCACTGAGCAAAAAATACACAGCGGTCGTGGTTTTGAAGGGCGCGGGCAGTCTGGTCGCCCATCCCGACGGGCGACTGGCGCTTTGTCATCAGGGGCATCCGGCCATGGCCACTGCGGGTCTCGGTGATGTGCTGGCCGGCCTGGTCGGCGCGCTGCTGGCCCAAGGCATGACGGCATTCGATGCGGCCTGCCTGGGTGTGTGGTTGCACGCCAATGCCGGCGCGCAACAAGGTAAATTCGGCCGTGGGTTGGCGGCCAGTGATCTGATTCCAGCCATTCGTCAGTTGTTGGAGGAGCATGCACCGTGTCTGAAGTAACCCTGTACCTGGCCGATGAGCAGGCCATGAGCGACTTTGGCGCACGCATCGCCCAAACTACCCAAGGTCATGGCCTGATTTTTCTTGAGGGGAATCTTGGCGCGGGGAAAACCACGCTGTCCCGGGGTATCATCCGGGGCCTGGGTCATGTCGGGGCGGTGAAAAGTCCGACGTTTACCCTGGTCGAGCCCTACGAAATCGGTGAAGTACGCGCTTTCCATTTCGACTTGTACCGCCTGGTCGATCCGGAAGAGCTTGAGTACCTGGGCATTCGCGACTATTTCGAAGATGATGCCCTGTGCCTGATCGAATGGCCGGATAAAGGTGCGGGCTTTTTGCCAAAGCCCGACCTGACCATTACCATTAGCCCGCATGACAGCGGGCGTTCGCTGAAAATTTTATCCCAGGGCTCGCGCGGCGAGGCCTGGTGTGCCGCCTTGGCGTTGGAATCCAAATAGATGATGGGGTTAGGTATGCGCTTTCGCGCGTTGGTGGCTGCCGTAGGGATGGTGTTTTTGGCGGTGACCGTCGACGCTGTGGCCGATTCGAAGGTCAACAGTGTTCGTCTGTGGCGTGCACCGGACAACACACGACTGGTGTTTGACCTGACCGGTCCCGTGCAGCACAGCGTTTTTACCCTTACCGCACCGGATCGCCTGGTCATCGACATCAACGGCGCGACCCTCGCTGCGCCGCTGAACGTCAATACCTCGAATACTCCAATCACCGCCATGCGCTCGGCCCAACGCACGCCGACCGACCTGCGCGTGGTCATCGACCTGAAAAAGGCCGTTACTCCGAAAAGCTTCTCCCTGGCGCCGAATGCCCAGTATGGCAACCGGCTGGTGGTCGATCTGTTCGATAACCCGTCCGATGCCGCGCCGCCGCCAGCACCGACTCCATCCGTTGCCACGGTGCCGGCGGTGCCGGTTACACCTGTGGAACCAGCGATCAAGCTGCCTCCCGCCCCAGCTGGCAAGCGCGACATCATTGTGGTGATCGACGCCGGTCACGGTGGCGAAGACCCGGGTGCCTCGGGCTCGCGCGGTCAGCGCGAAAAAGACGTGGTATTGGCCATCGCCCGCGAGCTGCAGCGTCAGGTCAACGGCATGAAAGGCTTCCGCGCCGAATTGACCCGTACCGGTGACTACTTCATTCCATTGCGCGGCCGAACCGAGATCGCCCGCAAGAAGGGTGCCGACCTGTTCGTTTCGATTCACGCCGACGCGGCGCCTTCGGCTGCGGCCTTTGGTGCGTCTGTGTTTGCCTTGTCTGATCGCGGCGCGACGTCGGAGACGGCCCGCTGGCTGGCCGACAGCGAAAACCGCTCCGACCTGATCGGTGGTGCCGGCAACGTCAGCCTCGATGACAAGGACCGCATGCTTGCCGGCGTGCTGCTTGACCTGTCGATGACGGCGTCCCTGACGTCCAGCCTGAACGTTGGACAAAAGGTATTGACCAATATTGGCCGGGTAACGCCACTGCACAAGCAACGGGTTGAACAGGCAGGGTTCATGGTGTTGAAGTCTCCGGATATTCCGTCGATCCTCGTGGAAACCGGGTTTATCTCCAATGCCAACGAGGCATCCAAGCTGTCAGCGGCAAATCACCAGCAGGCGCTGGCTCGCTCGATCAGCAGTGGTGTGCGCCAGTTCTTCCAGCAAAATCCACCACCGGGTACTTATATTGCCTGGCTGCGCGACTCCGGCAAGATCGCCCAAGGGCCGCGTGACCATCGGGTAAGCCCGGGCGAAACGCTGGCGATGATCGCTGTGCGTTATCAAGTGTCTGCGGCGTCCCTGCGTAGTGCCAACAAGCTGCCGAGTGACGAGCTCAAGGTCGGTCAGCACCTGACTATTCCGGGTAACGAGCTGGCGGCCAAGGAATGAATCAGGTCATCAGCAACAGTGCTCGCATCGAGCTGCTCAGTCCACGGCTGGCGAACCAGATTGCTGCCGGTGAGGTGGTCGAACGCCCGGCATCGGTGATCAAGGAACTGTTGGAAAATAGCCTCGATTCCGGTGCCCGGCGTATCGATGTCGATGTCGAGCAAGGTGGTGTCAAACTGCTGCGGGTGCGTGACGATGGCAGCGGCATTTCTGCCGATGACCTGCCGCTGGCCCTGGCCCGTCACGCCACCAGCAAGATTCGCAATCTGGAAGACCTCGAGCAGGTCATGAGCCTGGGTTTTCGTGGTGAGGCCCTGGCCTCGATCAGTTCCGTGGCGCGCCTGACCCTGACATCCCGCACCCGCGACGCCGACCAGGCCTGGCAGGTCGAAACCGAAGGGCGTGACATGGCGCCCCGGGTACAGCCAGCCGCCCACCCAGTCGGCACCTCGGTTGAAGTACGCGATCTGTTCTTCAATACCCCGGCGCGGCGCAAGTTTCTCAAGACCGAAAAAACCGAATTCGATCACCTGCAGGAAGTGATCAGGCGCCTGGCGCTTGCGCGGTTCGACGTGGCGTTTCATCTGCGCCACAACGGCAAGACCATTCTCAGCCTGCACGAGGCCCACGATGATGCGGCCCGCGCCCGACGAGTAGCGGCGATCTGCGGCCCGGGGTTCCTGGAGCAGGCGCTGCCGATCGAAATCGAGCGCAATGGCCTGCACCTGTGGGGTTGGGTCGGGTTGCCCACCTTCAACCGCAGTCAGGCGGATTTGCAGTATTTCTTCGTCAACGGCCGTGCCGTGCGTGACAAACTGGTGGCTCATGCGGTGCGCCAGGCCTACCGCGACGTGCTGTTCAACGGCCGGCACCCGACTTTCGTGCTGTTTTTCGAAGTCGATCCGGCGGGCGTCGACGTCAACGTGCATCCGACCAAGCACGAAGTTCGCTTCCGTGATGGGCGCATGGTCCACGATTTTCTTTATGGCACCCTGCATCGCGCCTTGGGTGATGTGCGTCCGGATGATCAACTGGCAGCTCCGGTCGTGACCGCAGTCGTCCGACCTAGCGGTATCGAAGCGGGTGAGTTCGGTCCCCAGGGCGAAATGCGCCTGGCGGCCAATGCGCTGCTGGAGCAGCCCCAGGCGCAGCCATCGTTCAATGCTCCGGCCGGTTCTGGCGCTGGCGCGGGTTATCAGTATCAATATTCGCCACGCCCGCAGGCCGCTGTGCCGGCAGCGGAAGCGCAGGCTGCGTATCGCGAGTTCTTCGCGCCGCTGCCTGAGGCCAACGCCATGGCGCTACCGGATGGGCAGGGTGATATCCCGCCGCTGGGTTATGCGCTGGCGCAACTGAAGGGTATCTATATTCTTTCCGAAAACGCTCAGGGGTTGGTGCTGGTGGACATGCACGCCGCCCACGAGCGGATCATGTACGAGCGCCTGAAAATCGCCATGGCCAGCGAAGGCCTGAGCGGTCAACCGCTGCTGGTGCCTGAGTCGCTGGCGGTCAGCCAGCGTGAGGCCGATTGCGCCGAAGAGCACGTCGCCTGGTTTCGGCGCCTGGGTTTCGAATTGCAGCGCCTTGGCCCGGAAACCCTGGCCATCAGGCAGATTCCAGCCTTGCTCAAGCAGGCGGAAGCCAACCGCCTGGTCGGTGATGTATTGGCCGACCTGATGGAATACGGCACCAGTGATCGCATCCAGGCGCATCTGAACGAACTACTCGGGACCATGGCCTGTCATGGCGCGGTTCGGGCGAATCGACGGTTGGCCTTACCGGAAATGAACGGTCTGCTGCGTGACATGGAAAACACCGAGCGCAGCGGTCAATGCAACCATGGCCGACCGACCTGGACCCAACTGGGGCTGGACGATCTGGACAAACTGTTTTTGCGCGGTCGTTGATGAGCCAGTTTCCCCCTGCAATTTTCCTGATGGGCCCGACCGCCGCCGGCAAGACCGACCTGGCCATCGAACTCACCAAGGTCCTGCCTTGCGAGTTGATCAGTGTCGATTCCGCACTGGTCTACCGGGGTATGGATATCGGTACGGCCAAACCTTCGAAAGAGCTTCTGGCGCAATATCCGCATCGCCTGATTGATATTCTTGACCCGGCCGAGAGCTACTCGGCTGCCGATTTTCGCCGTGACGCCCTGCAAGCCATGGCTGATATCACGGCTCGCGGCAAAATACCGCTGCTGGTGGGCGGCACAATGCTCTATTACAAGGCTCTGGTCGAAGGCCTGGCCGATATGCCGGCGGCTGATCCCGAGGTTCGCGCGCAGATTGAGGAAGAGGCTGCACGCCTTGGCTGGCAGGCCTTGCACGAACAGCTTGGGCAAATAGACCCGGAGTCTGCGGCGCGTATTCATCCGAACGATCCGCAGCGTCTTAGTCGAGCGCTGGAAGTTTATCGTGTCAGCGGTCAAAGCATGACTGCCCTGAGATTGCAACAATCTGTGCAAAGTACTGAAGCAGCCGCTTCGGGACGGCAACAATTGCCCTATACTGTCGCAAACTTGGCGATTGCCCCGGCAAATCGCCAGGTACTGCATGAGCGAATTAAACAAAGATTCACTTTAATGTTGGAACAGGGATTCATTGACGAGGTCGTAGCCCTGCGTAAGCGAAGTGACCTGCATGCCGGGTTGCCGTCTATACGTGCAGTAGGCTACCGACAAGTCTGGGATTACCTGGATGGCAAGCTGACACAAGCCGAGATGCAGGAGCGTGGAATCATCGCCACGCGCCAGTTGGCAAAGCGTCAGTTCACCTGGCTGCGCAGTTGGGCTGATTTACACTGGCTGGACAGCCTCGATTGCGACAATCTGCCACGCGCCTTGAAATACTTGGGGACCATCTCCATATTGAGCTGAGTCTTCGCAATTGCCGTCTATCCTTGGGGGTGGGGCGGCCAAAGCCATCTGAATACCTATTTTTTATATTGAATCCTTAAAGGAGTGCGGCACATGTCAAAAGGGCATTCGCTACAAGACCCTTACTTGAATACTTTACGTAAAGAGAAAGTTGGGGTTTCCATCTACCTGGTCAACGGTATCAAACTGCAAGGCACGATCGAGTCCTTCGACCAGTTCGTTATCCTGCTGAAAAACACCGTAAGCCAGATGGTCTACAAGCACGCTATCTCTACAGTGGTACCGGTTCGTCCAATTCGTCTGCCAAGCGCAACCGAATCCGAAGCTGGTGACGCTGAGCCAGGTAACGCCTGATAGGAGTCTCCTTTGTTCTTTGAGCGCCACGGTGGTGGTGAGCGAGTCATTCTCGTTCACTTGGATGGACAGGACCCTGAGGCGCGCGAAGATCCGCAGGAGTTTCAGGAGTTGGCTAATTCGGCTGGCGCCGAGACCGTTGCGTTTTTTAACGTGCCGCGTCATCGGCCAACCGCCAAATTCCTGATCGGCAGCGGCAAGGTCGAGGAGCTGCGCGACCTGGTCAAGGCCGAAGAGGCCGATCTGGTGATTTTCAATCACATCCTCACGCCCAGTCAGGAACGTAACCTCGAACGTGTTTTCGAGTGTCGCGTGATCGACCGTACCGGTCTGATTCTCGATATTTTCGCCCAGCGCGCCCGTACCCATGAGGGCAAGCTCCAGGTAGAACTGGCCCAGCTTGACCACATGAGCACCCGGCTGGTTCGGGGCTGGACTCACCTTGAACGCCAGGGTGGCGGTATCGGCATGCGTGGCCCGGGTGAAACCCAGCTCGAAACCGACCGCCGTTTGCTACGGGTTCGCCTGCGTCAGATCAAGGGTCGGCTGGAGAAGGTGCGCAGTCAGCGCGAACAGTCGCGACGCGGCCGCTCCCGTGCGGATATCCCTACCGTGTCCCTGGTGGGGTATACCAACGCCGGCAAATCCACGCTTTTCAATAACGTGACGAAATCCGACGTGTACGCGGCTGACCAGTTGTTTGCCACGCTGGACCCGACCCTGCGCCGTCTGGAACTGGACGATTTGGGGCCGATTGTCCTGGCGGACACTGTAGGGTTCATTCGCCACTTGCCGCACAAGCTGGTCGAGGCATTTCGGTCTACTCTCGAAGAGTCGAGCAACTCCGACCTGTTGTTGCACGTGATCGATGCGGCCGAACCCGATCGCATGTTGCAGATCGAGCAGGTTATGGTGGTGCTGGGCGAGATTGGTGCCCAGGACTTGCCGATCCTCGAGGTCTATAACAAACTCGATTTGCTTGAAGGCGTTGAACCGCAAATCCAGCGCGACGAAAACGGCAAGCCCCAGCGGGTCTGGCTGTCGGCGCGTGATGGCACGGGTCTGGAATTGCTTGAACAAGCCATTGCCGAGTTGCTTGGCAGTGATTTGTTCATCGGTACCTTGCGCTTGCCGCAACGATTCGCTCGACTGCGTGCGCAGTTTTTCGAACTCGGTGCGGTGCAAAAAGAAGAACACGACGAAGAAGGCATCAGTTTGCTTGCCGTTCGTTTGCCCCGGGTCGAGTTGAATCGACTGGTAAGCCGCGAAGGATTGCAGCCGATGGAATTCATCGAGCAACACACTTTGCAATAAAAGCCTGAGAAAGCGGTTGTGTCGTGGTGACAGGCATTCTGTAGCATTGGTCGGCGCGCCGTGGGTGCGTCTTTGCTTTATCAGATGGAGAGCGCTATGGCTTGGAATGAGCCGGGTGGCAACTCGAATAATCAGGACCCTTGGGGTGGCAAGCGTCGTAACAACGGCGACCGCAAGGGACCACCGGATCTCGACGAGGCCTTCCGAAAGCTGCAGGAAAGCCTGAACGGGTTGTTCGGTGGTGGTAAAAAACGTGGTGGTGACGACGGCGGTGGTCCGGGCAAGAGTGGCGGCTTTGGCGGCCTGCTCGGTATCGGCCTGGTCGTGTTGGCGGCCGTATGGCTGTACAGCGCGGTCTATGTAGTCGACGAGCAGGAGCAGGCCGTGGTGCTGCGCTTCGGCAAGTACTACGAAACCGTTGGCCCGGGCCTGAATATCTACTTCCCGCCGATCGACAAGAAGTACATGGAGAACGTCACGCGTGAGCGTGCCTACACCAAGCAGGGCCAGATGCTGACTGAAGACGAAAACATCGTCGAAGTGCCGCTGACCGTGCAGTACAAGATCAGCAACCTGCAGGACTTCGTGCTGAGCGTCGATCAGCCGGAAGTCAGCCTGCAGCACGCGACCGACAGCGCCTTGCGCCATGTGGTGGGTTCCACCGCGATGGACCAGGTGTTGACCGAAGGTCGTGAATTGATGGCCAGCGAAATCAAGGAGCGTCTGCAACGCTTCATGGATACCTATCGCACCGGTATCACCGTTACCCAGGTCAACGTGCAGAGCGCAGCAGCACCGCGTGAAGTTCAGGAAGCCTTCGATGACGTGATCCGCGCCCGTGAAGACGAGCAGCGTTCGCGCAACCAGGCTGAAACCTATGCCAACGGCGTCGTGCCGGAAGCCCGTGGTCAGGCCCAGCGCATCCTCGAGGATGCCAATGGCTACCGTGACGAAACCGTCTCGCGCGCCAAGGGTGAGGCCGACCGCTTCACCAAGCTGGTCGCCGAGTACCGCAAGGCCCCTGAAGTCACCCGCCAGCGTCTGTACCTGGACACCATGCAGGAAGTCTTCAGCAACACCAGCAAGGTTCTCGTGACCGGCAACAAGAACGGCCAGAGCAATCTGCTGTACTTGCCACTGGACAAGATGGTCGAGAGTGGTCGCAACACCAGCACCCCGGTGAGCAGTGCGGCAGCCACCAGCAATGAAGCGAATGCGCGTGCGGCAGCCGATCTGCAGCAACAGCAAGCACGTACCAGGGAGAGTCGCTGATGAGCAATAAATCGCTGATCGCCCTTATTGTCGGCGTCGTCGTGGCGATCGCTGCCTGGAACTGCTTCTACATCGTGGCTCAGACCGAGCGTGCGGTGTTGCTGCAGTTCGGTCGCGTGGTCCAGACCGATGTTCAGCCAGGCCTGCATGTGAAAGTGCCTTACGTTAACCAGGTGCGTAAATTTGACGCACGTCTGATGACGCTGGATGCACCGACGCAACGCTTCCTGACGCTGGAAAAGAAAGCCGTGATGGTCGATGCCTACGCCAAGTGGCGCGTGAAGGACGCTGAGCGTTTCTACACCGCGACTTCCGGCCTCAAGCAGATCGCCGACGAGCGTCTGTCCCGTCGTCTGGAATCGGGTCTGCGTGACCAGTTCGGTAAGCGCACCCTGCACGAAGTGGTGTCGGGTGAACGTGATGCGCTGATGGCGGACATTACGGCTTCGCTGAACAAGATGGCCGAGAAAGAGCTGGGCATCGAAGTGGTCGATGTTCGGGTCAAGACCATCGACCTGCCCAAAGAAGTGAATCGCAGCGTGTTCGAACGTATGAGCACCGAGCGTGAGCGTGAAGCTCGCGAGCACCGCGCCAAGGGTAACGAGCTGGCCGAAGGCATCCGTGCCGACGCCGATCGTCAGCGCCGCGTGCTGCTGGCTGAAGCCTATCGTGAATCCGAAGAGGTTCGCGGTGACGGCGATGCCCAGGCTGCTGCGATCTACTCCAAGGCCTACGGTCAGGACCAGGAGTTCTACGCGTTCTACCGTAGCCTGCGCGCTTACCGTGAAAGCTTCGCGAACAAATCCGACGTCATGGTCCTCGACCCAAGCAGTGACTTCTTCCATTACCTGGAAAAAGCCAAGCCTTGATACGACGTTGACCTGAATCATCCCGCCGGGCGGCTAAAACCTCTGGCGGGGTGATCCTTTGGGAAAACGTGTGTATGATGCGGCAGCCGGGAAATTCCCGGCTTTTTTGCGTCTGCATGTTTGATTGTTTTTTTAAGCAGATGCCGGGCCGATTGGCTCGACAGTTTTTCGAGGAAAGTGGTTGGCGAAGCCGGTAGAAGGGCTTTTCGCTCCGTCGCTCATGCGCGTGGTTTGTGCGCAAACCGACCATTTTCTGCTTCACTCAAGGCTCGCCGACAGGCTGGTCGCCCGGAGATAGGGGAAGGCGTAATGGCAACGGTAGACCGCTGGCTTCTGCCAGATGGCATCGAAGAAGTACTGCCACCGGAGGCGGCGCGCATTGAAGTTGCGCGTCGTCAGGTGTTGGATCTGTTCCAGAGCTGGGGTTACGAGTTTGTCGTGACTCCCCATATCGAGTACCTGGAATCCCTGCTGACCGGCGCGGGCCAGGACCTGGATTTACGCACCTTCAAGGTCATCGACCCGCAATCGGGCCGGCAGATGGGTTTCCGTGCCGACATTACGCCGCAAGTGGCGCGGATCGATGCGCATACCTTGCGTCGCGAAGGCCCGAGCCGCCTGTGCTATGCCGGCAGCGTGCTGCATGCCCAGCCGCGAGCCCTGTCGTCCTCGCGCAGCCCGATCCAGCTGGGAGCCGAGCTGTACGGCGATGGCAGTCCGAGCAGTGACGTCGAAGTCATCAGCCTGATGCTGGCCATGCTGCAACTGGCCGATGTGCCGGACGTGCACATGGATCTGGGACATGTTGGCATCTACCGCGGCCTGGCCCGCGCTGCCGGTTTGTCCGGTGAGGTTGAACAGCAGTTGTTCGATGCCCTGCAACGCAAGGCTATCGACGAAGTCATTACCTTGACCGAAAGCCTGCCTGCCGATTTGTCGGGCATGTTGCGCGCCCTGGTTGATCTGTGTGGCGGTCGGGAAGTGCTGACAGCCGCGCGCGAGCGCCTGGCCAATGCGCCGGCGCCGGTACTGGCGGCGCTGGACGATTTGCTGGCAATTGCCGAGCGTCTGTCCGTGCGTTTCCCGCAGCTGCCGCTGTACTTCGACCTGGGTGAGCTGCGCGGCTACCACTACCACACCGGTGTTGTATTCGCCGTGTTTGTGCCGGGTGTCGGCCAGTCGATCGCCCAAGGTGGTCGTTACGACGATATCGGCGCCGACTTCGGTCGCGCCCGTCCGGCAACGGGCTTCTCTACCGATTTGAAAACCCTGGTGACCCTGGGGCGTGCTGAGATCGAGCTACCGTCTGGCGGTATCTGGATGCCTGACAGTACGGATGCGGCACTCTGGCAGCAGGTTTGCCAGTTGCGCAGTGAGGGTCAGCGTGTCGTTCAGGCTTTGCCTGGGCAACCTTTGGCCGCCGCCCGTGAAGCGGACTGCGACCGGCAATTGATTCAGCAGAACGGGCTTTGGCAAGTATCGCCACTGGCTTCTTGAGTTTTCCCGCCGGCTGCCGCCGGCACCAAGTTTGCGCGAATGAGGACAAGTGTTATGGGTAAGAATGTCGTAGTCCTGGGCACCCAATGGGGTGATGAGGGCAAAGGCAAGATCGTTGATCTGCTGACCGAACATGCTGCCGCCGTAGTGCGCTACCAGGGCGGCCACAACGCAGGCCACACCCTGGTGATCGACGGCGAGAAAACCGTCTTGCACCTGATCCCGTCGGGCGTACTGCGCGAAGGCGTGCAGTGCCTGATCGGCAACGGCGTGGTGGTTGCACCAGACGCTCTGCTGCGGGAAATCATCAAGCTGGAAGAGAAAGGCGTACCGGTGCGTGAGCGCCTGCGTATCAGCCCGTCCTGCCCGCTGATCCTGTCCTTCCACGTTGCGCTGGACCAGGCCCGTGAAAAGGCTCGTGGCGAGCTGAAGATCGGTACCACCGGTCGCGGCATTGGCCCGGCTTACGAAGACAAGGTTGCACGTCGCGGCCTGCGTGTTGGCGACCTGCTCAACATGCCGCGCTTTGAAGACAAACTGCGTGAACTGGTGGATTACCACAACTTCATGCTGGTGGGTTACTACAAAGAGCAAGCCATCGAATTCGACAAGACCCTGGCTGAGTGCAAGGAATATGCTGAGCTGCTCAAGCCGCTGATGCTGGACGTGACTGCCGAGCTGCACGACCTGCGTCGCGCTGGCAAAGACATCATGTTCGAAGGTGCCCAGGGTTCGTTGCTGGACATCGACCACGGTACCTACCCGTACGTGACCAGTTCCAATACCACCGCCGGCGGCGTTGCTACCGGTTCGGGTGTTGGCCCGATGTTCCTGGACTACATCCTGGGCATCACCAAGGCTTACACCACGCGTGTAGGTTCGGGTCCATTCCCGACTGAGCTGTTCGACGAAGTCGGTGCGCATTTGGCCAAGCAGGGTCACGAGTTCGGGGCGACTACCGGTCGTGCTCGCCGTTGCGGCTGGTTCGACGCCGTTATCCTGCGTCGCGCTATCGATGTGAACAGCATCTCGGGCATCTGCCTGACCAAGCTGGACGTACTCGACGGTCTGGAAACCATCAACATCTGCGTCGGCTACAAAGATGCACAAGGCAACGCCGTTGCCCCGACTGATGCTGACAGCTACGTGGGCCTGCAGCCCGTGTACGAAGAAGTGCCGGGCTGGACCGAGTCGACCGTGGGTGCCAAAACCCTGGAAGAGCTGCCTGCTAACGCTCGTGCTTACATCAAGCGCGTCGAAGAGCTGATCGGCGCGCCGATCGACATTATTTCGACGGGCCCGGATCGCAACGAAACCATCGTTCTGCGTCATCCGTTTGCTTGATAAGCTGTTGATGTAACAAACAAAGGCCCCTTAATCGGGGCCTTTGTCGTATATGCCTGTAGGACGGCATGACCTTTGCTGTAATCGTTGCTTATTGCATCGCTTCCAGCGCGCCATCAATTTAATGGCGCCCAGCAGAGGGGTTTTAAGTGTCTGCCGTTCTCTCACTGTTACAAAGCCGTCTCTTGCGGCCAGTGTTCGTTACTCTCGGTATCGCCCTTTTGGTGCAGGTGCTGGTGGCTGTTGCCCTGACCCGGAGCACAGTGACCGCTCTGGAAGCCGATCTGGGGGCTCGGCTGGGTGCCGACAGTCAAAAGCTTGCCAGTGAGCTGGAGCAGGCCGGGCGTGAAGTCACGTCAAGTCTGGACAGTCTCTCCGCCAGTACCCGTCAGCGCCTCACCGCCGGTTTGTCCGCGCGATTGCAGCAAGAGCAGGCGCAATTGCGTTCGACTCTGGAAAACGCCCTGAAGGAATCTGCCAATGATATGGCGCAGCTTTTGGCATCGGTCGCACCCCGGGCCATGTGGGATAACGATGTCCCGACCTTGTCCGAATTCGCTCGTCGCGCCCAGCGCAATCCCAATGTGTTGTTCGTGGTGTATGACGATGCTACCGGCCAGCATTTGACGCGCTATCTGAATCGCGAAAACCCGATCAACAAGGTATTGCTGGAAAAAGGCCAGGGCGAGCGGGCGCTGGATAAGGTGCTGGACGCGGCGAAGAGCGATCCGTCGGTGTTCTACATCGAGGCTTCGATCAGCCCGAACGGTGTGGAAATCGGCAAGGTGTTGATGGGCGTCTCGAAGGCTTCGGTGGAGGCTGATGTTGCAGCCCTGGACAAGCGTTTCTCGGCGCTGATCGCCAGCAGTGATCAACTGGTTGGTGACAGCCTCAAAGGCGCGGCGGCTGACAGTGCGGCGGCCATGGGGGCGCGCCTGCAGTCGGCGCAGTCCACGGCGGCCGAAATGAAAGCCAACACCACCAGCACGGTGCAGGAAGCTGCGGCCACCTTGCGCTGGCGCATCGGTGTGTGCCTGGCGGTGGTGGGCTTTGGGGTCTTGCTGTTGCTGGCTGTGGTGCTCGGGCGGCGAGTGGTCAACCGCCTGAAAATGCTGATTGTCGCCATGGATGACCTGGCGGCGGGCGAGGGGGATCTGACCAAGCGAGTAAAAATCAGCAGCAAGGACGAGATTGGCGACATGGCCTCGGCGGTCAATCGTTTTGTGGATAAGCTGCAGCCGATCGTGCGCGAGGCGGGCGATGTGGCCCAGCGCACCGGGGTTGAAATCGGCGCCATGACGTTGCGCAACGCCGGTGCTGATGCTGCGGCAGGCATGCAGCGTGATGAGGTGGCGGAAAGTTTGCGTGCCTTGTCGCAAATGGCCGATGAGGCGCAATCGGAAAGTCATGCCATGCAGGCGGCGTTGAAGCAGGTCGTGGAAATTCGTCAGGCTACCGACGAAAACACCCGGACCTCGGCGAAAGTCGGCAGTCTGATCGAGGAGCTCGCCGGCCAGGTCAATACCGGTGCGCAGGTCATCGAACGCCTGGCGCAGCAAAGTCAGCAAATCGAGGTGGTGCTCACGGTGATCCACGGAATTGCCGAGCAGACCAATCTGCTGGCGCTCAACGCGGCCATCGAGGCGGCGCGGGCTGGCGAGACCGGGCGCGGGTTTGCGGTGGTAGCTGATGAGGTGCGGGCACTGGCGAGCAAGACGCAAAGCTCCACCGGCGATATCCAGGCGCACATCGTTGCCTTGCAGCAGGGCGCGCGTGAGGCGGTTGCGGCGATCGGTCAGGCCGGGCGTCAGGCCAACGAAGGTTTGCTGGTGTTGCGAGACAGTTCGCGGTTGCAGCAGTCGGTGCAGGCGTCGGTCGAGCAGGTGCACGCGGCAATCGGCCTGGCGACCCAGGCTGCCGCGCACCAGGCGCAGGGCGCTCAAGCGGTACGTGGCCGGGTCGAGACCATTCATGCGCAGGCCGAGAAGGCTGCCAAGGCTGTTGTGGAGACGACGGCCAGTGGCAAGGTGCTGGATGGGCTGGCAGCGCAGTTGAAAGCGAGCCTGGGGCAGTTCCGGGCTTAGATTATCTCTTGCCCGACCTGACGCCTTCGCGAGCAAGCCCGCCCCCACATTGAGTCGAGTGCAATACGATTAAATGTGGGGGGGGGGGCGGGCTTGCTCGCGAAGGCGATGTCGGCAGCGCTGATGCCTTGGCATCTGGCTTATCCGGCGCAAACAAAAGAGGGGTGATGCCACAGATGAACCCCGGAAACGCAAAAACCCGCTTTCGCGGGTTTCTGTGAAACTCAAGGCCGAAACCTTGAATTTGAATTGGTGCCCAGAAGAAGACTCGAACTTCCACGACCGTAAGGTCACCAGCACCTGAAGCTGGCGTGTCTACCAATTTCACCATCTGGGCATTCATCTTCAGCGTTGCCGCTGTTGATGTGGCGCACTATACGGAGGGTCTTTTGATCTGTAAACCCCTGATTTTAAAATTATTAAATCAGATGTTCAGAATGCAAAAAACCCGCTTTCGCGGGTTTTTGTGTGAGCCTTGAAATTGATCTAATCTCAAGCTCGAAATTGGTGCCCAGAAGAAGACTCGAACTTCCACGACCTTGCGGTCACCAGCACCTGAAGCTGGCGTGTCTACCAATTTCACCATCTGGGCAGTATCGGCAACGTCTCCGTCGTCGATGGCGCGCACTATACGGAGGGTCTTTTTGACTGTAAACCCCTGAGATCAAAAAAACCTGAAAAATTTCGCCAGCGGTCTTCAAATCAGCGTTGCAGTGTCGATAAAGGGCTTTAGAAGGGCTCTCGGAGCCTGAAATTTCCCGTTTCATTACGCCTATGCCAAACTAACCCGCATATAGACAAGGTGAAAACTCTCTAATGGCCGATTGGCAGTCCCTCGATCCCGAGGCCGCTCGTGAAGCGGAAAAATACGAAAACCCTATTCCTAGCCGCGAACTGATCCTTCAGCACCTTGCTGATCGGGGTTCGCCTGCTAACCGCGAGCAACTGGTCGAAGAGTTTGGTCTGACCACAGAAGACCAGATCGAAGCCCTGCGCCGCCGCCTGCGCGCCATGGAGCGCGATGCTCAACTCATCTACACCCGTCGCGGCACTTATGCGCCGGTGGACAAGCTCGACCTGATCCTGGGCCGCATCAGCGGTCACCGCGATGGCTTCGGCTTCCTGGTGCCGGACGACGGCAGTGATGACCTGTTCATGAGCCCCGCGCAAATGCGCCTGGTGTTCGATGGCGACCGTGCCCTGGCGCGGGTTTCCGGCCTGGACCGTCGTGGTCGCCGCGAAGGCATGATCGTCGAGGTGGTATCCCGTGCCCACGAGACCATCGTCGGCCGTTACTTCGAAGAGGGCGGTATCGGCTTCGTGGTTGCCGATAACCCGAAGATCCAGCAGGAAGTGCTGGTGACACCGGGCCGCAATGCCAACGCGCAGATCGGTCAGTTCGTCGAAGTGAAAATTACCCACTGGCCGACGCCACGCTTCCAGCCGCAAGGCGACGTGGTCGAAGTCGTGGGTAACTACATGGCGCCGGGCATGGAAATCGATGTCGCCCTGCGTACGTATGACATTCCTCACGTCTGGCCTGAAGCTGTACTCAAGGAAGCCGGCAAGCTCAAGCCGGAAGTCGAAGAGAAAGACAAAGAGAAACGCATCGACCTGCGCCATCTGCCGTTCGTCACCATCGACGGCGAAGATGCCCGCGACTTCGATGACGCCGTCTACTGCGAAGCCCGTCCAGGCAAGCTGCGCCTGTTCTCTGGCGGCTGGAAGTTGTACGTGGCCATCGCCGACGTCTCCAGCTACGTCAAGCTCGGCTCCGCGCTGGACAACGAAGCCCAGGTTCGCGGTAACTCGGTGTACTTCCCCGAGCGCGTGATCCCGATGCTGCCCGAGCAGTTGTCCAACGGTCTGTGCTCGCTCAATCCGCAGGTTGACCGCCTGGCCATGGTTTGCGAGATGACCATCTCCAAATCCGGCGAAATGACCGATTACTGCTTCTACGAAGCGGTGATTCACTCCCATGCCCGCCTGACCTACAACAAGGTCAGCGCCATGCTGGAAACGCCGAAAGCCACCGAAGCACGCAAGCTGCGTGGCGAATACACCGACGTCGTGCCGCACCTCAAGCAACTGTACTCGCTGTACAAGGTGCTGCTGGCTGCGCGTCATGTGCGTGGTGCGATCGACTTCGAAACCCAGGAAACCCGGATCATCTTCGGTACCGAGCGCAAGATCGCGGAAATTCGCCCGACCGTGCGCAACGATGCTCACAAGCTGATCGAAGAATGCATGCTGGCGGCCAACGTGGCCACCGCCGAATTCCTGAAAAAGCACGAAATTCCTGCGCTGTATCGCGTGCACGATGGCCCGCCACCGGAGCGTCTGGAAAAACTGCGTGCCTTCCTCGGCGAACTCGGCCTGTCCCTGCACAAAGGCAAGGATGGCCCGTCGCCGAAGGACTATCAGGCACTGCTGGCCGGTATCAAGGATCGTCCGGATTTCCATCTGATCCAGACCGTGATGCTGCGCTCGTTGAGCCAGGCGGTGTACAGCGCCGATAACCAGGGCCACTTCGGCCTGAATTACGAGGCTTACACGCACTTCACCTCGCCGATCCGCCGTTACCCGGACTTGCTCACGCATCGGGCGATCCGCAGCGTCATCCATTCGAAACAGGACACCCCGCACGTTCGCCGTGCCGGTGCGATGACCATCCCGAAGGCGCGTATCTATCCGTACGACGAAGCGGCCCTGGAGCAACTCGGCGAGCAATGCTCGATGAGCGAGCGCCGTGCTGACGAAGCGACCCGTGACGTGGTGAACTGGCTCAAGTGCGAGTTCATGAAAGATCGCGTGGGCGAGTCGTTCCCGGGGGTGATTACCGCGGTGACCGGTTTTGGCTTGTTCGTCGAGCTGACCGACATCTACGTCGAAGGCCTGGTGCATGTCACCGCGCTGCCGGGCGATTACTACCACTTCGACCCAGTACACCACCGCCTGGCCGGTGAGCGTACCGGGCGCAGCTTCCGTCTGGGTGACACCGTGGAAGTGCGGGTCATGCGCGTCGACCTCGACGAACGCAAGATCGACTTCGAGATGGCTGAAAAGACCATCAGCGCGCCAATCGGCCGCAAAAAACGCGGCGCCGAAACCGCAGCACCGGCAGCTAAAACCGCAGCAGAGCCGGCACCGGCAAAAACCGGTCGTCGTCCTGCCAAGGAAAAGGCCGCCGAGGCTTATCGCCCAAGCGATGCAGCAGCGAAAAACGCTGAAGTGCGCAAGAGTCGTGAAATGAAGCAGGCGTTGCTCGCCGGCGCGAAAAGCGGCGGTAAAGCGGCGTCTGGGGGAAAGACCAGCCGGTCGGCGCCTGACAAGGCTGTCGGCGGCAAACCAGCCAAACCGAGCAAGCACCGTAAAGGCCCGCCAAAAGCGGGCTCGGCTCCAGCCAAGAGTGGCGGGGCGCGTAAACCTAAGGCCAAGTCATGAGTCAGTTGGAAAAGATTTATGGCGTACACGCTGTCGAAGCGTTGCTGCGTCATCACCCCAAACGCGTCAAGCAGATCTGGCTGGCCGAAGGCCGCAATGACCCTCGTGTCCAGACGCTGATTGAGTTGGCCAATGAAAACCGGGTCCAGGTCGGCCAGGCCGAGCGCCGTGAAATGGACGCTTGGGTTGAAGGCGTGCACCAGGGTGTGGTCGCGGAAGTGAGCCCGAGTCAGGTGTGGGGCGAGGCGATGCTCGACGAGTTGCTCGATCGTACTGACGGCGCGCCATTGTTGCTGGTGCTCGACGGCGTGACCGATCCGCATAACCTCGGTGCCTGCCTGCGTTCGGCCGATGCGGCGGGCGCGCTGGCAGTGATCGTACCGAAGGACAAGTCGGCAACCCTGACTCCGGTTGTACGAAAAATCGCCTGCGGTGCAGCGGAAGTGATTCCGCTGGTTGCCGTGACCAACCTGGCGCGCACCCTGGAAAAACTCCAGCAGCGCGGCTTGTGGGTTGTCGGTACGGCCGGTGAAGCTGAGGTCAGCCTGTATGACCAGGATCTGACCGGCCCGACCATCCTGATCATGGGAGCCGAAGGAAAAGGCATGCGTCGCCTGACCCGCGAGCATTGCGACTACCTGGTCAACCTGCCGATGGCCGGCAGCGTCAGCAGTCTCAACGTTTCTGTTGCAACCGGTGTCTGCCTGTTCGAAGCGCAGCGCCAGCGCAGCGTCAAGGCCAAGGCTGCTGCCAAAAAGGCTTGAGTCGTACGCGATCAAAATGTGGGAGCGGGCTTGCTCGCGAAAACGGAGTGTCATTCAGCGAAAATGCTGGATGTGATACCGCATTCGCGAGCAAGCCCGCTCCCAGATTGGTTTTGTGCAAGGGCAAAGATAGGTGATTGTTCAAATAATCACCAATTACCTTGCGCCTCCCGCGTCCCTTCTCTACAATTGCGCCCCTTGCTTGGATGGCAGGCACCCATGTGTCTAGCGTCCGCAAGTCCATAAGTGTCATTCACTCCTTGTCTGACCGCTTTTGAGCGGCAGGCTACAACCCGTAAGGAGCATTCATGCGTCATTACGAAATCATCTTTTTGGTCCACCCGGATCAAAGCGAGCAAGTCGGCGGCATGGTTGAGCGTTACACCAAGCTGATCGAAGAAGACGGCGGCAAAATCCACCGTCTGGAAGATTGGGGCCGTCGTCAACTGGCCTACGCAATCAACAATGTTCACAAGGCTCACTACGTGATGCTGAACGTTGAGTGCACTGGCAAGGCCCTGGCCGAGCTGGAAGACAACTTCCGCTACAACGATGCAGTGATCCGTAACCTGGTCATCCGTCGCGAAGAAGCCGTTACCGGCCAATCCGAGATGCTCAAGGCTGAAGAAAACCGCAGTGAGCGCCGTGAGCGTCGCGACCGTCCTGAGCACGAAGGCGCTGAAAGCGCTGACAGTGATGACAGCGACAACAGCGATAACGCTGACGAGTAATCCACGGACCTTTTAAGGAGCCTATCAAATGGCACGTTTCTTCCGTCGTCGTAAATTCTGCCGCTTCACCGCTGAAGACGTGAAAGAGATCGATTACAAAGATCTCAACACTCTGAAAGCCTACGTATCCGAGACCGGCAAAATTGTTCCAAGCCGCATCACCGGTACCAAAGCTCGTTATCAGCGTCAGCTGGCCACCGCTATCAAGCGCGCCCGCTTCCTGGCCCTGCTGGCCTACACCGACAGCCACGGCCGCTGAGACCGGGCAGTCGACACGTAGCAAAGGATTGAATGTATGCGTGCCTTAGCTGAGTTCATCATGCGGGGCCGTATGCAGGCCACTCTCGTAGTGGCTGGATGCGCGGCATTGCCGCTGTTGTATTGGTTGGGTGCTGCCGCTGGATGCCTCGTGCTCCTGCGGCGCGGATTGAAGGACGCCCTCGGCGTTCTTGCTCTGGGACTGCTGCCGGCATTGATCTGGTGGCTTTACTCCGACGACCCACGGGCACTTCTGGTGCTGCTGGGGTCTGCGAGCCTTGCGTTGGTTTTGCGCGCAAGCGAGTCCTGGAACCGCGTGCTGCTGGTCAGCATAGCGATGGGAGTGGTGTTTGCAGTGGTGCTGGGGACAGCTTTTGCTCCCCAAATCGAGATGCTGGCGCAGGCTTTGATAAAAGTCATGCCGTCGCTACTCGGTGATGTCTACCAGAAGTTGTCGGTAGACGAGCAAGCGCATTTTGCGTCCCTGATTGCACCAGTCCTGACCGGCCTTATTGCGGCCTTGTTGCAAATCGTCAGCTTGTTGAGCCTGCTTGTCGGGCGCTACTGGCAGGCGTTGTTGTACAACCCGGGTGGATTCGGTCGCGAGTTTCGCGCCATCCGTATCCCGCTTGTGCCGGCGATGTTGCTGCTGGCGTGCATGCTTCTGGGGCCGAACTTCGGTCCGCAGATGGCCATGTTGACGCCGTTGTGCAGCGTACCGCTGGTGTTCGCCGGGCTGGCCCTGATTCACGGGCTGGTGGCGCAAAAGCGACTGGCCAGGTTCTGGCTGGTGGGGTTGTACGTAACGCTGTTGCTGTTCATGCAGCTGATCTATCCGTTGCTGGTGGTCCTGGCCATCGTCGACAGCCTGATTGATTTTCGCGGTCGTCTGGCGCCGAAAGACGCCGATAACGCGAACGGTGAAGGTTAAAAGTTAAGAGGATTTTCACATGCAACTGATCCTTCTGGAAAAAGTCACCAACCTGGGCAACCTGGGTGACAAAGTGAACGTTAAGGCTGGTTACGGTCGTAACTACCTGCTGCCTTACGGCAAAGCTACCGCTGCGACCCCAGCCAACCTGGCTGCGTTCGAAGAGCGTCGCGCTGAGCTGGAAAAAGCTGCAGCAGACCGTAAAACGTCGGCTGAAAGCCGCGCTGCCCAACTGGCCGAGCTGGAAGTGACCATCACTGCCACCGCTGGCGACGAAGGCAAGCTGTTCGGTTCGATCGGTACTCACGACATCGCTGATGCACTGACCGCCTCTGGCGTTGAAGTTGCAAAAAGCGAAGTTCGTCTGCCGAACGGCACCATCCGCAACGTAGGTGAGTTCGACGTGGCCGTGCACCTGCACGCCGAAGTTGAAGCCACCGTACGCGTTGTCGTGGTAGCAGCTTAAGCAACACCTGTCGGCTGGCACCCGCGGGTGCTTGCCGGTAACATCGGGCACGATCCTGTTTACAGGTCGTGCCCTTTGTCTTTCTGGCATCCCCGTTTCTACATCCTGATTCCAAGTGGCCATGAACGAAATCTCCGCTCCCGAGCAATACGATCTGCAAACCGCCGCGCTGAAGGTACCGCCACATTCCATCGAGGCCGAACAGGCCGTACTCGGTGGTCTGATGCTGGACAACAACGCCTGGGAACGCGTGCTCGATCAAGTCTCCGACGGCGATTTCTATCGACATGACCACCGTCTGATATTCCGTGCGATCGCCAAACTGGCCGATCAGAACTCCCCGATTGACGTCGTGACCCTGTCCGAGCAACTGGACAAGGAAGGTCAGACCTCGCAGGTCGGCGGCCTCGGTTATCTCGGTGAACTGGCGAAAAACACTCCGTCTGTCGCCAACATCAAGGCCTATGCGCAGATCGTCCGCCAGCGCGCGACATTGCGCCAACTGATCGGCATCAGCACCGAGATCGCCGACAGCGCCTTCAACCCGGAAGGTCGCACCGCCGAGGAGATCCTCGACGAAGCCGAGCGTCAGATCTTCGCGATTGCCGAGGCCCGGCCGAAAACCGGTGGCCCGGTGGGCGTGAACGATCTGCTGACCAAGGCCATCGATCGCATCGACACGCTGTTCAACACTGACAATGCCATTACCGGTCTGTCCACTGGCTATACCGACCTTGATGAGAAGACCAGCGGCCTGCAGCCGGCTGACCTGATCATCGTCGCCGGTCGTCCATCGATGGGTAAAACCACCTTCGCGATGAACCTGGTGGAAAACGCCGTACTGCGCAGCGACAAGGCAGTTCTGGTGTATTCCCTCGAGATGCCAGGCGAATCGCTGGTCATGCGTATGCTGTCGTCTCTCGGCCGGATCGACCAGACCAAGGTGCGTTCCGGTCAGTTGGAAGATGACGACTGGCCGCGCCTGACCTCGGCGGTCAACCTCCTCAATGACCGCAAGCTGTTCATCGACGACACCGCCGGTATCAGCCCGTCGGAAATGCGTGCGCGTACCCGGCGTCTGGCGCGTGAGCACGGTGAGATCGGCCTGATCATGATCGACTACCTTCAGCTGATGCAGATTCCAGGTTCCGGCGGCGACAACCGAACCAACGAGATTTCTGAAATCTCGCGTTCCTTGAAGGCCCTGGCCAAGGAATTCAACTGCCCGGTGGTGGCACTGTCCCAGCTCAACCGTTCCCTCGAGCAGCGGCCGAACAAACGCCCGATCAACTCCGACCTCAGGGAATCCGGAGCGATCGAGCAGGATGCCGACGTCATCATGTTCGTGTACCGGGACGAGGTGTATCACCCGGAGACCGAGCATAAAGGCATCGCCGAAATCATCATCGGCAAGCAGCGGAACGGCCCGATCGGCTTTATCCGCCTGGCCTTTATCGGTAAGTACACCCGATTCGAAAACCTGGCGCCGGGTAGCTATAACTTCGATGATGACGAATAACTGTTGATGCAGGGCCTCTGTGGCGAGGGGGCTTGCCCCCGCTGGGCAGCGAAGCGGCCCCTGTTTTCCCTCTGTTAAGCCATTGACGACTGCTTCGCAGCCGAACGGGGGCAAGCCCCCTCGCCACAGGTATTTAATTGGTCTGTGGAATTTGCACTGAAGTAGCTCCCACCAATTTCCGACCACAGCCGTCGGAATTGGTCAAAATTTGTGCTATATTCCGCGCCCGCGAAATTCAATGAAAGCCAACACCGGTTATCGACATGCAAGCAGCCAAGCCGTTATTTGACTATCCCAAGTACTGGGCCGAATGTTTCGGGCCAGCGCCATTCCTGCCCATGAGCAGGGAGGAGATGGATCAGCTCGGCTGGGATTCCTGCGACATCATCATCGTCACTGGTGATGCCTACGTCGATCATCCGTCGTTCGGCATGGCAATCATCGGCCGGCTGCTGGAGTCCCAGGGCTTCCGCGTCGGGATCATTGCCCAGCCTAATTGGCAGTCCAAAGACGACTTCATGAAGCTCGGTGAGCCGAACCTGTTCTTCGGTGTCGCGGCCGGCAACATGGACTCGATGATCAACCGTTACACCGCCGACAAGAAAATCCGTTCCGACGACGCTTATACCCCGGGCGGCATGGCGGGCAAACGTCCGGATCGTGCCAGCCTGGTGTATAGCCAGCGTTGCAAGGAAGCCTACAAGAATGTGCCGATCGTCCTGGGTGGCATCGAGGCCTCCCTTCGCCGCATTGCGCACTACGATTACTGGCAGGACCGGGTACGCAACTCGATCCTGATCGACGCCTGCGCCGACATCCTGCTCTACGGCAACGCCGAGCGGGCGATTGTCGAAGTCGCCCAGCGTCTGTCGTTTGGCCACAAGATCGAAGACATCACCGACGTGCGCGGCACCGCGTTCATCCGTCGTGATACACCCAAGGACTGGTACGAAGTCGACTCCACGCGTATCGACCGTCCGGGCAAGATCGACAAGATCATCAATCCGTATGTGAACACCCAGGACACCCAGGCCTGCGCTATTGAGCAGGAGAAGGGGCCGGTCGACGATCCGAGCGAAGCCAAGGTCGTGCAGATCCTGGCCAGCCCGAAGATGACCCGCGACAAGACCGTGATTCGTCTGCCATCGGTCGAGAAAGTCCGCGGTGACGCGGTGCTGTACGCCCACGCCAACCGCGTGCTGCACCTGGAAACCAACCCGGGCAATGCCCGTGCGCTGGTGCAGAAGCATGGCGAAGTCGACGTCTGGTTCAACCCGCCGCCGATTCCGATGACCACCGAAGAAATGGACTACGTGTTCGGCATGCCTTATGCGCGTGTACCGCACCCGGCTTACGGCAAGGAAAAGATTCCGGCCTACGAGATGATCCGTTTCTCGGTGAACATCATGCGTGGCTGTTTCGGTGGCTGTACTTTCTGCTCGATCACCGAGCACGAAGGGCGGATCATCCAGAACCGTTCCGAAGAGTCGATCATTCGCGAAATCGAAGAGATTCGTGACAAGGTGCCGGGTTTTACCGGCGTTATTTCCGACCTCGGCGGCCCGACCGCGAACATGTACCGCATCGCCTGCAAGACGCCGGAAATCGAATCTGCGTGTCGCAAGCCGTCCTGCGTGTTCCCGGGCATCTGCCCGAACCTGAACACGGACCACTCGTCGCTGATCCAGCTTTATCGCAGCGCCCGTGCCTTGCCGGGTGTGAAGAAGATCCTGATTGCTTCCGGCCTGCGCTATGACCTCGCGGTCGAGTCGCCGGAATACGTCAAGGAGCTGGTGACTCACCACGTCGGTGGTTACCTGAAGATCGCCCCGGAACATACCGAGGAAGGTCCGCTCAACCAGATGATGAAGCCGGGCATCGGCAGCTATGACAAGTTCAAGCGCATGTTCGAGAAGTACACCAAGGAAGCGGGCAAGGAGCAGTACCTGATTCCGTACTTCATCGCGGCCCACCCGGGTACTACTGACGAAGACATGATGAACCTGGCCCTGTGGCTCAAGGGCAATGGTTTCCGTGCCGACCAGGTGCAGGCGTTCTACCCGTCGCCGATGGCCACCGCCACCGCGATGTACCACTCGGGCAAGAACCCGCTGCGCAAGGTCACCTACAAGAGTGACGGCGTGACTATCGTCAAGAGTGAAGAGCAGCGCCGTCTGCACAAGGCGTTCCTGCGTTATCACGATCCGAAGGGCTGGCCGATGCTGCGTGAAGCGCTGACCCGCATGGGCCGTGCCGATTTGATCGGGCCGGGCAAGAACCAGTTGATCCCGCTGCACCAGCCGTCCACTGACAGCTACCAGAGCGCCCGTCGCAAGAACTCGACGCCGGCCGGCAGCCATAAGGTTACCGGGGAAAAGACCACCAAAATCCTGACCCAGAACACTGGCTTGCCTCCGCGCGCCAGCGATGGCAGTAACCCGTGGGACAAGCGCGAACAGGCCAAGGCGGCGGCATTTGCCCGCAATCAGCAGGCGGCCAAGGAGCGCAAGGATGCAGCCAAGGGCAAAGGCCCCAAGCCTGCGCGCAAGCCAGTAGTACCGCGCTGACCGCCTTCCCCCTCACCCCAGCCCTCTCCCCCAAGGGGGCGAGGGGGAAAGGGAGCCGATCTCCATGCCTTTCGGAACCTGAGTTCGACTTGAGCTCTCAGGTCGCAGGTTTTCGACCAGGAGAGTCCATCTCCATGCTTTTCGTAGCCTGAGTTCGACTTGATCCTCAGGTCGCAGGTTTTCGACCAGGAGAGTTCATCTCCATGCTTTTCATAGCCTGAGTTCGACTTGATCCTCAGGTCGCAGGTTTTCGACCAGGAGAGTCCATCTCCATGCTTTTCGTAGCCTGAGTTCGACTTGATCCCTCAGGTCGCAGTATATCGACCAGACCACTCGGTCAGTCCCCTCTCCCTCCGGGAGAGGGCTAGGGTGAGGGAGCAGACTCAAGCCGGACGCAAAGTCCGAAGCCCCCGCAGCCAACCCTTCGCCACATTAACGTGCAACTGCCTCAAACCAATTCCCCGCATCGCCCGGTTTTGGTGCTGTACTGCCTTCAGCAACCGGAGAAAGCGCCAGCACCACTGGATGGCATAAGTCTTGCGCGCTTTCCGATACGCTTAAGGCTCGCAGGAGGCACGCCGTGTCGATTCATGTCGCATTGCACCATGTCACGCACTATCGCTACGACCGCTCCGTCGAGCTTGGCCCGCAGATCGTTCGTCTGCGCCCGGCGGCCCACAGTCGCACGCGCATTCTGTCCTATGCGCTGAAAGTGTCGCCCGAGCAACACTTCATCAACTGGCAGCAGGACCCCCAGGGCAACTACCTGGCGCGTCTGGTGTTTCCGGAAAAAACCGATGAACTGCGGATCGAGGTGGATCTGCTGGCGGAAATGGCGATCTTCAACCCGTTCGACTTCTTCCTCGAACCTTATGCCGAAAAAATTCCGTTCACCTACGCCACAGACGAACGCAAGGAATTGTCGCCCTACCTGGAAACCTTGCCACTGACGCCGAAATTCCAGGACTACCTGGACGGCATCGATCGCACGCCGCTGCCGGCGGTGGATTTCCTCGTGGCGCTCAATCAGCGTTTGAGCGAAGACATCGATTATCTGATCCGCATGGAACCGGGTGTGCAAACGCCTGAGCATACCCTCACTCAGGCTTCCGGCTCTTGCCGCGATTCGGCGTGGTTGCTGGTGCAATTGCTGCGTAATCTCGGGCTGGCGGCGCGCTTCGTCTCCGGTTACCTGATCCAGCTGACGGCCGATGTCAAAAGCCTCGACGGACCGTCCGGTACTGAAGTCGACTTCACCGATTTGCACGCCTGGTGTGAGGTGTATTTACCCGGTGCCGGCTGGATCGGCCTGGACGCGACATCCGGGCTGTTTGCCGGTGAAGGGCATATCCCGTTGGCCTGTAGTCCCGATCCGTCCTCAGCGGCACCGATCAGTGGCCTGGTGGAACCCTGCGAGTGCGAGTTCAGCCACGAAATGTCGGTGGAGCGGATCTGGGAAGCGCCAAGGGTCACCAAACCCTACAGCGAAGAACAGTGGCTGGCGATCCAGGCTCTGGGCCGGCAGATCGACGCCGATCTCCTGGAAGGTGATGTCCGCCTGACCATGGGCGGTGAACCTACCTTCGTCTCCATCGATGATCCGGACGGCGCCGAGTGGAACACTGCCGCACTGGGCCCGGACAAGCGTCGACTGTCTGCCGAATTGTTCCAGCGCATGCGCCGGCGTTATGCACCCCAGGGTCTGGTGCACTTCGGCCAGGGTAAGTGGTACCCCGGTGAGCAACTGCCGCGCTGGTCGCTCAATTGCTATTGGCGCCGCGATGGTGTGCCGATCTGGACAAACGGCGCACTGATTGCCGATGAGCAACAGGACTACGGTGCCGATGGCGAGCTGGCCGGGCGTTTTCTGGCGAGTGTCGCCGAACGCCTGAAAATTCCGACACGTTTTGTGTTTCCGGCCTACGAAGACAATTTCTATTACCTCTGGCGTGAGGGAGCATTGCCGCAAAACGTCAGCGCCGAAGACTCCCGCCTGGAGGAACCGCTGGAGCGCGCGCGTTTGCGTAAAGTCTTCAGTCAGGGGCTGGACAAGGTCATTGGCCAGGTCCTGCCACTGGCACGCACCGCCAAGGGTGATCAATGGCAAAGCGGTCGCTGGTATCTGCGCGACGAACACTGTCGCCTGGTGCCTGGTGATTCGCCGTTGGGCTATCGCCTGCCACTGGCTTCGCAGCCGTGGGTAAAAGCGGCGGAGTATCCGTTCATCCACCCGCAAGACCCGAATCAGGACTTCCCGCCACTTCCGGATACCACACAATCTCAGAATCAGGGATCGGCAGCCGTTACCGAAGACCGGGTGCCAAAAATCGACGAGTCCGCCGACTGGCTGACCCGAACTGCCTTTTGTGCCGAGGCACGGGAAGGGCGCCTGTACCTGTTCATGCCACCGCTGGAACGGGCTGAGGATTACCTCGAACTGGTCGCTGCGATCGAAGCCACCGCTGAAGAGCTGCATTGCCCGGTGTTGCTGGAAGGCTACGAGCCGCCGAGCGACCCGCGCCTGAGCAATTTCCGTATCACCCCCGATCCTGGTGTGATCGAGGTCAACGTACAGCCGTCCGCCACGTGGGACGAGTTGGTCGATCGCACTGAGTTCCTCTATGAACAAGCGCGCCAGACCCGACTGACCACCGAGAAATTCATGATCGACGGGCGTCACACCGGCACCGGCGGCGGTAACCATTTCGTATTGGGTGGTGCGACGCCGGCGGACTCGCCGTTTCTGCGCCGGCCGGACTTGCTGCGCAGCCTGATCAGCTACTGGCACAACCATCCGTCTTTGTCCTACCTGTTCTCCGGCCTGTTCATCGGCCCGACGTCCCAGGCGCCGCGTGTCGATGAGGCGCGTAACGATGCCTTGTACGAACTGGAGATTGCCTTCGCCCAGATGCCTGAGCCGGGGGAGGAATGCCCGCCGTGGCTGGTCGACCGGTTGCTGCGTAACCTGCTGATCGACGTGACGGGCAACACCCATCGCGCCGAGTTCTGTATCGACAAGCTCTATTCACCGGACGGCGCGACCGGGCGCCTCGGTTTGCTTGAGTTGCGTGCCTTTGAGATGCCGCCCCATGCTCGCATGAGCCTGGCTCAGCAGTTGTTGTTGCGGGCGCTGGTCGCACGGTTCTGGCGCGAGCCTTATGCGCCGGCGAAGCTGGCGCGCTGGGGCACGGAGCTGCACGACCGCTTCCTGTTGCCACACTTTATCGAGCAAGATTTCGCCGACGTCATCGTTGATCTCAACGCCGCCGGTTATCCCGTGCGGGCCGAGTGGTTTGCAGCGCACCTGGAATTCCGCTTTCCCAAGGTTGGCGATTACGCCGTCAATGGTATTGCGCTGGAGTTGCGTCAGGCGCTTGAACCCTGGCAT
This sequence comes from Pseudomonas sp. GW821-FHT09H03, assembly GCF_059415945.1. Taxonomy (NCBI): domain Bacteria; kingdom Pseudomonadati; phylum Pseudomonadota; class Gammaproteobacteria; order Pseudomonadales; family Pseudomonadaceae; genus Pseudomonas; species Pseudomonas sp. GW821-FHT09H03. The sequence goes on along the minus strand of NZ_JBWKOF010000002.1, from coordinate 6,002 downwards.
GTGCTGGGCGAGGAGGGCGCGGTCGGTGGCACGGTGCGTTATGTGGATTCATCCCTTGAACGTGTGCAGGTAAAGCTCAGCGGCCTGCCGCCCCAGCGTTATCTGCTGACTTGCAACGGCAAACCCGTGCCGCTGCAACCAACCGGGCGGGTCGGCGAATTTGTCGCGGGCGTGCGTTTTCGCGCTTGGCAGCCGGCCAACTGTCTGCAACCGACCATACCGGTCCACGCGCCTTTGGTGTTCGACCTGCTCGATACCTGGATGCAGCGTTCGCTGGGTGGCTGCCAGTACCACGTTGCCCACCCGGGCGGACGCAACTACGACAGCTTGCCGGTGAACGCCAACGAAGCCGAGAGCCGGCGGATGGCACGTTTCTTCCGCATCGGACATACGCCAGGAAAACTGGCGATACCGAACGTTGAAATCAACGACGAGCTACCGCTGACCCTCGATTTACGACGTTTTTAGACCGTACGCGACGTCCGGATTTTTCGTCTATCCGGGCGTCATGAGCCTGCGTTAGTCTGACTGTTCATTGCTGTCTGCCGAGCACTCCATGCCTGACCTGCTAGACCGCTACCCGCTGACAGCGGGCACCTATCACGAACTGCTCGACGACAGTGGCGCCGTGCGTGCGCACTGGCGACGTCTGTTTGAGCAATTGCAGCGCAGCACGCCGGCGCAACTGGTGCAGCGTCAGGCACTGCTGACCCGGCAGATCCAGGAAAACGGCGTGACCTACAACGTCTATGCCGACCCCAAGGGCGCTGACCGGCCGTGGGAACTGGATCTGCTGCCCCATGTGATTGCCGCTGATGAATGGGGGCAGTTGTCCGCCGGTATTGCGCAGCGGGCGCGGCTGCTCAATGCGGTTCTGGCCGATCTGTACGGTCCGCAACGTTTGATCGCTGAAGGCCTGTTGCCGGCCGAGCTGGTCTTCGGCCACAACAACTTCCTCTGGCCCTGTCAGGGTATCAAGCCGCCGGATGGCGCTTTTCTGCACCTGTATGCAGTCGATCTGGCGCGCACCCCCGATGGCCGCTGGTGGGTCACGGCGGACCGGACCCAGGCACCGTCGGGCGCTGGTTATGCGCTGGAAAACCGCACCATCGTGTCCCGAGCCTTCCCCGAGCTCTACCGTGACTTGAAGGTGCAGAATCTGGCCGGATTTTTCCGGACGTTGCAGGAAACCCTGGCACGACAGGCTCCGGGCGATTCTGATGCGCCTTTGGTGGTGCTGCTGACGCCGGGGCGCTTCAACGAGAGCTATTTCGAACATCTCTATCTGGCGCGGCAGCTCGGTTATCCGCTGGTCGAAGGTGGTGACCTGACGGTGCGCGATGCCACGGTCTACCTGAAAACACTGAGCGGGTTGCGCCGGGTCCACGCGATCATGCGCCGGCTCGACGACGACTTCTGCGACCCCCTGGAGTTGCGCACCGACTCGGCACTCGGCGTGCCCGGCCTGCTCGAAGCCGTGCGACAGGGGCGGGTGCTGGTGGCCAATGCCCTCGGCAGCGGTGTGCTGGAGTCGCCGGGACTGCTCGGTTTCCTGCCCAGGATCAACCAGTTCCTGTTCGGCGAAGAATTGATCCTGCCTTCCATCGCCACGTGGTGGTGCGGTGAAGCGCCGGTGCTGGCCCAGGCGCTTGAAAAACTTCCGGAGCTGTTGATCAAACCGGCGTTTGCGTCCCAGAGCTTTTCCCCGGTTTTTGGCCGTGATTTAAGTGAAGAGCAGCGTCAATCCCTCGCCAAGCGCATGCAGGCGCGGCCATACGCTTATGTTGCGCAAGAACTCGCGCAGTTATCCCTGGCGCCGATCTGGCAAGCTGAAGACGGTCAACTGCAACCACGTGCCATTGGCATGCGCGCGTATGCGGTGGCCAGCCGCGAGGGTTATCGAGTCTTGCCCGGTGGCTTGACCCGGGTCGCCGCCCAGGCGGATGCCGAAGTGGTGTCGATGCAACGCGCAGGCGCAAGCAAGGACACTTGGGTGCTCGGTGATCGCCCACCCAGCGGTGAACAGTGGAAAGCCCAGCGCAACATCGGTGTACGCGATCTGGTGCGGCGCGATCCGTACCTGCCCTCGCGGGTGGTGGAAAACCTGTACTGGTTTGGCCGTTATTGCGAACGCTGCGACGACAGCGCGCGGTTGCTGCGCATCATGCTGACGCGCTATGTCGATGGCGATGACCCGCAAGCCCTGCAGTCGGCGGTCGAGCTCAGCGAACGGCTGATGTTGTTACCCGATGAAGGCGAGCTGCCGGAACGCTTGCTGGTGGCGTTACTCGGTGATGACTGGCCGTTCAGCCTGCGCACCAATCTGCAACGTCTGCAGTGGGCCGCCTCTCAGGTGCGCGGCAAGCTCTCGCGGGAAAACTGGCAGGCGCTGGTAGAGTTGCAACGCGACGCCCTCGAGTTGGAAGCTGAAGACCCGGATTTCGGCGAGTTGCTGGATTTTCTCAACCGCCTGGTGATGTCTTTGGCGGCACTGTCCGGTTTTGCCCTGGATGACATGACCCGGGATGAGGGCTGGCGTTTCCTGATGATTGGCCGGCGAATCGAGCGACTGCAATTTCTCTGCGCCAGCCTGGCGGCGTTCCTGCGTGGTGCCGGGGCCTTCGATCAATCCAGTCTGGAGTGGCTGCTGGAACTGGGTAACAGCAGCATTACCTACCGCTCGCGGTACCTGGCAGTGGCGCAATTGATCCCGGTGTTCGACCTGCTGCTGCTGGACGAAGAAAACCCGCACGCGGTGCTGTTCCAGTTGAAACTGGTGACCCGTACGGTCAAGCGCCTGAACGACGACTTTGGCGCTGCGCGCGAAGCGGTGCTGCCAGCCCTGGTGGAGCGGCTGGCGCGCTTCGACCTGGGCTGTCTGGAACACTCATTGTTCGGCGATGCCAGCGTCCGGGCTGCCATAGACGGGCTGGCGGGGTTGCTGCAAGAGATTGCCGACGCCAGTGGACACGTATCGGATCGTCTCGCGTTGCGGCATTTCGCGCATGTCGATGATGTCAGTCAACGTACGGTGTCTGTGTGATGAGTGCCCGCTACCAGATTTTCCACGACACCCATTATCACTATGACAGTCCGGTGTCCCTCGCCCAACAACTGGCCCATTTATGGCCACGGCCTTGTGCCTGGCAGCACTGCGTCAACCAGCAGTTGCAGATCAGCCCGGATCCCACTTCCCGCCGTGATGAACTGGATGTGTTCGGTAATCCAGTGACGAGGCTGGCATTCGAGCGTCCCCATGATGAGTTGCTGGTCAATGCCAAACTGACGATCGAAGTGCTGCCCCGACAGATAGCGGATTTCCACCTGTCCCCGGCGTGGGAAGAAACGCGCAGAGTGCTGACCTACAGCGGCCAGGCACTTTCCCCCGAACTGCTCGAGGCCTGCCGGTACCGGTTCGAATCACCCTATGTGCATCTAAAGCGGAATTTCGTCGAATTCTCGGAAAGTTGTTTTCCGGCGGGCAGGCCGTTATTGCTGGGTGTGCAGGCCCTCATGGAGAAAATCTTCAGCGAATTCACTTTCGATGCCGAAGCGACCCAGGTGGCAACACCACTGGTGGAAGTGCTGGAGCGCCGCCGCGGAGTCTGTCAGGACTTCGCTCACCTGATGCTGGCCTGCGTACGTTCCCGGGGGCTGGCGGCACGCTATATCAGCGGCTACCTGCTGACCCAGCCACCACCGGGCCAGCCACGAATGATCGGCGCCGACGCGTCCCATGCCTGGGTCTCGGTGTTTTGTCCGGTTCAGGGCTGGGTGGACTTTGATCCGACCAACAACGTGCAACCGGCGCTGGAACACATCACCCTGGCCTGGGGCCGGGACTTTTCCGATGTGTCGCCGTTGCGCGGGGTGATATTGGGCGGTGGCAATCACGACCCGGAGGTGCGGGTCACCGTAATGCCGCTGGAATAACGCAGATCCGCTGTGGGAGCCAGCGTTATGGTGAGGGGGGCTTTTGTGGTCAGGGGCTTTTGTGGCGAGGGGGCTTGCCCCGCTGGACTGCGCAGCAGGCCCAATACCAAAAAGCTCAATGGGTAAGATAGAACCCGAACCCGGATATGGGGGGGGGCGCTTCGCGCCCCAACGGGGGCAAGCCCCCTCGCCACAAAGCTGCCAAGCCTGGACGCAGATTGATCAGGTCATCCGGCCCGGAGGTTCTCAGGCGTCGGGCGCCTGATCTTTCGGTGCATCAACATCGTCTTCTGCCGCCACTTCACCCTCAGGGTTCAGTGCGGTTTCTTCAGCTGAAGCTTTCTTGCGCTGAAGCTTTTCCTCTTTCTTCTGCTCCTTGGCCAAGTCTCTCTGACGTTTGGCGAAGGAATAATTAGGTTTAGCCATGGGCGATCCTCTTGGGTCGAAGGTGAGGTTGAGCGGCGCATATTCTGCCCTGTATCGATGCCCAGCCGTTAGCTGGGTTTTTGCTCGATCCACTTTGGCACCACTGTCGGCTGCCAGGCATCCAGTTCATCAAGCAGCGATTGCGGCGATTCGCTCACTTGCAGCATGTCACGGTGCGGTTCGCGAACGAAGCCTTCGCCGACGATATGATCGAGAAAAGACGTCAGTTTGCTGTAGAAACCGTTCACTTCCAGCAGCCCCAGCGGCTTGCCGTGGTAGCCAAGCTGGCCCCAGGTCCAGACCTCGAACAGCTCTTCCAGAGTGCCCAGCCCACCTGGCAGAGCGATAAAGGCATCGCTGAGTTCGGCCATCCGCGCCTTGCGCGCATGCATGCCATCGACCACTTCCAGGCGGGTCAGGCCTTTGTGGCCGATTTCCTTGTCCATCAGGCTTTGCGGGATGATGCCGATTACTGCACCGCCAGCCGCCAGCGCCGCATCAGCGACGATGCCCATCAGGCCCACGGCGCCTCCGCCGTAGACCAGGGTCAGGTTGCGTGCAGCCAGGGCCTGACCAAGGGCCACGGCGGCTTCACGGTAAGCCGGGTTGGTGCCGGTGCTGGCGCCGCAAAATACACAAACGGATGTTAAAGACATGCCTTGCTCCTGGGTCGATCAGGGGCACAGAGTAAAGGCAGGCGCGCGACGCTCCAAGGGCTAAACTTCCCGTTCAGGCGTTTGATGGGTACCACTGGCGCCGCAGGCGTAGGCGGCGAGCAAGCTGCACAACAAGCTGTTGATGGACATGAGCGGTACTCCGGTTCAGAGATGACGCCCTGATGATAGAGCCGGACCAGACGCTTGGCCGGTAGATTGTCTGCATCGGGCTAATAGCTCAAAAGTTGTATACAATTTTTGATTCAAATCATAGGAACTTGCGAAGATTTCAGGCAGTCTTCTGTGCATTCGCGTTTTCGATAACCCTGCCTTGGAGATTCACCATGTTTGCCAAACTTGTTGCGGTATCCCTGTTGACACTGGCGAGCAGCCAACTGATGGCTGCCGAGTGCAAGACCACCATTGACTCCACCGATCAAATGTCCTTCAACACCAAGGCCATCGAAATCGACAAGAGCTGCAAGACGTTCACCGTTGAGCTGACCCATTCCGGCAGCTTGCCGAAAAACGTCATGGGTCATAACTGGGTGCTGAGTAAAGAAGCCGACATGCAGCCGATCGCCACTGACGGCCTGGCGGCCGGTATCGACAAGAACTACCTGAAAGAAGGCGACGCGCGCGTCATCGCTCACACCAAGATCATCGGCGCCAAGGAAACCGACTCGGTGACCTTCGACGTGTCGAAGCTGGATGCGGCTGAAAAATACGGCTTCTTCTGCTCGTTCCCGGGCCACATCTCGATGATGAAAGGCACTGTGACCCTCAAGTAATTTGAAGTACCGCGGTTCATCGAGGGCAAGCCACGCTCCCACAAGTTTTTTGATCAATACAAATCACTGTGGGAGCGGGCTTGCTCGCGAAGAGGCCGGTAGCATCCGAACAGGCACCGTGTCTAGTCCTGAAATAGGTTTACACCTGTTTCAGTCTCAAAACGCCCGATGCACTGCATCGGGCGTTTTGTATTTC